>JADWMG010000236.1 GCA_015767405.1 Actinomycetota bacterium
CCCGGCAACGACGGCATAGACCGCGCCGCCACGAGCGGCCGGGGTAGTGGCGCCAGCCGCGATATCTGCCTCCGTCAGTGCCTGGCCGTCGATAATGAAGTTCTCGAGCATTGCCAGGATCTCAGGATCGGTAGGAGGTACGACCATCGCTCCGTTCTGCGGAGCAAGGACCGTCATGATCTTGGTTGGATCATTGAAGTCGGCGTCGAGACCGACCTGTGTCGACAGTGCCACGAACTCCGAAATGTTGGGGTCAGCCTGCATCGAATCCCACAGCGTTGCCGCTGGCGCAGTCGTCGGCGGGGCAGTCGTCGGTGCCGCAGTTGTCTCGGGGACCGTCGTCGTTTCGGGAACCGTCGTCGTTTCGAGGACCGTTGTTGTCGTCTCGGGAACCGTGGTGGACGTCGTCGACGTCGTGGTCGATGTCGTCGTCGTGGTTGTCGACGTGGTGGTTTCAGGTGGTGTGCCGCTCACCAGTGCGCACGTCACGACGTCACCAGGTACGAACGTGAAGTTCGGGAAGAAATACGTTGCAGTCCGAGCCACGGTGGGGTCAGCTGGCTCCACCTCGACGCTCAACGACACTGTCTGATTCTGCTGGTCGGCGCGTTGATGCACGCAATCGACGAGCGGTCCAGGTGGCAACCAGCCAGCCGGGACCTCTTCGACCACCGAAATGTCCGACGTCCACTCCAGCGGATCACTCACGCTTTCGTCAGCCGCCCACGCGAACTCGACCCTTCCGTTCGAGCCGCTCGTGTTACCAGCTGGCTGAGGGGCTTTCGCGTCCTCGGGTATTTTCCAAACGAACGCGTTCGGCTCGCCGGCAGCGCCTCTTACAGTCGCAATGAAACCGCGATCGATCGGCGATCCGGCTTCGTCAACGGTTTCCAAGATCAACCGATTCGCCGACAGATCAGTCTCGCTGTCGTCGCTACCGCCCCAGATCATCCAGGCGACGAGCGCTGCAAGCAGCAAGCCTCCGAGAATCGCTACGGCGAGTGGACCCGGCTTCTTGTACCAGGGCACATCTTCGGCTGCGTTCGGATCTGCGGTGCCATCAGGAGGCGGAGGGCCGGTCGGTGGCACGGGGGGAAGATCAGACCCTGCCGCCGCTCCTGCGGCTGCTGCGCCTGCACCGGCTGCCGCAGCAGCCGCACCGGTTGCGGGCATCTGCGTGGTCGGAGGCATATCGGTTGTCGGAACCTGCTCGGTCGGCTTGTCTGCCTCACCGGGCGTGTCAGCGCCACCAGCCGGTGTGTCAGCGCCACCAGGAGGCGGAGGTGGTGGTGGTGGTGGTGGTGGGGGCGTCGTTCCCTCTGGGGGCGTCGACGGGGGCGTTGATCCTTCTGAAGGCGTCGAGGGGTCGTTCGTGTCCGAGTCACTCATTCTCGCATTGTGGCAGACCGAACGCGGCCAGTGAGGGATTCCCGCAAGTCTTGAGAATGTCTTGAAGCGCCTTCGTTCTCGTGAACTATTACCGACGTGTCGTCGGTAATAGTTCACGAGAACGCGCGATTCGGCTCCGACTCAGGCCGCTCAGAAGTAAATGATCTGTTCGGCCTTTGCCTCGGCCTCATCGAGATCGTCGGTGTAAGCGCCGGTGGAGAGGTACTTCCAGCCGCCATCGGACACGACGAAGACAATTGTTCCGTAATCGATCTCTGCAGCCACCTTCGCGCATCCGGCCAGGGCCGCGCCGGCTGAAATCCCGGCGAACACACCGCACTCCTGGACGAGGCGACGTGTCCATTCGATCGATTCCCGAGGACGCACAACCCGCTTGCGGTCGAGCAGGTCATAGCCGTTCCAAGCCTCGAAGACCGGCGGGATGTACCCCTCTCCGATGTTCCGTAATCCTTCAACGCTCTCACCGAGGGGCGGCTCCACGGCGACAATCTGAATGTCGGGGTTCTGTTCCTTGAAGTAGCTACCGGCACCCATCAGCGTGCCGCTGGTGCCGAGCCCAGCAACGAAGTGAGTCATCTCGGGAACGTCTCGGTAGATCTCCGGGCCTGTTCCGTCGTAGTGGGCCCTCGGATTGGCGTCGTTCGCGTACTGATAGGGGAAGTACCACTCCGGATGTTCAGCGGCCAGGACCCGAGCACGAGCGACGGCGCCGTTGGAGCCTTCTTCACCCGGTGTGAGGATGAGTTCAGCGCCGAACACTTCGAGCATCTGGCGCCGCTCGACCGACACGTTCGCCGGCATCATGATCTTGATCGGGTACCCCTTGATCCGGGCGATCGCCGCAAGCGCGATACCTGTGTTCCCTGACGACGGTTCGAGGATGGTCTGGCCAGGAAGCAGCCGGCCATCCTGCTCAGCAGCCTCGATCATCGCCTTCGCGACGCGGTCCTTCACCGATCCGAACGGGTTCTGCATCTCCATCTTGGCGAGGATGCGGACGTTCGGGTTGGGTGACAGCCGAGAAACGTCCACCATCGGCGTGTCGCCGATCATGTCGAGCACACTCTCGTTTATGAGGCCCGGCATGGGCGCTGTCATCACGTTCATCACGGTCACTCCAATGTCAACATCGATGCCGTGGGGGATATTCCGACTAATCCGATGTGACTAGTCAGGAATAGTACCGGGGACACGATTGCACCGCTACCGGGCCGGGGTCTCCGGCAAGCTGTATCAGACGATCGCAATCGGTTCGCTGGCGATTTCGCCGTTGATGATCCGGTAGCTGCGGACCTCTGGGCCCTCACGCTTCAGGCTCACGATCACGTAGTGCCACGACGCATCCGGCGCCGCCGCCACGTCTGTCGGGCTGGGATAAGGCTCGGAATGTGTGTGGCTGTGAACCACGCCGTTGATCTCGAAGTCGCGATCCTCCGCGTCCATCTCCGCTCGCAGGTGACCTTTCGGATCAATCGTGTAGACACGAGCCGACTCAGCCACATTCGTGCACGGATAGAAGACCGCTGCCCGGTCGCCTGCTCCCCCGCTCGTGCTCGGCGGACCGGCGATGAGCCCACACGCTTCGAGGGGGTACTCGTCGAGCGCCTGGCTCACCATCTCTGCATATGCCGCACGGGAAATCTCGATCACCGAGCGAATCGTACCGACCGCCCACGAGCGCTCCTGGATAGGGTTCGTTGTCTCATGGCGAAGGGCAAGAAGACCAAGCGCAAGACCGACGACGGCACCACGCTGATCGCCAGCTACAAGCGCGCCTACCGTGACTACGACATTCTCGACACCTACGAGGCCGGCATGGTGCTCACCGGCAGCGAGGTCAAGAGCCTGCGGGAAGGCAACGCCCAGATCGCCGAGGGATACGCCCGCGTACAGAACGGCGAGATGTGGCTGGATGGCATCCATATCCCGCCTTACACGAACGCGATCGGATATGGCGCACATGATCCAGACCGAGCCCGCAAGCTGCTCCTGAACCGAGCCGAAATCGACAAGCTCGAAGCCCGCATGGCGCAAGGCGGCCTCACATTCGTTCCTCTCCGCCTCTATTGGAAAGAGGGACGGGTCAAGATGGAGTTGGGCCTGGCCAAGGGTCGCACAAAGGGTGACAAGCGCCAGCGCCTGGCCGAACGTGACGTCGAGCGCGAGATCACCACCGCGATCAACCGGGCCAACAAATACGGCGACGCCAGATAGAATGGGTTCACATAGGAATTCAAAACAAGTACACGGGGCTGACTGGTTTCGACGTCAGTAACGCTGTTCGAGTTTGCGACTCGAGTTGCTCAGACTCGCTAAACGGGGCAAAAAACAGAATTGCCGAAGAGCAGTTCACTCTCGCCGCCTGATTTCGATCAGATGAGCGAAGAGTCATCGTGAGCAGAAATGCCGCACGGGGCCAATCCATCACAGCCCGGCAACAGAAGTGAGGGATGACAGTGGGAAAGACCGCTGGCAGCGGGAAAGACCGCTGACT
>JADWMG010000237.1 GCA_015767405.1 Actinomycetota bacterium
CAGCTCGATCGGCGTCGAGCCATTCGGCTGTGTACAGCAGCTGGGCCGTCGCCTGCCACCCGATTGCGGCGGGCAGCAGATAGGTACTGCCGGCTTCAGCAGTTACGCCGAGGCTGACGAAAGGCGCTCGCAGGCGGGCAGCGTCGCCGATGAGAACGATGTCGCAGTGCGGTAAGACGGTCAAGCCGATGCCCACGGCGATGCCATTGACAGCCGCAATGAGCGGTTTCGGAAAGGTCTCCACAGTTTCGATGAACGGATAGAACCCGTGCGGCTGACCATCGTCGTGGCGTCGAAGCTCGGCCAACTCGTCCAGGTCTTGCCCCGCTGTGAAAGCCCGGCCGCGTCCGGTCATCACGACCACAGCAATGTCAGGCAGATTCGCAGCGTCTTCCAATGCTTTGCGCACGGCGTCATAGAGATCGTCATTGAATGCGTTCAATGCTCCTGGACGATCGAATGTGAGGACGCGTACGCGGCCGATGTCTTCGACGGCGAGAACGCCGGGGTCGCTGGGTTCAGTCGTCATTGGGACCACCCGTCGCGGTGTCGATCATTGAGCGTCTGAGTAATTTGCCGGTCGGGTTACGTGGGAGTTCGTCGACGAAGTGCACCTGGCGCGGAACCTTGTGGCGTGCGAGGTGATCCTTCACATGGGCGCGGACTTCGTCCACTGTCAACTCGTCGGAGAGCACGACAAACGCCGCGAGGCCTTGACCGAAATCGTCATCGGGCACACCGACTACGGCGGCATCCTTGATGGCGGGGTGCTGATTCAAGAACTCCTCCACTTCTTGCGGGAATACGTTCTCTCCTCCCGACACGATCATGTCGTCTTCGCGACCTTCCACGAATAGCAGGCCATTTCGGAAGTGGCCGAGATCCCCGGATGAGAGCAGGCCTCGTATCTCTTCCTTGGTTCCGCCGCTTGTGTAGCCCTGGAACCGCATCGAGGCACCGACGAAGACCCGGCCGGTTCTTCCGTCCGGGAGCTGGTTGCCGGCGGCATCGAGGATTTCGACATCGACGGCCAACGCAACGCGGCCAGCGGTCGATGGCGCCTCGGCGAGGTCTTCTGGTGTTGCGATCGTGGCAAACGAGACCTCGGTTGAGCCGTACAGGTTGTAGAGCACGGGGCCAAAGAATTTCAGAACGTCGAGCACGAGCTTGCTGCCGATTGCGGACCCGCTCGAAGCGATCACCTTGAGGTTCGGTGTTGGCAGTTTGCTCTTCGATGGAAGCTCGAGCATGCGGGCCAGCATGACGGGCACGACGACGAGCACGTCGGCTCTGTGTTCGGCCAGCGAGTCGAACGTTGCGCTGGGATCGAACCGCCGGTTGATGATGCTTGTGCTGCACCGACCGATCCCGAGAAGCAGGTTGCCGAACCCCCACGCATGGAACGCTGGGGCACAGACGACCTGTGTATCACCGATCTTGAAGGGGAGTTTCTGCAGAAGAGCTGCGACCGCTTCGAGCGCGGATGAATCACTTCGCCGGGCTGCGCCCTTGGGCCTTCCGGTTGTTCCTGAGGTGAGGATCACGATCCGCCCCCCTCGATTGTTCGGTTCGACCATTCGATTCGATGTGGCGAACGAGTTCAGCGCATCTTCGTCAAAGGCTTGTTCGACGCCACAATCGGACACGATCGCCGCGAACTCATTGTCGTGAATCAGAATCGATATGTTCTCGTGTTCGACGACGTCTGCCAGTTGAGGACTCGCGAAACCGGTGTTCAGTAACGTGATATCGGCCCCCGTCGCCGCCGCTGCCATGAGCCACTCGATGAAGCCGCGATGGTTTCGACACAGGATCCCGACACCGACACCGGCGCCCACCCCGCGATCTGCGAGCGCAGCTGCTACGGAGTTGGTCCTAGCCCAGAGATCTTCATACGTGATGCTGCCTTCGTCGTCGATCAAGGCGACATTCTCGGGGTAGCGAGCTGCTGAGGCGGCCAGGATTCCGGCTGGTGAGGTTCCCCATTTCCGCATCGCCAACATGGCTCTCGGGAGCCGATCGGGCCTCTCGAAGTGCTTGATGTTGCTCCGCGTGAGAATCGCGCCGGTCTGCATGCGCTGCTTGAACGTCGACATCAGGCCACCCTATTGCCGGGGCAGCTAGCGAGAGAACACGCCTCAAGGGCGGCCAAGATTGATCGAAAGACCGTACATACATAGGTTATGATATGGTCTGATTTTGGAAGAGACAGCGCCAGAACGGGGACCCAGATATGCCGATGAACCCGCTCGATCGTGGTAGTCCAATGCCGCTTTGGGCTCAGCTCGAGACCGACCTATTACGACGGCTGGAAGCCCGCGAGTTCGATGATGGCTTTCCCACTGATCTCGATCTGACCGAGTCATACGGAGTGAGTCGCCACACGGTGCGCGAGGCCGTTCGGCACTTGAACAAGACCGGTGTCTTGAAGCGCGAGCGGGGGAAGGGCACCGTCGTCAATCGCTCAGAGTTCGAGCAGTCTCTGGGAACGTTGTACAGCCTCTTTCAATCCATTGAGTCGACTGGTGTGAACCAGACGAGCGAGGTGATTCGACTCGAGGTTGTCACCGACTCCATTGCTGCTCTGCACCTTGAGTTAGAAGAGGAAGAGGAGCTAGTGCTACTCGAACGACTCCGGCTGGCTGGTGGCAACCCGTTGGCGGTCGACCGAGCGTGGCTTCCGCTGGATATGGCGACTCCTCTTCTCGATGTCGACTGGAGCCACACCGCGCTGTACGCCGAGCTGGCCAAGATCGGCGCCCCGGTACCGAACCAAGGTTGGGAGCGTCTGACCCCTGTTATTCCGACTTCGGCTGATCGCGCGCGGCTCGGGCTCCGGAAGTCTGATGCGGCCTTCTTTCTCGAACGTGTCGGTTGCCGCGATGGCCGCCCGATCGAGTGGCGCACGACGACCATTCGGGGCGATCGGTATCGTTTCGTGTCCAACTGGACGGCCGGCGGGCGTAGTGAGCTTCGGCCTGCTGGGCCTGATTTGGATAATTCCACTTGACCGGCACACCGAAAGACCGTACATTCATGCCAATCGGTCGCATCGACTATCACGCCTAAGTTCGACGCGGACATATTGAGCATCCAAGGGGAAGCGTCATGGCTACAGCTACTCATCACAAGGTCGTCATTGTCGGTGGAGGTGGTTGCGTCAAACGAGAGACGACGGAGCGCAACGAGTCGTCGGTCATTCCCAAGGGCCAATTGCCGACACTTCCGAACTCGGCACGTGAATACCCCGGACACGGTGCCGGGTCATCTTGCGGCAAGAACCTTTCGACTGAGACTTGGTCGACGATCGGCGCGCAACATGCGAACAACTACGCACTGGCTCCCATGGCCAAAGGCCGTTTCGTTGAAGTCCTCACTGGTGGCCAAAATGTCCCAGCCGCCTACTTCTCGTATGACGCATCGCTCAACAGCAAGGTACACCCGGTCTTCGACGGCGCGAACCTGTCGCGTTGAATTTGGCCGAGGCACTCGCCCACTGTGATGCTGGGGCTGTCGTGATCGATACACGGGACCCAAACGATTTCGCTGCCGGACACCTGAAAGGTTCGGTCAATGTGGGCCTCGCGGGGTGGTACGCCGAGTTTGTCGGAGGTGTGATCGAGGACGCTTTGCTCATTCCGCTGACTCGCCTCAATGAGCAACTCGACGCGTTGGAAGGGAGCAAGCCGACGGTCAGCTACTGCGCAGTTGGATTCCGCTCATCGATTGCGGTCAGCCGAATGAAGGAGGCCGGGTTCGGCGACGTGTCAGACCTGCTCGGTGGATACAACGCTTGGACTGCGGCGCGCTCGGCGGCTCTGGTTTCGTGACACGCCTCGGATTTCTGCTCGACAGCGACAGTTGCATCGGGTGTCACGCCTGCACGGTCGC
>JADWMG010000063.1 GCA_015767405.1 Actinomycetota bacterium
TCGATGTCGTCGAGGTGCTGAACGCGAAGACATCGCTCGCCAGCCTCAATCGCCGTTCCGCCGAGTTTGCCGCTGAATTCGGAATCGCCGCCGGCGCCGGTAGCGACGCACATGTTCCAGCGGCCCTGGGCGCGGCCTACGTGGAGATGCCTGACTTCTCAAGTGCCGCCGATTTCTGCTCAGCGCTGCGCGCCGGCGCGGTTGTGGGCCATCACTGGGACGAGCCACGGCCGTGGACTCCTCGCATCGTGCCGTCCGTCAACCCGTCCTGACCCTCGGTAGTCCACGTTTGTAGGTGAATTTTGGGCGTATATGACCGCAAAATTACCTACAAACGTGTATTTGTCGCTTGACGGCCTACGGAATGTTGGGGGTGTAACCGGTGACGTCGAGGTCGCCGTCGGTGTTGGAGTCTTCGTTCGTTCCACGGTTGAGGATGTATGGACCCGTTGATGTAAGTGTGATCGTGTCATCTTGACCGTTGTTGGGATTTATGGCGGTGACGGCTACGCGTAGCCCCGTTCCATCAGCAACACCCGTGGATGTCGCCTCAACATGGCCCTGCCCCGTCGTTGGGGCAATGACAACGAACGCCCCCGCCACCTGGCTGGCGACTGCGAGGGTTGAGATGACCTTGGAACGTCGGCGCATGAATCCGTCTTTCGAGGTGAGTCCTGGGTATGGGCATCTCGACCGTAAGAAACGACCGTCAACTGGTTGGTCTGCGGCGCTGAATCAGCGTTTGTAGGTGAATTTTTGGGCGTATACGACCGAAGAATTACCTACAAAGGTGGATTCGAAGCCCGGGATGTAGCTGACTCGGGCGGATACTCGGGTAGAAATGGCATTCGTGCCGATCTACCAAGCGATAATTCTGGGCATTGTCCAGGGAGTATCGGAGTTCCTCCCGATTTCGTCGAGTGGGCACCTGCTGCTCGTGCCGTGGCTGGCTGGTTGGGAAGAACTCGACCCATCGGTGAAGAAGTCGTTCGACGTAGCGCTGCACATGGGCACCTTGGTTGCAGTGGTTGCGTACTTCTGGAGTGATCTCGTGGTCTACGTCCGCGAAGGCGTCAAGGTGGTGTTCAGTCGCCAGCGTCCGGTCAACACGCAGGGTCGTCTCGCCTGGTTGTTCGTGCTCGCAACCATTCCCGCTGCGCTGGTCGGTGCGTTGTTCGAAAGCACGATCGATCGGCGGCTCGGAACGCCCGTGATCATCGGTGTATCGCTGATCCTCTTCGGTCTCGTCATGGCCTGGGCAGACCGGCGCATGGGAAACCGCAAGATCGAGAGCTTCTCGGCACGTGATGCGCTCATCGTCGGTGCGGCCCAGGCACTGGCCCTCAATCCGGGCACGTCGAGGTCCGGCATCACGATGACCGCCGGCCGGGCCATCGGATTCGACCGCGACGCTGCCGTCCGGATCAGTTTCCTGATGTCGATTCCTGTGATCGCCGGAGCGGGCGTATTCAAGCTGGCAGGTCTGGTCGGCGATGGCATTCCGGAAGGACTCCTCGTGCCAATGATCGTGGGGACCATCACGGCCGGAATGGCAGGGTGGCTCGCCGTCTGGGGCACCCTGAAGATCGTGCGCCTGTACACCTTCATGCCGTTCGTCGTCTACCGAGTAGTGCTCGGCGTCATTGTCTTGATCGTTGCGGCCGCCAACTGGCGCTGATCCTTTCAAGCTAGGTACAGCTCAGGGCAGGTACAGCAGGGTCGCAATGCCCGAGTGTGCTGCTGCCGCCACGGCTGGGGCCTCGTGCCCGGCAACGGCAACGAAGACGACGTCGTCGATCGTTTCTACGACGGTTGCCTCGGCAGAGAGCACAAGTCCATCGGCAGCGACCTGCACGGAGAGCCCAACGACCACGCCTCGACTCTGAGGATCGGTCAGCCCGACGACGACAGTTCCTGGTTCCGCCCTTGCGGCAGGTCCCGGTATCTGAGTCAGATCAGCCGCGACCAGTACCTCGCCGGCTGCCACTCGCTGACGGAGCCGTGACCCGTTCGGTACGACATCGAGGGCGCTTTCGGGCAGCACCGCCAGCGGGAGGTCGGTGCTCGAAGCTCTGATTGAATCTCCCGGCTGGAGATCTGTATCAGCAACGAGAACTGACCGCGTTTCTTGCCACTCTTGGCGTGCGTCTTCGAGGAGCGACAGTTGGTGGAAAATGGCGCCTGCCACGATGGCGGCGAAGGAAAGGACAACTGCCCAGTACGCCCACGGGTGGCGGGCCAGGAAGTGTCGGGCTCGGGCCACGACATGCATGGTGTCTCCTCGGATCGGGAATGATCGGAGGGAGTCGGCTGTGGCGAGCTTACCGACGGCGTCGAGCTTCTGGGCTCGCGCCGTTCAGGATCGTCAGTCTTTGGAGCTGGACGATTTCGACGTCGAGGATGATGCCGATGACGACGAGCTCGACGACTCGGACGAGGACTTCGAGGAACTCGAGTCGGAACCGGACGAGTTCTTGTCGCTGGACGACGACGTCTCCGACGAGGTCTTGGACGATCCATTTTCGCCCGACTTGGCGGAGTCGCCCGACTTGCCGGCGTCACCCGATTTGGCGGAGTCGTCCGACTTGCCGGCGTCGCCCGACGACTTGCCGGCGGCGGCCGACTTCTGCCGATTGTCGGTCTTGAAGAATCCGGAACCCTTGAAGCTGACGCCGACGGGTTGGAACACTTTCTTCACGGCCATCACTTCACCCGATTCGGGGTGCGCGAATTCGGACAGCGTGTCGTCATTGAACGACTGCTGAACTTCGACGGTCTCGCCTGTATCGACGAACTTGTAGACATACGTGGGCATCGAGTTAGAAAAGATATCGTCGATCACATGCAGGTCCGCAGCGCAGTTATCCCGGCAGCCGGATTGGGGACAAGGTTTCTCCCCGCCACGAAGGCAGTTCCCAAGGAATTGTTTCCCATTGGCGACCGGCCGGCTATCCAAATCGTGATCGACGAGGCGCTTGGTGCCGGCATCGATCACATCGTGGTCGTCAGCAGTCGCTCGAAGCCTGCGATCGACGCGTACTTTGCTCCAGACCCGGCGCTGCTCGATGCGCTGGAGGCAAAGGGCAAGACCGAAACGGCGGAGCGATTGCGCAGTATTGGGCGGGATTGGCGCGTCTCGGTGGTTTACCAGGACAATCCCAAAGGGCTCGGCCACGCCATCGGGTGTGCCAGGGAGGCTGTAGGGAATGAGCCCTTCGCAGTGCTGTTACCCGACGAGTTGATGTCGAGCTCAAGCGTGCTCGCGCAGATGAACGGGGTATGCGCGTCCACCGGGGGAAGTGTTGTTGCAGTCGTCGAGGTCCCGCACGAACATGTCGGTTCTTACGGTGTCATCGATCCCGCCGGAGAATTGTCTGCCGACGGTGTCATTGCCGTGAAGGATCTAGTGGAGAAGCCCTCGCCCGACGACGCGCCGAGCGACTACATCCTCACGGGTCGATACGTTCTGACGGCTGACGCCTGGGCTGAGATCGAGGCGCTGCAGCCCGGCGCCGGGGGAGAGCTGCAGCTGACCGACGCCCTCCGAGCCCAGGCTCTCCGATCTCCGTTCCACGCCGTCGTCGCCGACGAGAGTCGCCTCGACACCGGTACCCCCTTGGGATTTCTGACCGCTTCGATCGAACTGGGCCTCCAGAACCCCGAAATGAGCGACCCTCTCAAAGACTTTCTCGCCAACCTCGCTCCCTAACCCTCTTCCCAGGCCGAATCTGGTGTGAGCGCTGTGCGCACATGCTGCATGCTTCGCTCACAGCATGCTTGAGGCGTTCGATTCGATGAGCGATCTGTGCACATGCTGCGCTCACGGCTCACTTGAGGGGATCGAGGATCAGATCCGGCGAAAGTGTTCGGGCAGGTCGTGGAGGAGGCCGTATTCGTCGATGTCGAATTCGGTTGTGATGTCTGAGCCGAGTTGGGTGTGCTCGAATCGGCGGGGGCCCAGCCGGTGATACCGGTGTTTGGAGTGCACCACACCGAGGGTTTCCACGTCGACCGAGGCAGACATGACCTCAGCGGAGTCACCGATATCGAGTTGCAGCCGGCGGATCGGCAGTGTGTTGGTGAACGGCGTACACGGAAGGTGGACGTCGACGCAGCCATCGATGTCGGGTCGATGGGCGCCGTTCATCTCGCCCCAGCGACCGCCGCCGTCGGTGCCGAGCCAGAGATCTGGCTCGTCGAGGTCCCGGAAAAGCAGAAATTGGCGCACCTGCCAAGTCGCCGAGAGACGGATCACGTAAGTCACGGCCTCCCGACCAACTTCGCCTGTGGCTGTCCACCCTTCGTTTTCCCAACGCAATGCGAGCGTCTCGTTGCCCTCGTGGTCCCACGTATGCCAGCGGGCTGTGTAGCCGTCGGCTGGGAAGGCGGTCAGTGGTGTCGTCACGGGGCTCAAGGCTAAAGGGGCTGTACGTTGCTCTCGTGACGATGGTTATGCCGTGCGTTCGGTCGACGTCTCATCGGTACCTGTTGATCTCGAAGTGGTCGGAGAGATTGCCGCCGGAGCGGCTCCCGATCGTGCGGTTGGGCCTGGTGAGGCCATCAGAATCATGACCGGTGCGCCGATGCCTCCGGGGGCGGATGCGGTTGTGATGGTGGAAGACTCCGAGCGGATCGGTGACGACGGCGTTCGTCTTTCGCGTTCCGTCGAGCCGACGACGGCGATCCGCTGGGCCGGTGACGACATCCATGCTGGAGACGAAGTCTTTCCCGCGGGCACTCTTGTCACGCCGTCCGTCGAAGGTGTCCTTGCGAGCGTCAACGCGCAGGTTGTAGACGTCTACCCGCGCCCGCGGGTAGCGGTTTTGTCGACGGGCGATGAGTTGGTCGATAACGGCGCTCCGCTGCAGCTCGGCCAGATACGTGAGAGCAACAAGACGATGCTCGCGGCGATGCTCGCGGAGGCTGGGTGCGATGTTGTCGATCTCGGAGTGGTCCGTGATGACGAAGCCGAACTCGAGGCAGTGCTCCGATCAGCGGCCTCCGGGTGCGACGCGATCGTGTCGAGTGGGGGAGTGTCGATGGGCGACTACGACGTGGTCAAAGCCGTCCTCGGGACGATCGCCGACATGACGTGGATGCAGATCGCGATCAAGCCCGCGAAGCCGTTCGCCTTCGGTCGGTTGGACGGCGTACCGATCTTCGGGCTGCCAGGTAACCCCGTCAGTTCGATGGTCAGCTTCGAACTCCTCGCCCGCCCGGCGCTGCGGCGCATGATGGGTCACGATCGGTTGACCCGCCGAAGCATTGTTGCGCTCTGCGATGCGGCGCTTACCCGGCGATCCGACGGCAAAGTGCATTTCATGCGGGTAAACGGCGAGTTCACCGACGATGGTCGCCGGCCGACGCGATGGCTGTGGTGCCCGATGGCGATGGCATCCCGGCAGGCTCAGAAGTTGCCGTCCTGCTATTACGCGGCGACGACTGACCGATCAACTCATTAGGCTGTTCGGATGGCCGGGCCACCGATCGCAGCTTTGCCGTGACCACCGATCTAACCGACTCCTACGGTCGCACCATCAAAGATCTACGGATCTCCATCACCGACCGCTGCAACTTCCGGTGCACGTACTGCATGCCGGAAGAGGGAATGAAGTGGTTGCCTCGGTCCGAGGTGATGACGTTTGAAGAGATCGAGCGCTTGGCTCGGATCTTCGTCGGGCATTACGGAGTGACCGGCATTCGGCTCACCGGCGGCGAACCGACGGTAAGGGCGCATCTGCCTGTCCTCGTCCAGAAACTCGCCGGCATCTCGGGCGAAGCCGGCCCGATCGATCTGTCGATGACGACCAATGGTGCAACCATGCGCCTCGTCGCCGAATCGTTGCGCGAGGCAGGGCTCAAGCGGGTGAACATCAGCCTCGACACGCTCGATCGCGAGAAGTTTCTCCGAATGACACGCCGCGACGAACTCGAGCGCGTTCTCGATGGCATCGAGGCGGCGAAGCAGGCCGGGTTTGATCCGGTCAAGATCAACGCTGTTGTCCAGCGCGACGTCAACGAAAACGAGATCGTCGATCTCGCAACGTATGGCCGCGAGCATGGCGTGGAGGTGCGGTTCATCGAGTTCATGCCACTCGATGCCGAGGGCCACTGGATGAACGACAAGGTCGTCGGCCAAGACGAGATTGTCGCCGCGATTAACGCTGTCTACCCGATCGAACAGGTTCGGGCACGTGGTGCCGCGCCCGCCGACCGCTTCCGGTATCTCGATGGCGCGGGCGTGATCGGGGTCATCCCGAGCGTCACGAAGCCTTTCTGCGGCAACTGCGACCGCGTGCGGCTCACAGCCGAAGGCGATTTTCGAACCTGCCTGTTCGCCACCGATGAGTTCGATCTGTTGTCGGCGCTGCGTGCCGGCGAGACCGACGACCAGGTCGCTGCTCGAATCGAGGCAGCAGTTTCCACGAAGTGGGCCGGTCACCGGATCAATCAGGTCAATTTCATTCGGCCTGGCAAGTCGATGAGCCAGCTCGGCGGATAGTCCTCGCTGCCAGAGCCAGTGTTAACACGGTCAGCGCGTCTCGTAGTTAACTCAGGCGCTGGCGGTGTAATCCCGGAATCGTTGGGCGACGTCTTCGTCACCGATGATCTCCACCGGCCCAGCGTCACGTCCCCAGAGCCACATCAGAAGGTCGTGTGCCCGCCCGCGGATCGCGGCGTCACCCTTCGCGTGCTGGCGTGTGAACGTCGCACCCGATTCGTCGAGTGTCGAAACCAACCATTCGCCCCCGGCCATTGAGCGGTTGTCTCTTCCCTCCGCAACATCGAGGCCGGTATCGGTGCAGTGCAGATGGACACTGCCACCAACGGCCTCAGCCCCCTCAGCGATACTCCGCCCTGCAAACGTGGACAGGAACTCATCGATCCCGTCAGCAGCGACCGCGGCCGGAACTTTGTAAGGCAGGCCGACCGCATGAGCGGCGTCCCACCTGTGAACCGCTGTTTCCTGGGTCATCCGGCGTCGGACCCAGAGCGCGTCGCGATTAGTGCCGGTCCAGGTCCACACTGCTCGATCGGGGCGAGCGCGGCTGAGGGCCGAATTGAGACTGTTGTGAGAAATCGAAATCCAATCGAGCAGGAGTTCATCGGACGGACGGCTCGGCGAATCGATGGCACGAACCTGATCGAGGTCTGTCAGCCCCTCCGAAACGATTCGAGCCCAAAAGTTCCAGACATTGCCCAGGTGCCAGCCGAGATCGCCCAGGTCCCATCCCGGACAGGACGGAACCGGCTGATCGAGGCCGTGGTCGGTCAGGACGTCGATGAATTTCACGCCATCGGTACGGACGTGTGCGACGGGGTTGTAGGGCAACGGCATGGGACGAAGGTACCTGGAGAATTACGCGACTAACGTGCGGGGTTAATGAGTGATCTGTCTTTCACCCACCTAGATCCCCTCGGTCACGCCCGGATGGTCGATGTCACCCCGAAGGAGCCGACGCACCGACGGGCCATTGCTCGTTGCAAAGTCTTCATGAAACCTGAGACCACAGCGGCTATCGCCAACCGCGAGGTGAAGAAGGGCGACGTGCTCTCCGTGGCGCGTGTCGCAGGGATCCAGGCCGCGAAGCGGACCTCCGACATGATCCCGCTGTGTCACCCGTTGCTGGTCGGCAGCGTGTCGGTGCACTTCGAGATCGGTGATGACTTCGTCGCCATCGAGGCACAGGTCGACACCGTTGATCGCACGGGCGTCGAGATGGAGGCCCTTCACGCCTGCAGCGTTGCTGCGCTGACCGTGTACGACATGTGTAAGTCAGCCGATCGAGGCATGGTGATCGGCGAATTGGCGCTGTGGGAGAAGACCGGAGGCCGTTCCGGGGTGTATCGCCGCGATGACGAGGCGTGACGGACGTCTCACCTAATATTGCATCCGTCGTAATATTTGTCGTAGAATTGTCATACAAGGCTTCGAGCGGTCACAAGACCACCTCGATCCGCCACTGAACACAACGAACCTCAAGAATCACACACCTCTCACATGGCTCAACTCGTCCTCCTCGTCGTCGCTGCTGCATGGGCTGCAGTACTTCTGCCTCCAATGCTTCGGTCACGTGTCGAGAACCGTCCGAACTCATCGGTCACCGATTTCCGTCGCCAGCTGAACAAGCTCCAGAGCACGGCAACGCCGCCCCGCGGCACGATGCGGGCAATGGGCCGCCCCCTTGCACAGTCCCCGCTGCAACGCCCTGCCGCCGGCGGTCGCCCCGGGCATGCGCATCATCGTCAAGCAGCTGTGCACGCTTCGCCGGCGCCGCCCGCCCGAACACGATCGAGTGCGGGCAAATCCGGCTCACGTCCCGCCGAGCAGCGTGCTCCTCGGAATGGTGCAAAGCTTCGTACTCATGGTGATTCAACTGGTGGCCACGACCGCCCGCATCGTCAAACTCACATGGATCGGCCGCCTGAGAACTCCGCAGCAGACCCTCGAGTGGCGGTGAAAAGGCGCCGGAGCAACGTCTTGTTCCTGCTCGTCATCACCACTGCTTGCACCCTCTTCCTAGCCGGCACAACCTCATCCACAGTGCTGCTCTACGTCTTTGCTCTGTCGTTCCTCGCTCTGTGCGGGTACGTCTACCTCCTGGCTCAGCTGCGCCAGCGTGACGCCGCCGGTTGGAACGACGGCTGGCTCGACAATTACTGACTCACAGCGGCTGACTCACTTCGGCGCTACAGCGCTACACTCCCGGTTGCATTTGGGGCTATAGCTCAGTTGGTAGAGCGCGTCGTTCGCAATGACGAGGTCAGGAGTTCGATTCTCCTTAGCTCCACTCCAGACCGCTAGGTGCTGAAGTCACCCGGACCGCTCCCGAGAACTTGGTAGCGGCCGCTATTCGATCAGTGCTGTCGGCCAACTCTTTCACCTGTGGGATGGTAGTTGTCGTTAGCTGGCGGATCCGGCGCTCATGGTGTGAGCCTCGCCATCGGGAATTCCGAGGCGGTCGATGTCATCGCTCCGGTTGGGATGGCTGGCTAGTAGCACCGACTTTGCTCCGCCTTCGAATCCGGCTTCGGTGAATCCTGGGGCCATGGTGCAGCCGAATAGGCCGTAGATCCCGTCAGGTGAGAGTTCGCCCGCCTGCCAGGTGCCAGCTGGGATGACGTATTGCACGTGTTGCCCGCGTGCAAAGTCGAGCCCGAGCCAGACCTCGTCCGACGATCCATCAGGTGACAGCAGCACGAGCCGGATCGGGTCGCCACCGTAGAAGTGCCAGATTTCGTCGGCGGGCAATCTGTGGAACAGCGAGCGGCTGAGTGGCTCGTGGCTGTACATCCCAATTATTGCGGTGCCAACCGGGCTCCCATCGTCGGCTTCGGGCCGGTACGTGTTGGTGAACAACGTTCCTTCTACTTCGAGAGGAGCGAGGTCGTACCGCTCGATGAGTTGCTCAACACTCGGATGCATTGCACGACAGTACCGACGCCAGCCGCTTGGCGCATCTCGCCTTCGTTGTTGGCGAGGAGTGGCAAGATTGACCTGATGGCGAGACTTCTCGATCTCGATCAACTTCGTCGGTCGCTCATCGAGGTCGCCGACAGTGACCAGGGCCTTCAGATGGCCGCCTATATGAAGGATCGGTACGAGTTCCTCGGCGTGAAGTCACCCGAAAGACGTTCTGCAGCTCGGGCGACGATGCGGGCCGCTAAGCAGGCAAACCCCGACGACATCATCCAGTTTGCCAACCAGTGCTGGATGCAGCCCGAACGTGAGTTTCAGTACGTGGCATCGGACGTCTTGAATGC
Source organism: Actinomycetota bacterium (assembly GCA_015767405.1). Lineage (GTDB taxonomy): Bacteria > Actinomycetota > Acidimicrobiia > Acidimicrobiales > Ilumatobacteraceae > Sva-07. Next base: position 9,766 of record JADWMG010000063.1, read on the forward strand.
CAACGTGAAGCGTATACGGACCAGCGATCTCACCGCCGTCGAACAGCTCATCGTCACCAAGTCATGGTGGGACACAGTTGATGCGCTGGCTTCGCAAACCGTCGGAGGGTTGGTTACCGCGAACCCAGATCTCGCTGCGGTTATGGATGAGTGGATCGACAGCGAGAACATGTGGCTCGCCCGCACAGCGATCCTCCATCAGCTCAAGTACGGGGAGAAGACTGATAATGATCGCCTGTTCCGGTACTCACTTGCCCGGGCCGACGACACCGAGTTCTTCATCCGTAAGGCCATCGGCTGGGCTCTCCGTCAGTACGCGAGGGTCGATCCCGACGCGGTCTACGCCTTCGTCGACCAGCACGCCGCCGAGTTTTCCGGTCTCACCAAGCGCGAAGCCCTCAAACACGCCCACCGGTGAGCGAAGGCGCGGACAGGTCGCGCTCAAGCTCACCCGTGGGAGGTTGGGCGATGTTGCGGTGAGCGAAGGCGCGGACAGGTCGCGCCTTCGCTCACCGGAGGGCCGCTGTGTGGCATTCTGGCGGTGTGGGGATGGATGAGATAACGGAACTGCCGGACCATGTCGTGGAGAATCGTCGACACTGGGACGAATATGCGCCGGAATGGGTGGCGGCAGGGGAGCAGAACTGGGCACAGGAACCATCGTGGGGAATGTGGGGCATACCGAATGACGAACTCGGGCTGCTTCCTGACAGCTTGGAAGGTTGCCGGGCGATCGAACTCGGCTGTGGCACCGGGTACATCTCAGCCTGGATGCGTCGGCGCGGGGCTTCGGTGTACGCCATCGACAACTCCGAGCAGCAACTCGTCACGGCTCGACGGCTCGCAGCTGAGCACGGCCTTACCGATATCGAATGGGTGCATGGGAACGCTGAAACTGTTCCCCAGCCGGATGAATCGTTCGACTTTGCGATCAGCGAATACGGCGCAGCCATCTGGTGCGATCCGCATGTGTGGATTCCGGAAGCGCACAGGCTCCTGAAGGCAGGGGGCGACCTCATCTTTCTGGGAAACCATCCGCTCGGAATGGTGTGTTCCCCTCCGGATGGCTCTGGCCCAGCGAGCTTCACGCTGGAGCGCGACTATTTTGGTCTCGGCCGACTCGATTGGACCGACGCCGTCGAGGACCCCGGCGGGATCGAATTCAACATGGAGATCTCCTCCTGGTTGCGGCTCTTCCGCAATGTCGGGTTCGACGTTGTCGACTACGTCGAGATCCAGGCGCCATCCGAAGAGAGCGGCACGAAGTACTGGGTCACAGCAGAGTGGGCCAAACGCTTCCCGTCAGAACAGGTGTGGACCCTCCGTAAACGCTGATCGAGCAATCACCGATGAGCTTGAGCGCGAGGGGGTCGCGCCGAAACTCACCGCAAGGTCGAACTCGGATCACCGATGAGCTTGAGCGCGGACAGGTCGCGCCGAAACTCACCGCGGTTAGGTCAAATCGGCGGAGAATCGGTCGGACTCGCGGGTTCGTAGGGCGGTGTTCACCCGCTGACGCTCGAGGACTTGATCCAGTGTTTGAGCCGCCTGATCGATCGGGTGCTCGGCAAAGAACGCCTCGACATCCTCGACGAGACTGGGTGAGTTGAGGAGCTTCACGGTGTCGACCATGCGCACGATGGTGTTGCTCGGGAAACGTTCGTTGGCCGCGGACCAGTTGTCTCGCACGAAGCTCCAGGCAGCTGGGCCGTGGCGGCGGTTGGCGATCGCCAGCCGGATCAGATATGGAGCGTTCTGCGACTTGACGGCGTCGCTCATCGCGAACTCGCAGGTCCGGATGATGAGCACTTCTTCGTCGAATTCGGCGAGTGCGTAGAGGTGCCTTAGCTGCTCTTGAGGCGTGCTCCCGTTCTTGATGCCGACGAGCATTCGCTCGTAGGTCTCGACATCGCCGCTCGCAGCGACAACGCTGGTGGCGGCTGCCGTCAGCTCAGGATCGACCTGGCCTGGGTCGTCGCTAGCTGCATCAAACAGCTCGCGGCATCTCGCTTGAACTCCGAGGTCGCCCCCGAGCACCCCGAGGGTCGAGGTGAGCAGGCCGCGCAACTTGCCCGTGAGATCGGACTCGCCAGCGGTGGGCTCACCGAGCTGCTCGAGAGCAGGATTAGCGAGTGTGCGCACCCTCTGCTGGAACGCTTCGAACGCCGCATCGTCGATCAACCGGCTCAGGCCCCTCAGAGCAACGACGATCGCCTGCCACACGGTGTGCTCGCGCTCGTCACGGAACCTCTCGAGGAACGTGAGCAGGTCAGAGGCCGACAGCCTGCCGGCAATGGTCGCCGACCAAGCATCATCGACAAGGTTGTAGCGCTCAAGCGTGCTGAGCGAGGCCAGAGCGTCCGCGTCGATCCGAGCTCGCAGTTCACTGTCGTAAGCGACACGGAAGAAGCCGTGGCCCCCAGCGTTGACGACCACCGGTCCACTCGGGTCAGTGAGAATGATGGGTTCAGCTGTCTGCTCTGCATCGAGCAACACCTTGGTGGTTGTATCCCCGTTTCGTACGTGCACCGGAACGATCCAGATTGGCGAGTCGTCGTCGATGCCGCCGTGGCTGTCGTCGAACCGGAGGCGGCGCTGCTCGAGCACGACCGCAGAGGCCCCGTCGACGTCCGTCAGCGTGGCGCTTATCAGGGGAAACCCGGGCTGCCAGATCCATGAGTCCATGAGTCGCCGGACGGGGTCGCCAGTGGTGATCTCGATCGCGTCCCACAGGTCATTCGTCTCGGTATTGCCGTACGAATGTGTTCGCAGATAGTTGCTGACGCCTTCGCGAAAGCGGTCTTCACCGAGGTACTGCTCCAGCATGCGCAGCAGCGCGCCGCCTTTCTGGTAGGTCAGTACGTCGAACATCCCTTCGCATTCGTCAGGCGAACGCACTTCGAACTCCACTGGCCGGGTGCTGACCAGCGAGTCGGTTTCGAAAGCAACGGTGCGCTCGACGCCGAAGCTCGTCCATCGTTCCCACTCAGGGCGGTAGGCGTCGCATGCGGCCACTTCCATGAACGTGGCAAAAGCTTCGTTCAGCCAGATGCCGTTCCACCAACGCATCGTGACGAGATCGCCAAACCACATGTGAGCGAGTTCGTGTGCCACCACGTCGGTCACCTGCTGCCGTTCGTTCTGTGTGCTCGTGTCAGGGTCGACGAGAAGCAGGCTTTCACGGAAGGTGATACATCCGAGGTTCTCCATTGCCCCAGCCGCAAAATCGGGGAGGGCGACGAGGTCGACTTTGTCTCCGGGGTACGCGATGCCGTAGTAGTTCTGGAACCAACGAAGGCAGAACGCGCCGACATCGAGACCGAATGCCGTCAGGTGCTCGTTTCCGGGTACGTGTACAACCCTGAGTGGGGTGCCGTCGACGTCGACCGCTTCGGTTGCTTCGAGCCTTCCGACCACGAATGCCACGAGATAGGTGCTCATCGTCATCGTGTCGGCGAACGTGATCGTGGTACGACCATCGATTGTCGTCTGTTCGACCTCGGGTGCGTTCGAGATGGCGGTGAGACCCTCGGCAACGTCCAGAGTGACTCCGAAGATTGCCTTGAACTCTGGCTCATCCCAACAGGGAAAGGACCGTCGGCAATCGGTGGCCTCCATCTGGGTGGTGGCGATCACTTGCTCGTCACCGTTGCTGTCGATGTACGTGCTTCGGTAGAAGCCGCGCAGCATGTCGTTGAGGACGCCATCGAATTGCACGACGAGGGTGGCAGACCCCTCCGCAATCGACAATCCAGGGCGCACAAATAGCCTCTCAGTTGACTCTTCGAGCGCCCACTGTGCATCGACGCCGTCGATCTGACAGCCGTGAATCTCCAGTTCAGCCGCATTCAGCACCAACTCGTCGATCCAGCGTTCGACGTCCAACTGGATTTTGACCTCGCCGCTGAAGCTCGAATCTTCAAGTGAGGGGCGTAGGCGTACGTCATATCGGGTCGGCCTGGCGCCCGTTGGCAGTCGGTACGGGTCATGCCCTTTGGTGATGATCGACGGCGTTTCCATCGGCGAGATGGTACTGGCGGTAACGTGATCGGCCGTGCCTGACTTGATCGGACGATTCTCGAACAACGCCGGCCCGGATCGCCCGCGTTTCGACGTGATCGGGATTGGCAACGCCCTCGTCGACGTGATCGCGTCGACAGACGAGGCTTTCCTCGACAGCTACAATCTCGTGAAGGGCTCGATGACCCTGATCGAGACCGAGCGCGCGGTCGAGCTGTACGCGGCTCTCGATAGCGCGGTAGAAATGAGCGGAGGGTCCGCGGCAAACACGGCGTGTGGCATCGCCAGCTTCGGTGGCCGCGCGGCGTACATCGGCAAGGTCAATGGCGACGATCTAGGTGATGTGTTCGGGCACGACATGCGCGCTGTCGGCGTGACGTTCCACCGTCCACCCGGCGAGCACGGAACTCCCACCGGGCGCTGCGTGATCGTGGTTACTCCTGACGCTGAGCGGACGATGAACACCTACCTTGGTGTCTCGAGCTTCCTCAGCGTCGATGATCTTGATGAAGAGGCCATCGCTGACTCGGCCGTGCTGTACATGGAGGGTTATCTCTACGATCGTGACGACGCGAAGACTGCGTTCCGTCGTGCAGCCCAGGTGGCACACGAAAACGGCCGCTTGGTCTCGCTCACGCTGTCAGACTCATTCTGTGTTGATCGTCACCGATCTGATTTCCGGGCGCTCGTCCAGGATCGAGTCGATCTACTCTTCGGGAATCACGACGAGCTGCTGTCTCTGTACCAGCTTGATTCGTTCGATGCTGCTGTCTCTGCGCTGCGTGACGAATGCGACTTTGCGGCGATCACGATCGGCGCCGATGGTTGCGTGATCGTGACGCCAGACGAGCTGATCCGTGTTCCAGCCGTAGCGGTCGACAGCGTGATCGACACCACTGGCGCCGGAGATCTATTCGCCTCCGGGTTCCTGTTTGGGCTCACGACTGGCAAAGATCTCGAGACCTGTGGTCATCTCGGATCAGTGGCTGCGGCCGAGGTCATCAGCCATGTCGGGCCGCGTCCGCTGGTTGAACTGCGTAACATGATCGGTGATGCTTGACGAACTCCTGACGACTGCCCGCCGCTGGCTGGCAGCCGAACCCGACGACGACATTCGTGCAGAGCTTTCTGCTCTCATCGCGGCCGCGGAGACTGGCGATTTCGCTGAACTCGAAGCCTGCTTCGACGGAAATCTGCAATTCGGTACGGCTGGCTTGCGCGCCCGGGTGGCCCCCGGATCAATGAGGATGAACCGTCTCGTTGTCCGGCAGGCAGCAGCGGGTGTCGGCCAATGGCTCCTCGATCAGCAGGCCTCCGGTGCTCTCCCGCATGCTGGCGAACGTGGGGTCGTGATCGCCCACGATGCGCGTCGCAAGAGCGACCTGTTCGCACAAGACACCGCTCGCGTTCTGGCCGCAATGGGAATTCGAGCAATGCTCCTTCCCGAGGTTCAGCCCACACCGGTTCTCGCATGGTCGATCACGGGCCTCGATGCTGCCGCAGGCATTGTTGTTACCGCTTCCCACAATCCGCCGGCCGACAATGGCTACAAGGTCTACCTCGATACTGGTTCGCAGATCGTGTCTCCGGTCGATACCGAGATCGCCGAGCGGATTGCCATGTTCGATCCGCTCGACGTCGTGTTGGCGGCCGACGATGACCCACTTTTCGAACGGCTCGACTTCACCTGGGTCGATGCATATATCAACTTCGTGCCGTCCGTTCGTGTCCGGCCGGACGTCGCAGGAGTTTCGGTCGCCTACACCGCAATGCACGGAGTCGGTGGCACCGTTGTGGAGCAAGCGTTCGCTGCCGCCGGTTTCCCGAGGCCGCATGTTGTCGCGTCTCAACAGGATCCTGACGGATCATTTCCGACCGTTGCCTTCCCCAACCCCGAAGAGCCCGGAGCTATGGACCTCTTGATCGAGGAGGCTCGCTCGGCCGATGCGGTTGTCGCTCTCGCCAACGACCCCGATGCCGACCGGTTGGGTGTTGCGATCCCACAATCCGACGGATCGTGGCGACGCCTGAGTGGCGACGAGATCGGCTGGTTGTTCGCCGATCACATCCTGGCCAACAGCGAGGGCGACGATCGATTGGTTGTCACCACCCTGGTTTCTTCGTCGCTGCTGGCGCGGATGGCCGAGGCGGCGGGCGTGCACAGCGCAGAGACATTCACCGGATTCAAGTGGATCGGCAAACTTGCCACCGAGCGTCCGGACCAACGCCTCATGCTCGGTTACGAACAAGCCCTTGGCTATCTTGTCGCGCAGCGCCCGCTCGACAAAGACGGAATCACCGCCGCTGTGATGATGGCGGAAATCGCCGCGATAAGCGCGGCAGATGGTGTGACGTTGCAAGATCGGCTCGACTCGATAGCGGCCCGCTTCGGCCAATACGTCACAGCGGAGCTGTCACTGCGGATTCCGCCGTCGCTCGGCGCCGAATGGGTGGCTGCGATCATCGAATCGCCGCCGACGGAAGTCGGTGGTCGAGCAGTCACCTCGACCATCGCCTACCCCGAGGCGAATCTGGTTCGTCTAATGCTGGAGGGCGACATGCGATTGCAGGTTCGTCCGAGTGGTACCGAACCGAAGGTCAAGCTGTACGGCGAAGCTGTTGATGTCGATCGCTCCGTACTCGATGATTTACTCGCCGCGCTCGCTGCGATGGCGCCTGCCGACCCCGGCTGA
>JADWMG010000064.1 GCA_015767405.1 Actinomycetota bacterium
TTGAGAAGGTCGCTCTGGGCGACGTAGTAGGGCCCGTCACCGGTCCCTATCTGATCGCCTTGCGTCTCTGCCGTGAAGTTGAAGCTACGGCTGGTTTGAATCGCGCCAGCTTGGGCGGCTGCGTCGAACTCACCATTTTCGCTTATGTGGCGATAGTCATCGGTGACGACCGCCAAGAAGGCTTCGCTGTCGTAGTCACTCCACGCTTGGGAATAGGTATCGAGGACGGTTTTCACGTCATCGGGGACGGTACTGCTCGAGTCGTCATCGGAGCATCCGATAAATGTGAGTGGCAGGACAAGAGCGGCTGCCACAGCGAGGATTCGGTTCCTCATGTCAACTCCTTTCCTAGGGGGCATGATCTGCCCAATCCCATTTTCTCCTCAGGTTGACTGGCGGGGTAGAGGCTTGAGTCCCAATTGCTGTCAGTTCCAGTTCGAACGCGTGAACAAACTGCGCGCATAGTGCGCAACACGTTCACGCGTTCGTCTGCTGGGCGGGGTCAGTCGGAGTCGATTGCCGCTAGGAAGTCTTCGACCTCGGAGCGGTGGCGGGTGCGTTTCATCGGCGGGAGCGCCTTGATGATGTCCCAGCGATATCGGGCCTTGCCGAGGCGCGGGTCCATCACTGCAAAGACACCTCGATCGGTGCTCGACCGAATGAGGCGTCCGCCGGCCTGGGCGAGCATCATCGAAGCCTTGGGGATATCGATCTGAGAGAACGCATCGGCACCCAATCTCTCGCGTCTGGCACTCAGAAGCGGATCGTCAGGCCGCGGGAACGGAATGCGGTCGATCACGACGAGTGACAGTGTCTGGCCGGGAACATCGACACCTTGGAATAGACCCGCAGTAGCGAAGAGACATGTCTCAGAACTGTCAGCGAAGGCCTTGATGAGTGCGGGCTTCGGGAGGTCGCGTTGGGTCAGGATCGGGAAGTCGAGTCGCTCGCGCAGCGCCTCCGCTGCTTCGTCCATCGATCGGTAGCTGGTGAACAGGGCCAGCGTGCGTCCATCCGCGGCGGTGATCAGCGCTTCGAGTTCATCGTGTACCGCGGCTCGGAACCCGTCGCTGTTCGGGTTGGGAAGGTGTAGCGCGCAGTAGAGCATCGAATTCGCTTCGTAATCGAACGGGCTTCCGACATCGACGGTCTCGACCTTTGTCGGCTCGATCCCAACTCGCGCGGCGAGTGACGACGGGATCGTCGCGCTGGTGAGGATCCCGACGCGTTTGGACCAGACTCCCTCTGCCATCGTGGGGCCAACATCGAGTGGCGCGATCTCGAGTCGCGGCGACTCCCGAGAACCCGATACGAACGCGACGTAGCCCTCGCGGCCCTCGATGGCTACATCGAGTTGCTCGATCGCTCGACCGGTCATTGTCTGGGCGCGCAGCTTTCGCTGCTTGGCGTCTTCGTTGTTGGTGGCGATAGCAACCAGAATTTCGTTGGCTTTCCCGAGCCGGAGACGAGCGTCGTTCAGTACGTCGTGAATCGAATCGGGAAGTGGAATCGGGAGACGGTCGCCGACATGATCGCCGAGTGCATCGCGGAGCGACTCACCGATTTCGGCGATCGACCCGACGAGTTGAGGGTCTTCGACAATCCTGCGGATCACGCCGGAGAGCGCCGTGAATCGTCCCGGCGAGATCTCCACGCCAACCGTGTCGCTCATGATGTCTTCGAGCACCTGCGCCTCGTCGAAGATGACAACTTCGTGGTCCGGAAGGACTGCACCTTCGCTTGCCACATCGAGGCCGTACAGGTAGGTGTTGACGACAATGACATCTGCTGCGGCGGCGCGGCGTCGCGCCTGTTCTGCGAAGCACGGATCGCCGAGCGGGCAACGGTCGGCACCTGGACATTCGTCGCTGCCCACGCTGACAGATCGCCATGCGTTGTCGGACGGCGTCCATTCGAGTTCGGCTGCGTCGCCTGTTGGACTGGACGTCGCCCACTTGGCAAGTTTCTTGATCTCGGCTTGGGTGGTGACGGCGAGGGTCTCGAGTTCGAGTTGGCCCTGGTCGGCGTTGCTCATTTCACTCAGCCGCTGGAGGCACACATAGTTGCTTCTGCCTTTGAGGACGGCCCAGTCAAAGTTGACGTCGAGGTGTTCTTCGAGAAACGGCAAATCCTTGTCGGCCAACTGATCTTGGAGCGCCTTGGTAGCGGTCGCAACAACGACTCTGGCTCCGGCCATGATCGCCGGGACCAGGTAGGCCAGTGTCTTGCCGGTGCCAGTACCCGCCTGCACAACGAGGTGACGATTGCTCGCGATGGCATCTCCAACGAGTTCGGCCATCTGAACTTGACCGTCTCGGTCTTCGGCATTTGTGAGCGCCTCGGTTACAGCCCGGAGAGCGACTGTGATCTTCGTGGTTGGGGCGTCGGCGATAGCGCCGGCGGGCGTGTCGGTCATCGAGGCAATGCCAGAGCAGCGTCGAGTTCGTACTCGTCGAAGTCGGGCCACGGAGCGTCGGTGAAGTAGATCGCGGCCCCGGCCGATTGCCACAGAAGGAAGTTTGAAACCCTTCGCTCTCCGCTGGTTCTCACGAGAACGTCGACTGGGGGGAGCTCAGGCATGTACAGGTGCTCGGAGATCGAGTCAACGGTGACGCCGTCGGGGGAATGGCGTGCAGCCTCGACGGCGGCAACGAGCTCGGATCGCCCTCCATAATCGAATGCGACGGTCAGGACCATCCCTGTGTTATCTGCCGTGTCGGCAATGGCTTTGCGGATTGCTCGCTGGACATAGCGAGGGGTACGGGCCGCTGGAGAATCGAAGGGACGACCGATCCACTGAATCCGTACATTGAGCTCGTTCAATTCCTTGACCCGCCCGAACAACTTTTCGTGCAGGCCGAGGATGTGTCGAACCTCGGGTCTTGGACGTCGCCAGTTCTCCGTGGAGAACCCGAACACCGTCAGCCATTTGATATTGCGGCGTACCGCTACTCGCACGAGTCGGGCGAGATTCTCCTCACCCTCGGTGTGACCGGCAGTGCGGGGGAGCCCTCGACTCCCGGCCCATCGTCCGTTGCCGTCCATGATGCAGGCAACGTGAAGATTCTGGTTCGATGAATGCTGCTGCACGACACCCCACGTTACTCAGGCGTTGATCGGCGGGTGTGGCGTGGAAGAATGGTGGGATGGCAACGTCGTTCGCATCGACGCCCGTTCCGGGGGCAGCATCGGCAGACAAGGTGGATCCGACGCGCCAGGTGTTGCGTCACGTCATGGTCGTCGGCGGGACGCTCGGAGAATGGGCGGACGACACCGAGGCCTTGTGGCAGGAGCGCGTCAACCTCCTCGGGACGGTTGCCGACCAAGCCGGAGCGACCTTCCTCACGGTGCGGGCTTTCGAACCCGGCACTGACTCGGTTGATCTTGAACGGTGGGAGCGGCGTGTCGGCTCCTGTCAGGTAATCGTCGACCCCTGCGGCGATGGGCGCCAGTGGTTCGCGGAAGCTATGGAGGGTCTTCGCCCTGACGAACCTGTCAACGAGGCCACCGTGGCTGAAGCGCTCTATGCCCCGGCGGATTGCGAGCCAGACCTGATCGTGGTCCTCGGGCCATCGACGCGGTTGCCGCCATCGCTCGTTTGGGAGCTGGCGTATGGCGAGTTGGTTTTTCTTCCAATGGTGTGGGGCGATCTCGACGCGCAGCACTTGGTCGATGCAATTGCCGACTTCGCTCAACGCGAGCGGCGATTCGGCGGACTCGAAGAGTGAGTGGGCTCTATCGAGACACTGGAGTTGTTCTGCGCACATACAAGCTCCGTGAATCTGATCGAATTGTCGTAATTCACACGGCCGAGAACGGCAAGGTGCGTGCTGTCGCGAAAGGCGTTCGCAAGACGAAGTCCAAGTTTGGAGCACGTCTCGAGCCGATGAGCCATGTGCGGTTGCTGCTGTATAGAGGCAGAGAGCTCGACATTGTGAGCCAAGCCGAGTCAGTTGAGCCCTTGTCTCCGATGTTGTCGTCGCTCGATCGTGCATCGCAGGGGCTTGCTGCTGTGGAGGCAGTTGATCAGCTATCGCTCGAGCGGGAGCCGAATGCACAGCTGTATCGGATGTTGGTGGGCGTTCTACGCACGATTGCCGACAGTCCGTCGCCGCTCAATGTGGCAGCTTTCTACTGGAAGCTCCTTGCCAATGAAGGAATGCGGCCCGAGCTGGATCGGTGTGTCCGGTGTAGCGAGAGCGAGCCCGATGTGAGCTTCGTGGCGTTCGACTTGAACGAAGGTGGTGTTCTGTGCCGGACGTGTCGATCCGGTCAGGCCATCAGCCCTGCGACGCTTGCGCTGTTGCGAGACATTCTCGGTGGTCGACTCGTGCAGGCTTTGGCCCAGCCCGAGTCGCCGACCACACATGACGTCTCCTCGCTCGCAACAAATGCGCTCGAGTTCCACATCGAGCGACGCCTGAAGGCGGTTGCGATGTTCGAAACTCACTGACTTCCCACGTTCTCGACGTTTGTAGGTAATTATTGGGCGTCTACGACCCAAAAATTACCTACAAACGTAGGGGCTGGCGAAAGCAGGTCGTCGGTATCCTTGCCGCCCTATGCCTGCGACCGAACTGGAACAGATTGTCAGCCTCTGCAAGCGCCGTGGCTTCGTATATCAGTCTGCTGAGATCTACGGAGGTTTCCGCTCCACGTACGACTATGGCCCGCTCGGTTCCCTGCTATTGCGCAACGTCAAAGAAGCCTGGGTTCGGGCGGTTGTGCAACAACGCGACGATGTCGTGTTGATCGATGCCGCGGTCCTGAGCCCACCTCAGGTGTGGCAAGCGTCAGGCCATCTGGCGAACTTCTCCGATCCGCTCGTCGACTGCACGAACTGCAAGCAGCGTTTCCGCCTCGACAAACTCGACGACCCAGACCTGTGTCCAAACTGCGGCGAGAGGAACAGCTTCACTGAACCACGCGAGTTCAACCTGATGTTCAAGACTCAGGCCGGGCCTGTTGAGGGCAGTGGCGCCGACGCGTATCTTCGCCCTGAGACAGCGCAGGGAATGTTCACGAACTTTGGCCAGGTTCTCCAGACGTCGCGGAAGAAGCCACCGTTCGGTATTGCGCAGGTCGGTAAGTCATTCCGCAACGAGATCACTCCGCAGAACTGGATCTTTCGGACCCGTGAATTCGACCAGATGGAACTCGAGTTCTTCGTGCCACCGGCAGACAGCGATCAGTGGTACGACTACTGGTGCAAGGCGCGCATGGACTGGTACACCGATCTCGGGATTCCGAATGACATGCTGCGCCTTCGCCCTCACGACGACGATGAGCTGTCGCACTATTCGACGGGCACAGCTGACATCGAGTTCGCCTTCCCATGGGGGTTCGATGAACTCGAAGGAATTGCTCAGCGATCTGACTACGACCTGAAGCAGCACGCCGAGCACTCGGGCGAGAAGCTCGATTACTTCGATCCGCAGACCAATGAGCGTTGGGTGCCGTACGTGATCGAGCCGGCGGCTGGCGCGACCCGCACGATGGCGGCGTTCCTCCTAGCGGCGTACGACGAAGACATCATCAATGATGAGACACGCACAGTGCTTCGCCTACATCCGAGGCTTGCCCCATACAAGGTTGCGGTGCTGCCGCTGTCGAAGAAAGACACGCTCACCCCCTTGGCTCACGAAGTCCGCAAGCTGCTCGCCGATCGCTACATGGTCGACTACGACGAAACACAGAACATCGGAAAGCGATATCGGCGACAGGACGAGATCGGCACACCGCTTGCCGTGACCGTCGACTTCGATTCGCTCGACGACAATGCAGTCACAATTCGTGACCGCGACACAACCGACCAGGTCAGGATGCCAATCGACGAGCTGCTAGCCACGATCGGCGACCGGCTCGGATTCTGACGCCGCCGAGCACTACGGTCCACGGGCATGAGCAAAAAGTCAATTATCGCGAAGATGGTTTTCCAAGACGGCAAGAGGGCTGACGGTATTGCCGGCATGGGTCCGATGATGGAGCACGTCAAGTCCGAACCCGGAACGCTCGAATATCACATGCTGAAAGACTCGTCAGACGAAAATGTGCTGTGGATGTACGAATTGTACGCCGATCAAGACGCTGTCGACGCCCACCTCGGCAGCGACGCGATGAAGGCACTCGGCCCGGCGATTGGCGGCCTGCTCGCCGCACCTCCAGATCTGATCTTTGTCGATCCGATCCTCGGCAAGGGCCTCTAGTTCCTAGCGGTCCTGGGAATTCGATGGCGGCGACCTATCTCGATCGGATTCTCGACCATCACCGAGAAATTGCAGCTGACGACAACCGGTCCGTCACGTCGCTGAACGAACAGGCGCGGGCGATGGGCCCCACCCGTGGATTTCGGGCCGCGCTTCGCGATCGTGGCCGACTCGGAGTGATCGCCGAAATCAAGCGGCGTTCCCCATCCAAAGGTGACCTGAACACTGATCTTGTCGCAGCCGATCTGGCATCCAAGTACGAACATGGGGGAGCGGCCTGTCTTTCGGTGCTGACCGACGTGGAATTTTTTGGTGGGTCCGTTGAGGACCTCCAATCAGCACGTCGCGCTTGCTCGCTCCCGGTTCTTCGTAAGGACTTCACCGTGAGCGAACTCGATGTGCTCGATGCTCGCCTCATGGGCGCCGATTGTGTGTTGTTGATTGCAGCGGCACTTGATTCGCACGAGCTCTCGGCCTTCCACGAATTGGCCGTCGATGTGGGTCTGGATGTGCTTGTCGAGATTCATGATGAGGCCGAGCTCGAACAGGCGCTCGATGCGAAAGCAATGCTCATCGGTGTCAACCAGCGTGATCTGGTGACCTTTGAGGTGGATCATGAACGGGCGGCCCGTATGGCGGCACTCATCCCCGACCAGGTGGTCAAAGTCGCAGAGTCTGGAGTTCGCGATGCGGCCGATGCCTTCTCGTTGAGAACCTCTGGCTACGACGCCGTACTGGTCGGTGAAACCCTCGTGACGAGCGGCGATCCATCGTCGACCATCGCCTCCCTGATCGGCTGACAACACCCAGCCAGTTCTCGTGAACTTCTACCGACGTGTCGTCGTCAATAGTTCACGAGAACGCATGGGGGTTACTCCTTCCAGCGGGCGATGCCTTCTTCGATGCGGTCGTTGAGAGTTTCGAGGACCGCAACACGAGCCCACTTCTTGTGTTCGCCAGAGATCAGGTCCCACGGAGCAAGTTCGTGGTCGGTTCGCTCGAACATGTCTTCGGCCGCCTCGGCGTACAGGTCCCACTTATCGCGGTTACGCCAATCTTCGTCGGTGAGTTTCCAGCGGCGGAGCTTGTCGGTCTCGCGACTCTTGAACCGCTCCAGCTGTTCATCCTCACTCACCTGCAGCCAGAATTTGACGAGGATGACGCCCTCGAGGACGAGGCTGCGCTCGAACTCGACGATTTCGTCGTAGGCCCTGGTCCATTGCTCGACTGTTGCGAATCGCTCTACGCGCTCAACGAGAAGCCGCCCGTACCAACTGCGGTCAAAAACACACATTCCCCCTAGCCCAGGTATCTCACGCCAGAAACGCCACAGAAAATGGTGACGCTTCTCACGCGTTGACGGCTTGGAGTACGAGTACACGCTGTAGTGGCGCGGGTCGAGACGTTCGACCATGCGTTTGATGCTGCCGCCCTTGCCCCCTGCATCTGAACCCTCCATCACGACGAGAAGTCCTGGCCCGACCTCACCATCGCCGATCTGGCCACCGAGTGTTAGGCGCAGCTTGAGGAAGCGCTCCTGCGCCGCGATGAGTCGTTCCTCGTACTCGTTCGACGAGAGTCTGGCTGAGAGGTCGATGTCGTCAAGGCGTCCCATGGGTCAGAACGTTAGACGCGTGACTCGTGGCGGACTATTCCTCAGCCCAACCTGCGCCGAAGGCAAATGAACTGGGCCGACTGCGCCGTGCCCTCGTTGCCGAGTGAGTGGGGGTTCGGAAGAGTCGGGGACAATCGAAAAAAAGCTGCGACCGCGTCGCACCACTAGGATCGCAACAGATGTTCGTGAAAATCTGCGGGATAACCAACGAAGACGATGCTCTATTGGCTGTAGCGATGGGCGCCGATGCGGTTGGGTTCGTGTTCGCTCCATCGACCCGCCAGATCGCCCCGCAGGTTGCATACGACATCACCCGTCGCCTGCCGGCAGAGATCTTGACCGTCGGGGTGTTCCGCAACGAGCTTCCGGCGCGGGTCGTCGAGATTGCGCATAAGTCGGGTGTCAAGGCGGTTCAGCTCCATGGGCGGGAGACGCCTGCGCAATGTAAGGAGATCGCCAAGCAGATCCGTTGGATCATCAAAGCGTTTGGAGCCGATGACGAAAATCTGCCCCGCGCCGATCAGTACGGCACCGACCTGATCCTGCTCGATGCACCCAACCCCGGATCGGGCAAGGTCTTCGATTGGTCGTTGGCCGGCGATGCCCCTGATTCCGTGCGGTTGATCCTTGCAGGCGGTCTCACGCCCGACAATGTCGGAGCAGCCGTCCAAGAGGTACAGCCGTGGGGTGTCGACGTTTCCAGCGGGGTCGAGAGTTCGCCGGGCAGGAAGGATGCGCTAGCTGTCAAGCGGTTCATCGAGAATGCTCGCGCCCAAGCCTCCGAGCCATACCTGGGAGATGAGGACACCCCGTACGACTGGGACTTCGAATGACGGCCACACGCCCGACCGAAGACGTCCCGACAGACTCGCTGCTCTCCCCGCCCGACGACACGGGACGATTCGGTGAGTTCGGTGGTCGGTTCGTTCCCGAATCGTTGGTGCCTGCTTGCCAGGCGCTCGAAGCCGAGTTTGTCGAGGCCTGGGGGGACTCAGCGTTCCGAAGTGATCTCTCGAAGATTCTCACTGAGTACGCGGGGCGACCTTCGATGCTCACCGAGTGCCACAATCTTGGCGCTGAATTGGGCATCAGGCTGATCCTCAAGCGTGAAGATCTGAATCACACCGGATCACACAAAATCAATAACGTGCTTGGACAGGCTTTGCTCGCCAAGCGCATGGGCAGAACTCGGCTCGTAGCAGAGACCGGTGCGGGTCAGCACGGAGTGGCCACCGCGACGGCGGCCGCGCTCATGGGCATGGACTGCAAGGTCTACATGGGCGCTGTTGACGTCGAGCGGCAGGCTCTGAACGTCTTTCGGATGAAGCTTCTCGGTGCCGAGGTCGAGGCCGTCGAGAGCGGCAGTCGGACGTTGAAAGATGCCGTAAACGAGGCGATGCGCGACTGGGTTGCGACCGTCGGGCATACGCACTATTGCCTCGGTTCCGTGATGGGTCCTCACCCATACCCGTGGATGGTTCGTCAGTTTCATCTCGTCATCGGTGAAGAGGCGAACGCTCAGAGTCAGGATCTACTCGGATCGCTACCTGACGTCGTCGTGGCGTGCGTCGGTGGCGGATCGAACGCGATCGGAATCTTTTCGGGCTTCGTCGACACCGAATCTCGACTCATCGGAGTTGAGCCGGCCGGGGGAGCAGCGGTCAGCCGCGGTGCTCCCGGTGTCGTGCACGGAATGCGTAGCTATCTGATGCAAGACGAGGTGGGCCAGGTCGAAGAGGCGCAATCGATTTCTGCCGGCCTCGACTATCCCGGGGTCGGTCCGGAGCACTCCTATCTCGCCTCCATCGGCAGAGCCGAGTACCCGACCGTCACAGATGCCGAGGTTGTTGAAGCATTTCAACTCCTATCTCGCACCGAGGGCATTATCCCCGCTCTCGAGTCGGCACATGCTTTGGCGTGGATCAAGCGCGAAGCTCCGCATATGCAGGGACAGAGTCTGCTCATGAACCTGTCCGGCCGGGGCGACAAGGACGTCGACCAGATGATGGACATCTTGGGCTAACGGCATCAATAGCCAGGCGGACAACGACATATGGAACGACTCGAACGAGAACTCAGAACGAAGCGAGACGCAGGCCGCAAACTGCTCGTGCCGTACATCACCGGTGGTTACCCCGGGTGGCAGGCCGCCATACGTGCCGCGGCGGCCAATGGTGCTGATGCGGTCGAGATCGGCATCCCATTCTCTGACCCCGTCATGGATGGTCCCGTCATCCAGCAGGCCTCCCAGTTCGCTCTGGAACACGGAACTACTCCGGCAGCGGTTCTCGACGAGGTTCCGCGCCTCGACGTAGAGATCCCACTAGCCGTGATGACGTACTACAACCTGGTTCATCATGCCGGCCCTCCTCGTTTTGCAGCCGATCTGCGACGGGCTGGGATCAGTGCAGCGATCTTGCCTGATCTGCCCCTCGAGGAGTCAGGCCCCTGGTGTTCGGCTGCCGATGCTGAGGGAATCGAAACGGTCATGTTGGTTGCGCCGACCACGCCAGATGATCGGCTGCCTCGATTGGTGGAGCGGTCCACGGGCTTCGTGTACTCGGTCGGCCTTCTCGGAGTCACAGGCGAACGGTCATCACTAGCCGAGACGGCAATCGCGCTCGCCGCTCGGATCAAGGCGATAACTGACAAGCCCGTGCTCGTCGGAGTGGGAGTTTCGAACGCCGAGCAGGCGTATCAGGCAACGCGCGTCGCTGATGGAGTCATTCAGGGCGCAAGTGTCGTTCGACGCCTGATGGACGGCGGCGCAGATGCTGTCGGCGACTACGTCGCCGAAGTGCGCGCCGCAATCGATGCTGACTGATAGGTCGGTCGGTGTATGTCAAGCGGTCAGTTTCGGTCCATCGAAGCGGTCGACAGTTGCGAATGTCTCGACAGGATTGCGCTTCAACTTCGTCGGCTGATGCTCGGCCACACCGAGGAAGATCGTGGCGACAAGGGCATGGTGCTCCGGTAGACCGAGCAATGGCCCCGCATGCTCTTCAGCCTTGCTGAGAAATGTCGTAAGCACACCTCCGAGCCCGTGAGCGCGAGCGGAGAGCAGCAGGTTCCAACAGAATGGATAGATCGAGGCCCCACCGGTGATGGCTGGCCGGCTCAGGTCAGAGTCCATAATCGCGACATTGCGTAGGTCGGCAGCAATTGCGAGCACGACCGGGACGGTGTCGATCTGCGCGAGTAGATCATTGGGCTTGTTGGGGGTGATCTCGGCCGGAACGGAATAGTCGACAACGTTGAACGGGGTCCCGCCGACCATCGCCGTCTCGAGGTACTCGTCCCATATCGGCCGTATCAGATCAGCCATCATTCGGCGAATCCGCAGATCTTCGACGACCGCGACGTGCCATGGCTGGCGGTTCCCGCCGGATGGAGCGAAGCGCGCATCGTCGAG
>JADWMG010000238.1 GCA_015767405.1 Actinomycetota bacterium
TCTTCTCCTGTGCAGTGTGCGCGACAGAGAACGTGCCACTTGGCTGACGGAAACCATCTGCCGTCGGCGCGGCAAGTGACGCCGGAGGCTGATTGTTTGTTGCCGGAAGTGGAGTGTCCTGGACCGATTCTCCTGTGCCCAGATCTTCGATATCGATCTTCAATAGAGGACCTGAGTTCGGATCTGCCAGCCGAACTTCCAGCGTGTCGGTGATCAAAATCTGCCCGATGCGATTCCCGGCCAGCCACGTGCCCCCGGTACTTCCCAGGTCTTCGAGCATCCAACCGTCGGCCGTC
Organism: Actinomycetota bacterium; assembly: GCA_015767405.1. GTDB lineage: Bacteria > Actinomycetota > Acidimicrobiia > Acidimicrobiales > Ilumatobacteraceae > Sva-07. Next base: position 297 of record JADWMG010000238.1, read on the forward strand.
GACATGACACGAGCGTGAGTGCGGCTGACTCGCCCGTCCTCGGGCTTGATGGTGCAGTCATCGCCGCGCCCAATCAGCCCGACATCATCGGGGTCGAGCGTAACGTGGCTGCCTTCGATCTGAAGGCGAAGACGCGACCGACTCATCCGCGCACCGACCCCCCTACAAGATCTCCAACCATCATGCTCGACTCCCCACTTACGTGCACCGGCGCCCACAGCGCGGAACGGGTCCACTTTGCCACAGAACCGAGCATCGACTGGACTCCTCCCAATTGACGCGGCCGACGCCAAGCCGTTCCCGACGGGAGAGTTTCACACCACTTCTCCTAAGGTCGGGGTTACATAGACCGAAAGTTGGTGTGACATGGGCAACCGGGACGGAGGCGGACTCCTAGGCAGAGCGCTGGCTGATCAAGGAGTGGAGCAAGCCTTCGTTCTCTGCGGCGGGCACATCATGCCGGCGCTCTATGGAATGCGCGATGCCGGAATCGAGATCATCGACATGCGTCACGAGTGTTCGGCGATGTATGCCGCGATCGCCTACACGCGAACGACGGGGAAGGTCGCCGCTGTGCTGACCACGGCAGGTCCTGGTGTGGGTAACACGGCCGCAGGGATGATGGAGGCCGCGTCGATGAACATTCCGATCGTGCACATCGGCGGTGCAGTGGCGATGGCCATGCGTGACACCGGTGACCTCCAAGACATGTCGACGCTCAATCTCATGGAGTCGGTGTCGAAGTGGGCGAGGAAGATAACGATCGCTAGCCGCATTCCCGAGTACGTCTCCATGGCGCTCCGCCACGCGACCGATTCACGCCCTGGACCCGTCTACCTGGAGATCCCCACCAACCTCCTCTTCGCACAGGTCGACGAAGCGAGCATCCCTGCCTCTCCGCCCGGCGCGACCAGCGCTCCCCCAGCAGGTGTTCCTGCGTTGATCGAGCAGGCGGCAAAGCTCCTGGCCGAAGCCGAGCGACCGGCGATGCTGATCGACGATGGCGCAAAGGCGAGCTTTGGGAATGATGCCGCTGCGGTGGCGGAATTGTCGGACTACTTGAAGATGCCCGTGGGCATTGGAGGGAACGGATGCAGGGGCCTGTTCGGAGACGAGTCCGAGAACCGCCTCCTCAACACCAATGCAGTTGCCGGTGCAGACGTGGTATTGACGCTGGGTTGCAGATTTGACTTCAGGCTGGGGTCTGGGATGTTCATTCCGACAGATGCCAAGGTCATCCAGGTCCACACCGACCAGACTCAGATCGGTTTCAACGTTGCTGCAGATATCGGAATTGCCGGTGGTGCCGGATCTGTGACGCGCCAACTTCTCGACTCGGTTCGAGACCAGCGGAGCGCCAAGGTGGGCGACTCCTGGGCCGGTCCGGCAGGCACGACCACCACTGCCGATCTGCCTGACACCTTCAGGGACCAGAGTATTCCGGTGCACCCGGGGCGATGTGCCGGTGAGGTCGCCAAGTTCCTGGAAGAAGACGCCCAAGACTGGTCGCTGGTGATAGACGGCGGCGAAGCATCCGTGTGGATGGGCATGGCCTCGACCGCCTACCGCCCCGGGCAACTCCACGCAACGGGACCGAACGGCACCATCGGAACCGGGCCGGGACTGGTTGTGGGCGCGTGGGCTGCCGACCGCAAGCCCGTCTTGTGGTACACGGGTGACGGCAGCTTCGGGTTCTACTCGATGGAGATGGAGACAATGGCGAGGCTCGAGATTCCCGTCGTGTGCGTGATCTCGAACGACTCCAGCTGGGGGATGATCAGCCTCGTAGAGAAGTTTGTTCGACCGGAAGAGATCGCGCAAAAGGGCACTTGCAACACCGATCTCCACCCGATGCGCGCCTACGAGAAGATGGTCGACATGTGGGGCGGACACGGCGAGCAGGTCACCGACCCCGACGAGATCCTGCCCGCCATCAGACGCGCCGCGGAAAACGGCCGACCGTCGATCATCAATGTGGAAATCGACAACGTGAGCCTCTCACCGTTCATCGCTCCGTATGCAGACATGATCAAGGGCTCATAAGGACGAGCCATATCCAGGAAATCCGTCCCAACGCGTGAATCTCAGCGTTTCAATGTCGCGACGGCATTCTGCAGTCGTGCGATTGCATCCTCGATCTGTTCGGGCGGCGCGGCAATCGTCATTCGCGCAAATCCGGCTCCTTCGCGTCCGAACCAGTGGCCAGGACTTAGCCCGAGTCGCGCCGACTCCGCGAGCCAGCTCGCGAGTTCTCGCGCGTCCATTCTGAGGCTGCGAAAGTCGAGCCAAGCGAGGTAGGTGCCTTCGAGGTGGGCGACTTCGATGCCATCTGGAAGTTCGGCGTCGAGAAGAGCTTGATTCGCCTGTACGAGCTCAAGCATGTCGTCGAGCCAAGAGGCCCCGCTGCGGTAGGCGGCCTCGAACGCTGCGATCCCAAAGACATTGTTACGGGTGAGGTGGAGCTGCGAACTTCTCGTCTCGAACAGCTTCGCCACCCTGTCATCGTCGGTGACTACCAAGGTGTCGCACACGCCAGCGAGACCGAAGGTCTTGATCGGTCCATGCAGCGCTGCCCAAGACACACCCGTGCCCTTCGCTACTTCAGCAAAGGGCACAAAGGTTGCCGGCGGAAGGGTGAGGTCGCCGTGGATCTCATCAGCGATCACAAACACGTCATGACGAGCGCAGATGGCCACCACTGCTTCGAGTTCCTCGACCGTCCAAACCCGACCCACCGGGTTGTGCGGGCTGCAGAGAATCAACGCTCGCGTCGTTGGATCAGCGGCCTTTTTGGCAAGGTCGTCGAGGTTCATCCTGTACCCATCGTCGGTCAGTTCGAGCGGGTTCCGAACTACCGTCCGCTTGGCGGCAGTGATCAACGACTTGAAATCGGTGAACACCGGTGGCTGCAAAATGACGCCATCGCCGGGTTCGGTGAGCTGATCGATGAGGACACCGATCGACGTGCCAACACTCGGACTCACAATCGTCGCTAGACCTGCCCCAGTCCAATCATGACGGATTGACGTCCACTTCCAGAACTCGCCGATCGCGCTCTCAGGGCGGACTTCGTATCCATACCAACCGATGTCGGCTCGCTCCTGCAACGCAGCTACCACCGCTGGCGCGAGATCAAGATAGGGCTCCGCGATCCACAGCGGCAGTAACCCTTCCCCACCGCCAAAGTGTCGCTCGAGGCTCGCCGGGTCAGTCGCCTGAGCGTTCATTGGAAGCTGCAGCGGCATGGGACGACCCTACATTTCTGAGCCCAGCGCCGTCTCACAGGCAGCAGTCCGCGGCCATCCACGTGTAACGAATAGCCACACTTCACTGAGAATCGTTCGGCACCTATCTGAGACGGTGATCTCAGACGGCACTGTTGCGTTGAGCGATCGGGGGCGCGGCGCCCCGGTGTGAACTCGTTGTTGGGTTAGATCGCTTCGGTGAGTTCATCGAAAGCGGCCGCGAGACGTAGACACGGCCGGCGGGCTTCGATGCCGAGTTCGTAGTGACCGCGCCG
>JADWMG010000239.1 GCA_015767405.1 Actinomycetota bacterium
CACGCCCCCTTCTCATTCGCTGCGTACTACTGCCTCGCGAACGACCCCATAGTGCAGGACGAGCTGGCCGGGCTCTTGGAGCAGGGCAAGCTCAAGCTGCCCGTCGAGGACGTGTTCCCGTTCACGCATGAAGGCATCACCGAGCTCCTCCGAAAACAGGTCGGCGGCAAGAGCATCGGCAAGAACGTCCTCACGGTCTCCTAAGCAGTCACCGACGGCCAGCATTCGCTGGATATTGGGGACTTCGGATTCGACACTGCCTTGAGCGGGCCGATGAGCAACGCCGCTCAGAACCGCGGCTCGAACGCGGAGCAGTGGCGAGCGATAACCGGCAAATCTTGGACCTTCGGCTTGTGCGCGGGTGCCACATAATCACGTCGTGAAGTTGCCCCAGTCCCGGAGTGGACCGACGGTTGAGATCGGTGATGTCGGTCCTGCGACACCACGTCCCGAACGTCACTCGGAGGTCCGTAGCTTTCCGCAGGGTTTGGCACCAACTAGGCACCACGAATCGCCCTCAGATCGCTGATCCAGGACGCGACGAGGGGACGGTCGACCACAGCCAACCGTCCCCTCGCCCGTTGATGTAGCGATTGGTGTTTGACGCCAATCGTTACATCACCTCAGATGAGGCCCTGCTGAGTGAGGTAGTCCTCGGCGACGGCGCGAGGGTCCTCGCCGTCGGCGGAAACACGCCGGTTCAGCTCAGCCATCGTGTCCTCGTCAAGCCCGGCGACGATGGTGTCAACGAGCGCTTCGAAGGCCTCGGGGGCCTGGCTGTACACATCATCAGGCATCGTCAGCGAGACGTTGTAGAGGACGAACACACCCGGATCTTCGACGACATCGAGGCTCAGCGCCGGGATACGGCCATCGGTCGTGAAGACCAAGCCGAAGGTGCAGTTGCCGCTCTGCGTCTCGTCATAGATGACGCCGGAATCGAGGATCTCGGCCTGTCCGTCGGGGATCGTGAGTCCAGTTGCATCCTCGAGCAGTACGAGGCCGTCGGGACGGTTCGGGAACTCCGTCTCCATGCAAACCGTGGCGTCGGGGTTGTCGTTGACGAACTCCATCATGCCCTGCAGGTCGACGCCGGCGGCCGCCGAGTCCGCCGACGTGGCGAACCCGTAGGTGTCGTTGAACGGCGAGACGCCGATCCAGCGCACGCTGTTGTCATCGAGGTCCTTGGTACAGACACTGTTCGTCAGCTCCACCGAGTCGAAGCTCGGGTCCTCCTGGGCGAGGTGAACGGTCCAGCCGGTGCCGTTGTATTCCCAGTACGTGTCGATCTGGCCGGCGAGCAGCGCGTCGCGATTGACGACGGTGCCGCCGAGGTTGGTGGAGTCGGTGACCGTCGCGCCACCTGCTTCGAGACCGACGATGGCCAGTTCACCCAGCACGAACTGCTCGACGAAGTCCTTCGAGCCGACGTTGACTTCGATGCCACTGAAGTCGAGTTCGGTCAACGAAGCCACCGAGTTGTCGGCGTTGTTGGCGGTCTCACATTCCGCAGACGACGTGTCATCACCATCAGTGCTGGCCTCGGTGCCCTCAGTAGCGGCCTCGGTGCTTGCGGTGTCGCCACCGTCGCTGCTGTCGTCATCGCTGCCACAAGCGGCTGCCACAAGCGCGATGGCGGCGACTGCAGCGAGCAGCCGCATCGGTTCACGTTTGAATCTCATCTTCATTACTCCTTGATTGTTGTTGTTCACGGGGTGTTCGGTGTTCGATCGGGGACGCGCCAAAGCGACCTCAGCGAAATGCCGTGGTCACAGGCCGTGCGGCCGGAGCGTCTTCTCGATCAGCGCGGCGATCCAGTCGACCGACAACGCAACGAGCGCGGTCATGCCCGCGCCGGTGATCAGAACCAGGTCTCGGCTGAGCTTCAGCCCGGCACTGATCGTGACTCCCAGCCCCCCACCACCGATGAGGTAGGCGAGGGCAGCCATCCCCACGGTGATCACGAGCGCGGTGCGGACACCGGCGAGGATCACAGGGACGGCCAACGGAAGCTCGATCTGTCGAAGCGCTTGGCGCTTGGTGAGGCCCATGCCGCGCCCTGCTTCGATGACACTTCGTTCGACCTGCTCGAGACCGACCATGGTGTTCCTGAGAACGGGCAGGAGCGTGAACAACGACAACGCCCAGATGGTTGTCCACGGTCCACGACCGAGCCAAGCGAAGGCGAGGACGAGAAGACCGAACGCGGGGATTGCCTGCGCCGACGTTGCGACGCCGAGAATCGGCGTCCCAATCCGTTTGTAGCGTGGACGGGTCAGAAGGATGCCGAGCGGCACGGCCATGATGACCGTGAAGATGGTCGACCACAGACAAATCGAAAGATGCTGTTCGAGCTGGGGGCGCAGATTGCGGTCCCAGTCGAGCGCCCGCTCGTCCTGGAAGATCTTGTCGGCGTTCTGCACGTAAAGGTAGAGCGCCAGCGCTGCGCCGATGACGATGAACGGAGTGATGATCAGCCCGACGTTGGTCTTGATCAGGCGGAACCCTGGGGGCAATGAGTAGCCGGCCAGTTCGTCGGACAGTTCGTGGTCCGGGTAGGCGTCGCCGACATTCCGGACGTCGTCGAGGTTGTGCCCAGTGGGTTCGGATTCCCGGAGCGGGGTGGACATCAGTGGCTCATCCCCGATCCGTTGGTCGAGCCAATCGATGAATCCATCACAGCGGCTTCCTGGATGGCAAGCTCCTCGTAGTGCTTCTTGGCCTGACTGCGCAATCGCTTGAGCACGTCCGCGAGCAACTCGATGTCGAGGATTCCCAGGCATCGACCCTTCTCATCGACGACGACGGCCTGACCGGCATTCGACAGCAACATCTCCTCCAACGCATCGTGCAGCGTGGCGATCGGGGCGATCTTGGCGTTGACCGGCGCACCGGCCTGGTCGAGCGGCAGCGCAGCGTTCGCGAGATGGTGGTCGTTGACCCAACGGATGGGGCGCTGGTCACGATCGAGCACCAGCATCCACTTCTCGGGCGATGCGTCGTAGAGGCGCCGAGCCTCCTCACGGTCGGTGTCGACGTCGACAATCGGCCAGTCTTCGGACAGCTGTAAATCGCGTACCCGCTCGAAATTGAGTCCCTTGAGCGTCGACCCCGAACCGATGAAGTCGCTCACGAAGTCGTCGACGGGATACGCGAGGATCCGCTCGGGCGTGTCGAATTGGCGAATCGCCGACTGCTCACCGAGGATTGCGATCCGGTCGCCCATCTTGATGGCTTCGTCGATGTCGTGCGTGACGAACACAATGGTCTTCTTGAGGTCGGCCTGCAGGCGGAGGAACTCATTCTGGAGACGGTCACGGGTGATCGGGTCGATCGCGCCGAACGGTTCGTCCATGAGGAGCACTTCGGGGTCGCCGCCGAGCGCCCTGGCGACGCCCACTCGCTGGGCCTGGCCGCCCGAAAGCTCTTTTGGATAGCGACCACGGAACTCGTTCGGATCGAGCCCGGTCATTTCGAGCAGCTCGTCGACTCGAGTCGCGATGCGCTTCTTGTCCCAACCGAGCAGCTTCGGCACAGTAGCGATGTTCTGGGCAATGGTCTGGTGCGGGAACAGCCCGATCTGCTGGATGACGTAGCCGATGCGACGTCGGAGATGGTCGGCATTGACGGTCGTGACATCTTCACCGTCGAAGATGATGCGGCCCGAGGTCGGCTCAATCATCCGGTTGATGAGGCGCAATGTCGTGCTCTTGCCGCAGCCGGAAGGGCCGACCAGCACGAGGATCTCGCCGACCGGGATGTGGAGGTCGAGATCCGCGACAGCGGGCACGGTCGATCCGGGGTACGTCTTGCCGACGCCCTGGAGCTCGATCATCGCCTTCGGACGGTCGACCGCGATATCGGCGGTCGGAGGTGTACGGAGGTGGAGGCCGTCGTTGATGTACCGCCCCAGTCCGGTACCTCCCACGAGCGGGGCGATCGCCGAGATTCCTATGACGAGCAGCGTTGCGACCCGGATTCCGGTGAGGATGATCGGCCATGCGAGTGGCAGTTCGACTCGCAAGAGACGTTGCGTCGGATTGAGTCCCATGCCCTTCGCCGACTCGATGACCGCTTGGTCGACATCTTCGAGCCCGGTAACGGTGTTGCGTAGGATCGGCAGAATCGAATACATCGTCAAGGCGATGATCGGGCCACGGTCGCCGACGCCGATGGCCGGGATGGAGATGAAGATGGCGAACAGTGCCAACGATGGGATCGTCAGCATGATCGACGCCAACCCAATTACGGGTCCGCGCAACGAGTGGACGCGGTGGACGATCACACCGAGCACGATCGAGATCACGATCGCGAATGCCATAGCGGTCACGACGAGTTGCGTGGTCTCGATCGTCCGACTGAGGATCGGCGACCAGCCCTCAGCGTCGGACATCCAGTTCCACCAGCTCTGATACGCATCCGGATTGAAGATGAGCTTCGGGAGTTCGACGATGCCGTCGACCATCACGCGGATGCCTTCGAAGACGTCGTTGTCCGCCGCCGTGTCGGCGATGAACATCCACCAAATCAGCACCGCGACGAGGACGCCACCGGCGATGGCCCGACCCGGAATCGTGCGCCGGGTCGACGTTTGATCAACGACATCGCTCATGGTGCGACGCGCTGCATTTCGATGCACGTCGGCGGGGTCTTCGTCAGCGTCGATGTCGTACGAACGATGGGTTCCTCTCGCGGCGGTCTTGAGTCGTGGGATTTGTTGAGACGGACGTTGGCCCCCATCGGCAACATGCCCTTCTTCGGCGACGATATCACCTCAGCACCACCGGACACGAACAAGATCTTCCATCCCGGCCATTGCTGCGTATGCCGCATAGTTCGCGGCGGAAGTTCGAGCCATGGCCCTGCCGACGCTAACCCCCCGTGAGCGCGAAACAGTGCTGTGCGCCAATCCGCCCACCGATCTGGGCGCTCGTACCCCGAACAATATCGCCGACATCGGACGTGTCGAAGTCGTTGCGCTGGACCATTGCCATCCAGCACCGTGGACGCGCGCGCCTTCTCGACATACAAGTAGCGCAACACTCGGAACACAAGAAAGCCCCCAGCCAGACTTGCGGTCTGACCAGGGGCTTTGGTGGTCGGGGTGGGGAGATTTGAACTCCCGGCCTCCACGTCCCGAACGTGGCGCGCTAACCAAGCTGCGCTACACCCCGTAGCGGGTCGCCATGTTATCCAGCGTTGACGGGTTCTTCCTCAGCTGATTCGGCGGCTTGTTTCGGCTCGTCTGCTTCGGTCTCGGCCGTCGGAATCATCGGCTCGACGGGAGCTGCATCGGAGGCAAGACCCTCGGTATAAGTTCCGCCAGCCATGATTGCATCCGCGGCGAGGCGCAACCGGAGCGCGTCGAGTGGCTTGATCAACCAGCCCTCAGCGCCGCTTCGCCGTGCGAGGTGGAGGTCAGCACTTCGGTCGAGCAGCATCAAAACGGGGACGTGATCGACCATGCCAGCCGACTCGTCGAGGCGCAGCGCCATCGTGACAGCCATGCCGCCCATCGAGCCGATCTGCAGGTCGCAGATTGCCAGATCGGGAAGTCGCTCGTCGACCTGATCGGAAACAACTCGGCCCTCTCGGCACACGGCGAACGAGACGTCATCGCCGCTCAGGGCGGCAGTTACCTCGTCGACAATCCAATCGGCATCCGTAGCAAGAAGAATGTGCACGACTCAGACGTTACCCGGCCTACTCCGAACAAGAAATCCGGGGAGGCCCATCCTCGAACAGGTGCCCGGCGATGGTCCACAATCCATCGAGGTCATGCACGTCACGATCCAGTAGCGGCACCAGGGACAGCCGGTCTTCCCCCGCGATCTCCGCCAGTGGCGCGATGACATCCAGTTCGTGTTCGCGCATCGTCCGTAGGTCGGCGACGTTGGTCCACAGCGACGCGAGCGATACGTCCTCTCGCGCTCCGGCCTCAAACGCATTGGACGCCGCGCTCTCAGCAGAACCCTTACCGAACGCGGGTTGGGCTCGATTAACGACAGCTCCGGTCACCCCGACCCCCTGCTCTACGAGTTGCTCGGCAAACCAGACTGCCTCGTCGATCGTGTCGTGGCGCGGCGTGGCAACGACTACGAACGATGTCTCCGGTGCCCTGATCAAGGCGATCACTTCGTCGGCGCGCTCGCGGAACCCCGTTCTGGCAAGCACGCCCGGGGCTTCGAGGAAGTCGAGTGCGTTGCGACTCGGAGGTGTGTCGACCACAACAAGGTCAAAACGATCGTCACCGTGGAGTTGATGGAGGGTCTCGGCGGCCATGTACTCCTGCGTGCCGCTCAGAGCACCCGCGATATTTCGGTAGAACGCATTGCTGAGTATCCGTTCGATCTGTTCCTCATCCTCGGCATGGCGCTTGACCAAACCATCGAAGGTCGCGGCCGTGTCGAGCATCATCGCCCAGAGTTCACCAGCGTGTTCCGGGTCTGATTCGACGTCGCTATGACCGATATCGATGCGTTGAGGTTCGGCTGCCAGGCCGCCCTCGAGCCCTAGCGCATCGGCAAGTCGCTTTGCTGGATCGATCGTGACGACCACCGCTCGTCGGCCTCGACGCGCCGCTTCGAGCCCGAGAACCGCCGCGGTGGTGGTCTTGCCAACTCCGCCCGAGCCACAGCAGACGATCACCGACGACGAATCGATGACGTCTTCCTTGCTTGGCCTGGTGCTCCGGTCAGCCATGCGAGATCACCCCGGCGAGTACCTCGATGTCGGCAGGCGTGAGACCGGCGACGAGACGAGCCGGAAGGTGCACCTGAGGAATCGGCAGCTCGGCGGCCAGCCGCGCAAGTTCCTCCGACTCCATCGTGCGACGCGATCGGCGGAACGCGGCTGCATCCAGGAGGAGTTCCGCCGTTTCGTCATCAAGGTCAGCAACCGCAGCCCGTGCCGCATCGTCGTCGGGTAGCGGCGCGCCATCGTCGACGATGTTCACCACCACCGGGCCGAGCTGGACACCAACATCATCTTCGAGGGCGAATGCGGTTTCGATCACTTCGTTGACAGGTGTGGTCTCGGGGAGAGCAACGAGCACAACCTGACACCTTTCCGCATCGTGGAGTAGTTCGAGTACCTCATCGGCCTGGGCTCTGACAGGTCCCGAGCGCACTGCGTCGGCCAACCCTGCCGCCGCGGTGAGAAAGGTGATGGCATGTCCGGCGGCCGGCCCATCGACGACGATCAAGTCGTAGTCGCCAGAGCGTTCCAGCTGCTTGATCTTGCCCAGCACGACAATGTCATCAATTCCAGGAGCGGCAGTTCCCACAACGTCGATCACACCGGTCTTCGTCAATCGCTTGGCGATACGGGCAAAACCGTGCTCACGCAGGTATTCGTCGAGCGCGTCTGGTGCTGATATCGCGAGAACTTCGAGGTCGGGAACGAGATTCGCAAGAGTGGGCTTGCCGTCGAGTTCCACAACCAGCACGCGTTGTCCTGCCAAGGATGCGGCATGGGCGATCACAGCCGTTACCGTGGTCTTCCCTACACCCCCTTTGCCCGCCACCACGATTACTCGGGCGGCGGCCAACGATTGCAGCTGATATTCGCTCTCCGGAGGCACCTTTGCGCAGACTAGCGATTGCACTGCTCACCATGCTGGCTGGGCTGACATTGTTCAGTTCCAGTGTCCAGGCTCAGGACGGCTCCGACGACGTCGACGCAACCGTGGTCGAGGTCGGCCGGGTTGACGTGCTGCAGGTGAGCGGATTCTTCGACCCGATCCTGGTCGCTGAAGTCGAAGCTGCCATCGACCGCGCCGAAGCTGACGGATCGCAGGCGCTGATCCTCCAGGTGAACAGCCGTGGGACACTCGTTGACGACAGCGTCATCGAGGATCTACTCGATCAGGTTGCGACCGCGACGATTCCTATTGCCATCTGGGTCGGACCGAATGGTGCCCGTTTCTACGGAACCGCAGCGCAGCTTCTCGCTGTAGCCGACGTGACCGGAATGGCCCCCGGCGCAAGGGTTGGCTACATGGGGGTGCCGCTCACTCCCCAGGAGGCGACGATCGATTTCGGAATCGCCGAGGATCGACTTCGCAATGGCTCCGTCGGCCTGACGGACGCTCGAACGCTCGACATCTTCAAGCAGCGCATCGACGACGACGGCATTCCGACAGTCTCGAACATGCTGCAGGCAATGGACGGGTACGAAGAGAACGGCGTTGTTCTCGAGACCACCGAACTCGTCGTACTCGACAACGGGGCAACACGATTCGACACAATCTCGGTTGTGCGATTCTCCAAGCTTTCGCTTGTCGATCAGCTGTTCCACACCGTGGCCAGCCCACCCGTCGCCTACCTGTTGCTGCTGATCGGCCTGGCGCTGCTCATCTTCGAATTCTTCACGGCCGGCGTCGGCCTCGCCGGAGCCGTCGGCGCAGTTTGCACCGTGCTCGCGTTCACCGGCCTCGCGGTACTACCAACGCGTCCATGGGCCGCGGCCCTCCTCATGATCGCCATGCTCGCGTTCGCGATCGACGTGCAGGTCGGTATCCCGCGGTTCTGGACAGGAACCGGAATCGTGCTCACCGTGATCGGTAGCTGGTTCCTGTTCGAATCAATTCCGGGCTCCTCGATGCGCCCCGGATGGATTGCGTTGCTGGCAGGCATCGGTGGAATCACTCTGACGTTCATCGTAGGAATGCCTTCGATGGTCCGCACGCGCTTTGCCACGCCGACGATTGGCCGGGAGTGGATGATCGGCGAAGAGGGCGCCGTGATCGAGGACGTCGATCCGGAAGGTGTCGTCGAGATCGGGACCGCCAAATGGCGAGCCCGGATCAACCGCGCCACTCCAGTGTCGGCTGGTGGAACGGTCCGTGTCGTAGCGATCGACGGCGTCACACTCGACGTCGAACCACTCGAGGGCGCCGCACGCGACTACCGAGAGATGCGCAAGAAGCCCGAAGCGACCGGCACTGAGAGCGACACCGGTAGCGGAGCCGAGACCGACACAGACGACCAAGCCGTCTCGGACGCTGAGTCCTCAGACCTCCGGTAGCAGCGGGCCCGCGATTCTGACGTCGTCGCGCCGCCGAGTTACACCGCTGGCATCCAATTCAGCGACCAGCGGCAACGCGAACTTGCGGCTCGCTCCGGTCGCGTCGCGGAACTGTGCAACCGTGAACCCGTCAGGCGATTCGGCCAGCAACTGCGCAGCAATGTTCGCCGCGGCGTCAATCGCTTGCGGATGGAAGTACAGACCGTCGCGCTGCACTACGTGTCCTCTTCGGGCAAGCTCCCGTAGGTCTCCGCGGTCGACCGTGTCGGACG
>JADWMG010000240.1 GCA_015767405.1 Actinomycetota bacterium
GATGCAACCCAGAAATCGGGCGTCATATCCTCGACTATTGCGAAGTTGACGCGCGAAACCCCCGCGTTGCAGGAGTTTCCGCGGCACGCCCGGAGGAACTCGAATCCCCAACCTCCTGATCCGTAGTCACACAACCCTCATACCAGCCCGTACCACCCAGTCACGTCACGTCACGTCACGCCCTGCAAGGACTTCAGCCGGTCGCCATGCCGTCACGAGCCGCCTACTACCAACCAGTACCACGACGTTGGGTTGCAGATCGGGTTGCAGGCAGGCTCGGTCAGCCGATGCCACCCGCACGTTTCCGGTCCGACTTTCCGGCCCCGGAATGTGACAGCCGCCGCAGGGGTTTCAGCCTCTACGTGTGATCAAGGCAGAAGAGGAGCCACAGTGAACCGACAGGACTTCCCAGCGCCGACCGAGGGATTCGTCGTGACCCACATGCTTATCGTCGACGATGTCGATCGTTCGGTTGACTTCTATGTCAATGCGCTCGGAGCCACCGACCTCATGCGCGTCCCGGACGGGCCGGCGATCCTCGGATTCGCCAACACGTGGATCATCGTCAACGTCGGTGGAGGCCCCACCGAAGACAAACCGACTGTCGTACTCGCACCCCCCGACGACCCCGATCGGATCGACAGCTTCATGAACATCCGCGTCGCCGATATCCAAGCCATCTACGAGGAGTGGAGCGCGGCCGGTGCCGTGTTCTTGACTCCTCCGCAGGACCGTGGGGGCGAAATCCGCTGCTACATCCGGGATCCGGATGGCTACCTGATCGAAGTCGGGCAGTCGACCGGCGTCACCAGCTCGGCCGAGTAGCGGCGCTCGCAATCATTCACGGGCAATCCGGACGAGGCGGAACGGCACGCCACCGCTAGGCCGACAACTCGACCAGCGGCAGCGTGACGATGACGGCGGTGCCTCGACCGGGGGTGCTCGACATCGCGATCGTTCCGCCGTGAGCCTCCACGAGATCGCGGCTGATCGTGAGACCAAGACCCGATCCTGTCGATGTTGAGCCTTTCCGGAAGCGGTCGAAGACCCGGGCGAGGTCTTCGGGTGAGATGCCGACGCCGGTATCGGTGACTTCGATAGCCAGCGTCGATTCGTGGCGAGCGGCCTTCACCGCCAACCTGCCCCCGTCGGGCATGGCGCGCACCGCGTTGACCACGAGGTTCGCCACCACTTCTCGAATCCGAATGGGGTCGAGTACCACATCGTCCAGATCCTGCCCAAGGCTGACGTCGATGTCGACTCCGGCGGCAGCGGCAGCGCGGCGGTGTGCATCCGCGACGTCTGCCACGAGCTGGGCGACGTCTGTCGGTTCCGGATGAAGCGCTAGCGCACCGGCTTCGGCAAGGCCGAGCGTCCGCAAGTCTTCAATCAGGCGTTCCATCACCGACACCTCCTCGAGGAGGAGCTCCAAGTGGGTTTGGTCCGGATCATGGACCCCGTCGAGCATCGCCTCGACTTCACCTCGCACGACGGTCAACGGTGTGCGGAGCTCATGGCCGAGATCGGCGAGCAGCTGGCGTCTTTGTTGATCTGCTTGCTCAAGTCGACCAGCCATTGTGTTGAATGATCGAGCCACCGGACGAACTGTCGCGGATCCATGGGCATCGACTCGGGCGGTGTAGTCGCCGTCAGCGAGCGAATCGGCAGCGGCCATGAGTTCACGAACGGGGAGCCACGTACGACGCACGTAGCGAACGATCAACACCACAACGAGGGCCACGACAAGCGGTGCCAACACAACCACAACCCAACGGCTCTCCGAGGTCGAGCCGAGCACTGCAGAGGCGATGAATGCACCCAGCGCGACGAGGAACCCGAAGAAGACAAGGAACCCCACCATCAAGCGCAGGGCCATGCGGCGCCCAAACCGCTGCCAGGCTTCGGTCCCGTCTCGCTGAGACCACCACTCGGCGTTCGAATCCCAGGAGGCCGACCTCCAGCCGGTGCCCATTGTCTTCCAGGGCCTAGGCATCGGAGAACTTGTAGCCGACGCCGTAGACCGTGAGCACGTACTCGGGTCGCCGCGGGTCGGGTTCGATCTTGCGACGCAGGTTCTTGATGTGTGCGTCTACCGATCGCTCGTACGATTCGAACGATACGCCGCGCACCGCATCGAGCAGCTGGGCACGCGTGTAGATGCGGCCCGGTTGGCGAGCGAGAACCAGCAGCAGATCGAATTCGCTGACTGTCAGATCAATCTCGTGATCGTCGACGGTCACGCGTCGCTTCGGCAGATCGATCTCCAGCGGGCCGGCGCGTAGCACTTCGCCTCCGCCGAGTGTCGCGTCGGCCCTTCGCAACACAGCCCGAATCCGGGCAACGAGCTCCTTGGGACTGAACGGTTTCGTGATGTAGTCGTCCGCGCCGAGTTCGAGCCCGACGATCCGGTCCGTCTCATCGCTGCGAGCGGTGAGCATGATGATTGGAACCGATGACGTCGCACGCAGCTCGCGGGTGACGTCGAAACCGTCCCTGCCGGGCAGGCCGAGGTCCAGCACAATCATGTCGGGCTTCTCAACCCTCGCGAGGGACAACGCCGAAGGCCCGTCGACGGCCTCGAGCACGTCGAAACCCGCCTGGTGCAGGTAGTCGCGCACCAGGCGGGCGATTCTGATCTCGTCCTCAACGATCAGGACTCGCGTCACGAGCGACCTTCCAAGAGACGGCATTCACCGGACAATTCGACGTTACTCGGGCTCCGGAACCCAGCTGTCGACCTCTTCGCGAGCGTGCGCCATGCGGTGCCACTGCTCGAAGCGGTCGGTCTCCGATTGGCGTTCATCCTTCGTGGCGCCCCGAGAGCCCGACGGGTCACGGTCCCAGAATGACCGGAACTCGCCGGTGCGCCATCGTGAGCCATAGCCACGACGAGCGAACAATCCGAAGATCATCGCGATGAAGACGAGCTTTGCCAGCAACAGCAGCGGGAAGAGGGCGAAGAACCCAACACCTGCAGCCGCGCTTCCGGCTCCGCCAAAGATGACGGCGCCCACGGCGATTCCTGCCAGGACGAGGATGGCGAATCTGAACATCATGTACTCCTTTTGATCGATTGAGATCACTCTGTCAGTCGATTGTGGAGAACTGATGAAGACCTGACGAAGGTGTGAGCGCGGAGCGAATGCGGCTGTTCGTGAAGGCGCCCTCGGTTGCACTCCGATCGCATCGCACTTCTGCAAGAGAGACACGGACCTGTCCCAAGCGCGCCTGGCCCAGGCGGCTGCTGGGACCTCCGGCGTGCGCTGCCGAGTCGGTGCTTCTGCTGCTGGGAGTCCTCGTCCTCCCAAGCGACGAGTTCTTCGTACCGTTTGGCGCAACCCCGTGGTTCATGACGAAGCAGGCGAGAGGAACAATCGATGCCAACAACTGGCGCAGCGGTAGCTGCGACAGTTCTGTCCTCATCGGCCAGTCAACAGCCCGACAGGTTGGCTACTCGCTGAGTGGCGCTTCCTCGGTTGGTTGGAGTTCACCATCGAGAATCTTCACGGTTCGGTCGGTGTACTCGACCATCCGCAAGTCATGGGTGACCATGATCCCAGCCTTGCCGCGGCTCTTGATCTCCGAAGCCAGGAGCTTCACAACCTGGGTACCGAGCTCCGTATCCAGTGAAGCCGTCGGTTCGTCGACGAGAATGAGGTCAGGATCGGTCACCAGCGCCCGCCCAATCGCCACTCGCTGACGTTCGCCACCGGAGAGTTGTTCCGGGAGGTTGTCGCTGCGGTCGCTGAGTCCGAGCTCGTCGAGCAGTTGGTCGGCCCGTTGCGCGATCTCGTCTC
>JADWMG010000065.1 GCA_015767405.1 Actinomycetota bacterium
GCGTGATGGCCCCCGGTGGTCCACACCTTCTGTCCGTTGATGACCCACTCGTCGCCGTCGATTACGGCAGTCGTCTTGAGACTCGCCAAGTCAGAACCAGAATTCGGCTCCGAGAAGCCTTGGCACCAGCGCGTGTTGCCCTGCAGAATCCCCGGGAGAAATTCCTTCTTCTGCTCCTCGGTTCCCCACTGGAGCAGTGTCGGACCAACCAGGGTGTCGCCGAAGAAGTCACCGCGCATCGGGGCCTTCGCGTTGGCGAACTCTTCCGCCAGCACGACGCCCTGCATCGTGCTCAGGCCCTTGCCGCCGTATTCAGACGGCCACGTGGCGCAGATCCAGCCACCCTCGAACAGCTTCGACGTCCATTGAGCATTGAACTCGACGCGCTCGTCGTCAGACATCTCGAAGCCTTCATCGAACCAACCGTCTGGAAGGTTCTCGTGCAGCCACGACTTGATTTCGACGCGAAATTCCTCGGCTTCAGTGGGATAGATCAGATCCATCCACCCATTGTGCCTCCAAACTTGACCCGCGGGTCAAGTTGAGTTGAGCTTTCGATCCTCACGTTTCACACGCACGAAACAATGTGGCGACAAAAGGGAAACGACGACGTCGTATCTTCCCTCGCAATCCGGACGGCAACGGCGCCGTCCGGATTGCCCATTCCCCTACCCCTCTTGGAGGAACTGTGCGCAAACGTGCGCTTCGAATCATCTCCGGTCTTGGTGGCGTCGCCGTCATTTTGGCCATCACCCCTCACACCGCCTTAGCTCAGGAGGTTCCCACGACGCAGGACTATTTGAACAACCTGTGGGTCTTCATCGCGGGCATCTTCGTCTTCTTCATGCAGGCAGGGTTCGCACTCGTCGAGGCAGGCCTCACCCGAGCAAAGAACGTCGTGAACATATTTGCCAAGAACATGGCCGATGCAGTTGTCGGGGTTCTCGCCTTCTTCGCCGCGGGGTATGCCCTGGCGTTTGGTGGCGGGGGCGGTTGGTTCATCGGTACCGACTCGTTCTTCCTGGAAGGCAACGATCTCGCCGCTATACCCCCCGGTGGCCTGAGCGTCGCTACGACATTCTTCTTCCAGGCCGTGTTTGCCGCGACAGCGGTGACGATCGCGTCGGGTTCGATGGCGGAACGCACCAAGTTCAGTGCCTACCTCATTTTCTCGGCGATCATGTGTGCGTTCATCTACCCGGTCGTTGTCCACTGGACCTGGGGCGGAGGCCTCATTGCGGATATCAGCATCGGCGACGCCGTCTACTCCGACTTCGCCGGTTCCGGCATCGTGCACATGACCGGAGGCATCGCCGCTTTCATGGGAGCAATGTTCCTCGGTCCACGTATCGGCAAATACGACGCCAACGGCAACCCTCGAGCCATCCCGGGTCACAGCATCCCGTTCGCGATCCTCGGCGTGTTCATCCTGTGGGTCGGTTGGTTCGGCTTCAACCCGGGCTCGGAGCTCATTGCTGACGAGTTCGTCTCGACCGTGGCTGTCAACACGATGCTCGCCGCAGCCTGTGGTGGTCTAGCCACCACGGTCACGATCTGGATCAAGACAGGCAAACCTGACGTCGCGATGATCGGAAATGGCGTCCTCGCGGGCCTCGTGGCAATCACGGCTCCATGCGGGGCGGTGACCCCGCTGATGGCATGCGTGATCGGCCTCATTGCCGGCGTCATTGTGGTCTTCTCAGTGTTCTTCTTCGACAAGGTCAAGATCGACGACCCGGTAGGCGCGGTCAGCGTGCACGGCGTATGCGGTGCATGGGGCCTACTCTCGCTCGGGCTGTTCGCCACCTACGATGATGCCTTCCTGGGTCGTGAAGATGCCGGCCTGTTCTACGGTGGCGGCTTCGAACAGCTTGCTGTGCAAAGCATCATGCTCGTCATCATCCTGGCCTGGGTCGGAATCACGACGGCTGCATTGTTCGCTGTCCTGAAGAACACAATCGGCCTACGAGTCACCGCCGAGGAAGAGATCGAGGGCCTCGACGTTCTCGAACACGGCCTCTCCGGGTATGCCACCGACCTGGCTCACACGAGCTGAACCATCGATCGACTGACAATCAGAAGGAGTCAACTAAATGAAACTCGTGACAGCAGTCATCAAGCCGTTCAAGCTCGATGACGTCAAAGATGCCCTCAAATCAGCCGGCGTTGCCGGGATCACCGTGACCGAGGTCCGCGGCTTCGGCCGTCAGGGCGGCCACACGGAGACCTATCGCGGAGCGGAGTACAAGATCGACTTCGTGCCGAAGGTGAGCCTCAGCGTTGTCGTCGCTGACGACGTCGCAGACAGCGTCGTCGACACGATTGTGTCCTCAGCGGCGACGGGAAAGATCGGCGACGGAAAGATCTGGGTGACCGATGTGGAGCGACTAGTTCGCATCCGCACCGGCGAAGAGGGATCAGACGCCATCTAGACCGTGGTCGTGATCTTCGCATACAGTCGGCCCGATGACGACCATCGAGTCCGAAAATGAAATGGTGACACCGAAGAAGGCCGGCCGGTGGACTGCCCAATGGAAAGAGCTGTACGCGGAGGTCATCACGACCCGGATACGAGCACGAAGAGGGGAAGTACATCCCATTCCACCTCGAAGAAGAGCTCGGTCTCGACAACTGCATCCATGGCGAAAAGGGGTGCACGACCTGCACAAGAGCCTGTCCCCGATTCCGGGCGTGGGAGCCCGCTGCCGACATGCACCTCTTCGGGCGAGTCCGCGAACCGGACGAAATGGCCGGTATCTGGCGTCAGCTGTACCTCACCAAGGCGAGCGACGAGATGGTGCACAAAATGGGTCAGGACGGCGGCCTCGTCTCAGCGATGCTGATCTGGCTGCGCGAACACGACTACATCGATGGTGCACTGGTCAGTGGAGTCGAAGATGACGATGCCTGGAAGGCGAAACCGGCTGTAGTCGCGACGAAAGAAGAGATTCTGGCGACTGCTGGCAGCCGCTACACCTACTGCGCCAACCCACTCGCACTGCCCGAGGCCAAGGAGAAGGGCTATGAGCGGTTAGCGCTCGTCGGGATGGGATGCCAGACCTCGTCACCCCCCACAATGTGGGACCGCAAAGCTGGCAAGGTGTCGAAGCCATTCCTGTTCAACATCGGCCTGCTCTGTTCCAAAACCTTCGACGACGCAATCTTCGCCGAGCTGTTCGAGGCCAAATACGGCTTGAAGAAGCAAGACATGGTGAAGATGAACATCAAAGGTGCGTTCCAGATCTGGATGAAAGACGGCTCGTATCACGAGATCAACCTCAAGGAATGCCACGCGTGGACAAGAAAGGGCTGCACGAATTGCCCCGATTTTGCGGCTGAACACTCCGACGTGGCGACGGGCGGCATCGGCGAAGACAACGACTGGACATTGACGATCGTGCGCACCGAACTCGGTGAAGAGGTGATCGAGCGGATGATCGCCGACGGTTCAATAATTGCCCGGCCCGCCCAGACCGATGAAACGGCCATGCGCCTGCTTCGGCTGCTCTCGATCGTCAGCCGCCGTCGCTGGCCGAAAGACGCCGACCCAGCTCCAGCGATCGGGGTACCGCCGCCAAAGAAAAAGAAAAAGCCTGCCGCTGACGCGCCACCGGCAGAAGGATCAGCGACGAGCGGCTAGTTCTGACAGGCGGCGAGGTCGTCTTCGAACCTGGCCAACTCAGCGTTAGCTGCAGTCTGCTCGGCCTCATCACCATCGCTGGCGTCAGAACCCAGCGTGTCGAGGTCGTACTCATCGATCACGTCGAGCATGCATTCTTCCTCGGCGGGTGTCTGGGCAAGCGTCTTCACCAGGTCTTGCGCGACGCGCGTGGCACTCGGATCTGACTGACAAGCGGACAGCCCGAGCACGGCAACGAGGGCTACGGCAACAGTGCTGGTCAGTGATCGGCGAGGGGTCTTCACAGGGATGCGAGGTTACTGGCAGTATTCGCTGATGCCCCTACATGCGGAGACACGTGCACTCCTGGATCTGATGGAAGCAATGGGTGCTCCCGCCCTCGACTCACAGGAGCCGACACTGGCTCGAGCTACCCGCGCAGAAATGGCCCCGCCGGTGACCGAAGAGTGCCACGAAATCATCGAGGTCAACGCAGGTGGCGTGCCAGCGCGGCTATATCGCCCTGAACCATCCGAGCGCCAGCCGGGGCTTCTGGTGTGGTTCCACGGCGGCGGATGGGTCCTTGGCGACCTGGATAGTCACGAGAACATCTGTCGCACGCTGACCAACCGCTCGGGCCACGCCGTGCTGAGCGTGGCCTACCGGCTCGCACCAGAGGATCCATTTCCAGCGGGCCTCGGCGACTGCGTCGAAGCCACAAGATGGGCCTATGCCCACGCATCCGAACTAGGTGTCGACCCAGACCTACTGGCTGTCGGCGGAGACTCGGCCGGCGCCAACCTCGCTGCCGTTGTATGCCAAATTGCTCCCGCCCCAATTGCCTTCCAGATGCTCGTCTATCCCGTCGCAGACCTCCGCTTCGGCACCGACTCCTACGTCGAGAACGGTGACGGCTACTTCCTCACATCGTCATCGATGCAATGGTTCCTCCAGCACTACCTTTCCGGTGGTCAAGGCGCTCCGGAAGATCCTCGGGTCTCTCCCCTCCTGACGAGCGACACCTCCATCGCTCAGTGTCCGCCAACGTTGGTGATCACCGCTGGGTACGACCCGCTCCGAGACGAGGGCATGCAGTACGCCGCCCGCCTGGCTGCTGCCGGCGTTACGACGAGCCACGTGCACTTCCCTGGCCAAATCCACGGATTCTTCTCTTTCCCCCACTTCCTAGCGGAGGCCAGGTCTGCCCAGGCCCTCGCCGCCCAAGCCCTGGTCGACGCGTTCACTCCACTGGCTGATTCGCCAGGGTGACGGCGCGGGTGAACACGGCATCGAGCATCGGCTCGGTCAGTCGTTTGGTGAACGTGTTCTGCTGACTCGGGTGGAACGAGCAGATCAACGTCGGACCACCGTCGACCGGAACCTCGACACAGTGCCCGAACTTCGGCCGCGGCCGCACACCGAAGTGCGTCGTTGCGGCTTGGTACCCGAACTGCCCGAGGCAAACGACGACGCTGACTCGATGTAGTGCTGCGAACTCCCGCTCGAGGTACGGAGCACAGGTATCTCGTTCCACGGGCAACGGCTTGTTGCCGGGCGGCGCGCATTTCACCGCCGCGGTGACCCACGCATCCGTCAGACGCAGCCCGTCGTCCAGCGAGACGGATTCGGGCTGGTTGGCAAGACCAGCGCGATACATGGCGCGGAACAGCCAGTCGCCACTGCGATCTCCGGTGAAGACACGCCCCGTTCTATTGGCCCCGTGGGCGGCGGGAGCAAGACCAAGCACCGCGATCCGCGCTTCAGGATCACCGAACCCCGGGATCGGGCGGCCCCAGTAGGGCTGGTCACGATAGGACGCGCGCTTTTCGACGGCGACGCGCTCACGCCATTCGACAAGACGGGGACACTCGCGACACCCCACAACGTCACGTTCCAGCCTGTCGAGCGCACTCACGGCCCCCGACAGTAGGTTGGACAGCAGCCATGGCCACTACAAAGCGGAAATCCGCAAGACCTCCAACTCCCCCGACAACCATTCTGCTGGTCCGACACGGTCAGACTCCGACAACCGGAAAGATCCTGCCGGGCAGGGCGAAGGGTCTGTCGCTCGCCGACGAGGGAAGGCAGCAGGCCGACATCGCAGCACAACGGATTGGCGAGTTGAAGAGGGTCGACGCGATCTACAGCTCACCGCTCGAACGCGCAAAGGAAACCGCCGCCCCGATTGCTCGCGCTCGGGGTTTGCGCACGCGGGTCAACCGTGGACTGTTCGAGTGCGACTTCGGCGACTGGACCGGTGCCGAACTGAAGAATCTGATGAAGCTTCCCGAATGGCAGACCGTTCAGCGGGCACCTTCGACGTTTCGGTTTCCCGGTGGTGAAAGCTTCATTGAGATGCAGACGAGGATGGTGTCGACTCTCGACGCCCTGAGGCTCGAGCATCCAGGTGGCACGATCGTCTGCGTCTCTCATGCTGACACGATCAAAGCTGCCGTTGCGCACGCTCTCGGAACTCACATCGACCTGTTCCAACGAATCGTCATCAGCCCCGCATCGATCACGGCGGTCACCTGGAGCGCTGGCGGCCCGGTCGTGCTGACGGTCAATTCCACGGGCCGTCCATTGACAGATCTCCAGCCCTCATAGCCATGGGTGTCTTCTACGAGTTCGACGAGGTCGATGCATTCACGGTCGGCACCCTCGGCCGACCGGGTGAGCGCACTTTCTACCTCCAGGCACGCGCCGATGGCGAACGTGTCACCATCAAATGCGAGAAGCAACAGGCTGCAGCGATAGTTCAGTATCTACGCCGCGTTCTGGCCGACCTGCCCCCGCCGGAAGATCGGCCGATGCCAGGGGCATTAGAGATCAGGGAACCGCTCGAGGCAGCGTTCGTACTCGGCCCGATCGGACTCGGATACGACCGGTCGAGCGATCGCGTGCTCATCCAATTCGAAGAGGTCGGTGAGGTCGACGACGAAGGCGACCCGATCGAAGACGAAAGCCTCGGTCACGTAAGGATGTACGTCAGCCGTGGTCAGGCGGCTGCGTTCTGTGAGCACGCCGACCAAGTCGTCGAGGCCGGGCGCCCAAGTTGCCAGTGGTGCGGCCTCCCGATGGATCCCGACGGCCACGACTGCCCGCGGATGAACTGATCCGGTCATGAGCACGACCGAACTGCGTGTCGACGCCATCGAAGACCCGATCAAGCACCTTCTCCGCGGAGAAATCGAGGTCGAGGGACGGATGCCGTACAGCAGCAATGCGACATACCTCGTCCACGTCGTGCACGAAGGGCTGTCCCATCCAGCCATCTACAAACCAATGAGCGGAGAACGTCCACTCTGGGATTTCGAACCGGGCCTCCATCGGCGCGAAGTTGCGGCATACCTCCTGAGCGAGGCTCTCCACCTCGACGTCGTGCCACCGACAGTGCTCCGCGACGGCCCACTCGGCGAAGGTTCGCTGCAATGGTTCATCACAGCCGATCACAGCGAGCACTACTTCACGATCTTCGAGTCGTTTCCCGATGTTCATGACCAGCTTCGTGCGATGGCCCTGCTCGATATCATCTCGAACAACACCGACCGCAAAAGTGGTCACTGTCTCATCGTCCCGGAACGCGATGATCAACCGGCCCAACTCTGGGGTATCGATCATGGGCTGTGCTTCTCGCCTGAGTACAAGCTGCGAACCGTCATCTGGGAATTCGGTGACGATCCGATTCCAGAAGCCTGGCTGAGCGAGGTCTCCAAGCTGTGTGAACAAGTCCCCCTCGACATCGCTGCACTCCTCGACGACGAAGAGGTCGAGGCGATCCAGGGTCGCGCGGCCTGGTGTGTCAAAGAACGCCGATTTCCAACTGATCCGACCGGTCGCCGATATCCATGGCCGCTGATCTGAGCGCCGTGAACGACGACGACCTCGACGCGCTAATCCACCGCGCCGACCTCGACGGTCTGGTGCGGATGATCGACGACCGTTGTTCATCTCGCGACTGGGCCGGGCTTCTGCGCTTGCGTGACCGAGCCCGGCACGCGGTCGAAACCGGACGTCAACTGTGGCCTGCCGCGACGTTGGCCGAGTATCGACTCGCACTGTTGAGCGCACCCGAATTCGTCGCGGCCGTACTCGACGAAACTGACGGCCTGTCCGGCCGGTTCACGATCGGGCCCTTGACCGAGGTGGCGGCGCAGAATCACAGCTGGGAGGAGTTGTCCCCACTGCTCGACCACGGACCTCGGGCGGCGTTCGTCGCCCACGAGCGCGTACTGCGAGGCGAATCGATCGAGGGACCAGACCTGCCTGCGATCCTCGAACTCCCCTACGACCTGCAGCCGTGGGAACCCGAGTATGCCCTCGCTACCTACGGGGTCGCCTCAGCGGAGTTCCCAGCGCCAAAGCTTCCCGATGACTGGGTCGACATCGAACCTCAGACCTCAGAGCTTCTTGACGACGACGTCGAGTTCGCCATCCGTCAACTCATCGAGCCGTGGGTCAGCTCTTCGAACGGACGGGCGGAGGTGGTCTGCGTCGACGGCGATGTCAGCGCGGCGCTTGGTGCGCTCGGTCTCCGCCGGGCCCGGGTAGGTCGGCTCGAGCCTGCGGATGCACTGGCATGGCTGGCGTGGGCCGGAGCGAGTGGAGGCGCACACGGCCGACGCCGCGGCGCCGCATCAGGGAGATTCGGTGCCTGGTGGACACTCGCTGCGCTCGGCGACTTCCTCGACGACTGGCCAATCCCGCCCGCTGAACTGGGCGCGTTCGCCCAAGAACTCCACTGGTATCGGTGGGATGCGTACGAGCCCGTGGTCGGCTGGACTCTGCAGCTGGCAATCGAAGACCCCGCCGAGGGCACGGCATGGGCGATCACCGCCCAAGACGCCGTCTAAAAAGTCAACCAACTCCGAAATGTGCCTGGATTCATTCACTCAGTGCATGGATCCAGGCATTTTTCGGGTGGGTTAGCGGGATTCGAGGGCCGCTATGAGTTGAGGGAGAACCTTGTGGACGTCGCCCACGATGCCGAGGTCGGCAATTCCGAAGATCGGCGCCTCTTGGTCCTTGTTGATCGCGATGATGTTCTTCGCGCCCTTCATCCCAACCATGTGTTGAGTCGCGCCGGAGATACCAGCTGCGATGTACACGGTCGGCTTGACGACCTTGCCGGTCTGGCCGACCTGGTAGCTGTACGGCACCCACCCGGCATCAACGATCGCTCGTGAGGCCCCTGGGGCACCCTTGAGGAGCTTCGCCAGGTTCTCGACCATCTCGAACTTCTCGGCCTCACCAATACCACGGCCGCCAGCGACGACGACAGCCGCTTCGTCGAGCTTCGGACCGGAGGTCTCCTCGACGTGTACAGCGGTGACGGTGGCTCCGCCGGTTGATCCAAGATCGGGCACCGGAGCCGAAACAACTTCGCCGGCTGCGCCAGCTCCAGCCTCGGCGGCAAAACTCTTCGGTCGGAAAGCAGCAAGATGCGGAACCTCACCCGTGAAGGTCGAGTTGACAAGCTTTGCGCCACCGAAGATCGGAGTCTGCACGGTGACGGAATCACCGTCGACCGAGACCTCGGTGGAGTTGGTGAGCACGGTCCGGTCGAGCTTGACCGACAGACGGCTCATGACATCGCGGCCCTCATAGCTCTGCGGGAACATGATCAGGTCAGGAGTGTCTCCGCCATCGATAACGGTTTTCATCGCGGATGAAACCGCAACGCCAGGAAGCACCCCACCCAGATCGCCGGTGGCGTAGACCTTCGCCGCGCCATGGTCACCGAGCGCAGAGGCTTCAGCTGTGCCGTCACCGGCAATGAACGCCGAGACATTCGAGCCGAGGCTGCGAGCCTTGGTCAGTAGTTCGAGTGTGCCCGTCGTCGGCGCTCCGTCGGCAGCCTGCGCGAACACCCAAATGTTGTCAATACCCATCGGGGCCTCCTCAGATGACTTTCAGTTCGTCGAGGAACTCGACAATCTTGTTGAACGATTCGCCGTCGTCTTCGATGATCTCTCCGGCCTCGCGTGCCGGTGCATCTTCGACAGAAACGATTTGCTGGGCCCACGACACGGACTCGACACCGAGATCGGCGGCCGTGACGTTTTCGACTGGCTTCGACTTGGCGGACATGATGCCCTTGAAGCTCGGATAGCGGGGCTCGACCACGCCGGCGGTAACACTGACCACGGCGGGAAGCGAGCACGTGACCTCGTCGTAGCCCTCCTCAGTTTGGCGATCGACCTTGAGCGTGCCGTCCGCAACCTCGACGGTCTTGGCAAACGTCACCGACGGCAGACCGAGGACTTCGGCCATCTGCTCTGGAACCGTGCCTGTGTAACCGTCGGATGACTCGGTACCAGCGATTATCAGGTCAGCGTCACCCAGCTTCTTGGTGGCGGCAGCGAGCACCTTGGCGGTGGTCAACGCATCAGCACCGGCCAGCGTTGGGTCAGATACGAGCACCGCTTTGGCGGCGCCCATGGCGAGGGCTGTACGCAGCCCGGACACCTCATCGTTCGGGGCCATTGAAACGAGGCTGACTTCGCCGTCGCCCGCGGCCGCAACGAGCTGCAGCGCCATCTCGACGCCATAGCTGTCAGACTCATCGAGGATCAGTTTGCCCTCTCGCTTCAGCGTGTTTGTGGTGGGATCCAGCTCGCCCGGCAGGGCCGGGTCGGGGATCTGTTTGACGCAGACGATCACGTGCATATGTCAACAAGTTACCGGTGAGTCAACTTCACCTCAAACCCCAGAACCAATGAACGTCAGGATGTGACAATCGTCCCTATAACGCGAACTTGGTACGGTCACGAGTCTTGAGGATCTTGTTGGTGGTCAACTCGTTCGCGTCGTCTGTGACTGCACGCAACACCGTGGTCGTGCACCGCCGCCTTGCCCGAAACAACGACGTCGAGGTCGTCGAGACGAACCGCCGCGGCCACGCAACACGCTTCGCCCACGACGCTGCGCGACGCGGGATCGATGTGGTGATCGGCTACGGAGGAGACGGGACCCTCAATGAGGTCGCCACCGGGATTGCCGGCACTGAAACATCCCTCGGCGTGTTGCCAGGTGGTTCAACGAACGTGTTCGCTCGCACACTCGGCCTACCAAACGACCCTGTCGAAGCCGTCGACTTTCTCGTTGCCGGCATCGATGCCGCCGATTTTCGGCCAATCGGGCTCGGGCAGGTCAACGGTCGCTACTTCTGTTTCCATACCGGCATCGGATACGACGCGGCAGTTGTACAAAAAGTCGAACGACGTGGATCGCTGAAACGCTGGCTCGGGCACCCACTCTTCATTTCTGCCGGATTGTCCACCTGGCTCTGGGGCTACGACAAGCATCAGCCTCACTTCCGGTTGCACGGCGATGGCGGCCCCGATGTGGCCGACGGATATTTCACAGTCGTCTTGAACACCAACCCGTACACGTATCTCGGCAATCGCCCGCTTGATCTATCGCCGGCGGCAACCCTCAATCGAGGGCTCGTGGCGATCACCTTCACCACGATGCGCGCAACAGCGATACTTGGATCGCTGGCCGGCGCGCTCAGGGGTGGGGGCGTGAAACCGGCCGACCATCTCGACATTCGCACCGACGTCGCAAAGCTCGTTGCGGAAAACGACACCCCGTTTCCATATCAAGTCGATGGCGATGCTCTCGGAACAACAACACGCCTCGAGTTCGTACACGTCCCCGATGCCGTCAAGCTGGTCTTCCCGGCCAAGCCGCCCAACGAGGATTGACGCCCCCGCGCTCGGCGCTGCGTCCCAGCGCCGACAACGCCATGTCGGGTTCGTCGGTAAAGACGCCGTCAACGCCCATGCCAGCGAGTTCCACGATCCGCTCCGAGTCGTTACAGGTGTATGTATTGACCGCAAGTCCCGCCGAGTGACAGTTCTCGACCATCTCGTCGGTCACCATCGACACCTCTGGATGAACCGCCGAATGCCCGGCGGCTGCGGCGCGACGCGCTCCGGCTGCAGATAAGCCGTAGCAGAGATACGCGGTGTCGATCTCGGGCGCGAGCGAACGTGACGCCTCGATCGACGCCCACGAGAACGAAGAGATCAGCCACCGCCAGTTGGCTCTAGCCCCGCGACGCCGAAGAGCGTCGACCGTCAGTCCGGCGACGATCATTTTGGGATCGAAACCACCGTCGAACACCCCGTTCTTGATCTCGACATTGACCAGCATCTGATCACTCACAGCGTCCAGCACTTCATTAAGCGTTAGCAACGTGTCAAGATCAGCCGCGGCAGTCGGCAGCGGATCGTGATGAATGAGAAGCCGCTCATCCAGCGTGACCCGTACATCTAGCTCGATCGCATCGGCCCCCATCTCCTCCGCCAACACGAAAGCCTCACGCGTGTTCTCGTGTGCTTGCCCCGAGGCTCCACGGTGTCCGACAACCAGCATTGCGCAATCCTGACCGACCGGCAGAAGACTAGGGAAATTCGGCCCTTGTCAATTGCCGCCGACGCGCCTAGATTTGCGTCGGCCTTGCGGGTACAAAACCGCCAGGATCCCCCATAACCCCCGCCTCATCCCGCGGCATTTCGCCGCCTGATCACACCTTCGAGGAGCACCCACAGTGTCGATCCTTGCGTCCAGCCTCACTCTTGGAGCCGCCGATTACGACTGGCGTGACCACGCCATTTGCCGCGATACCGACCCGGAACTCTTCTTCCCCGTCGGCACAACTGGCAATGCGCTGGTCCAAATCGATCGAGCCAAAGAGGTGTGCGACGAATGCACAGCATCACGCCTCTGTCTCGACTTTGCGCTTGCCACCAATCAGGACTCCGGAATTTGGGGTGGCCTCACCGAAGAAGAACGTCGAGTTATCCGTCGACGTCGGGTCGCCGCCCTGCGCGCCGCTCGCGTTGGCTGAGATTCGCGACGTCAGTCAGTCGTCGGTCGGAACACAGAGTTCGATAACGGTGCCGTGCTGGCGCGTTGAACCATCGCCAAGTGATACCGCATCGAGGTCGGCAGGTGACGCTGGTCTGATCTCGATTGTTCCGTTCAGCTCAGTCGTGACCAGTGTGCGCACAATCGAGAGGCCGAGGCCGGTGACGCTGTCGAGGTCGAACCCTGGATCAACGCCGCGACCATTGTCGACCACACGGACATTCAGCCTTCCCTGATGAGGGCTGAGCAGCACGACGACCTCACCGCCGCCGCTGCCTTCTGGAAAGCCATGATCGATGGCATTCTGGAGAAGCTCGGTGAGTACCACCGACAGTGGTGTGGCCGTGTTGGCGGGAATCCGGCCGCCGTCACCCTTCACCGTGAAGCGAACTGGCCGATCAGGAGATTGAAGGCCTTCCTCCGCGAGACGCAGCAGCGGACGAACGATCTCGATGAAGGCGATGTCTTCACCGGGTTCGCGCGAAAGCGACTCGTGAACCAAGGCGATCGTGCGTATTCGCCTAACCGATTCGGAAACTGCAGCCTTCGCCTCCGCGTTGGTCAGGCGCCTTGCCTGTAGGCGCAACAGCGATGAAATGGTCTGCAGGTTGTTCTTGACACGGTGATGGATTTCGCGAATCGTTGCGTCCTTGCTGAGCAGCAGCCGGTCTCGTTTGCGTAGTTCAGTGACATCACGGACGAGCAGCATCCCGCCCGACACTTCTGTGGCGCCGTCGGTGCCATCCGCGGAGATTCCTACGATTGGCACGCACCTGCACAGCAGTGTGACGTCCGCTCCCTGTTCGAACTCTTCAACAATTGGTTCGCGCCGCTCGAAAGCTTGCCTGACCGGACCATCGTGGAAACCGAGTTCAGCGAGACGCATTCCGATCGGGTTGGCCTGAATCCCGACGCGGTGAAGTGCAGAGTTCGCGTTTGGTGATACGTACGTGACCCTTCCCGCTCCATCGAGGGTCAAGACACCGTCGCCGATCCGTGGCGCCGCGCTGGAGTCGGCAACTCGACCCTCGAATGGGAACGTTCCCTCCTCGATCATTCGCACGAACTCTTCGAAGATCATCGAGTAGTTGCGTCGCCGACATCCGCGCTGTGGTTGCGTCAGGGTCATCGGTCAGTTCGATTTCGCCTTCGACACGAACCCCTGTAGTCGCGGCACGTTCGATGATGTCCGCGTCGTCGCTTTCGGCATAGGAGCCGACGTAGTCGGTGACGTACATGGTCTGGTTGGTCGCCGGCCGGACTTGATCGACGATCAGCCATCGTCCGTCGCCGGTTCGAACATGGAGGAGCAAGTCAGCAAAACAAAGATCGGCGAGGAATGCCCACTCAGCACCAAGACGGTGCAAGTGGTCAACATCCTCCCGATCGAGGACTGAGTGCTCGCGGGTGAGATCGGCGAGAGAGGTCATCACAGATGATTCTGCCTGATCAGTCGGTGCCTCGCAGGTGACCCGCCATGAGAGCGAGCCCGGCGACGTCGTGAATGTCGCCGGACATCCACGGCACAGACAGCATCACGGGTGCCAGCGCAGCCAACTCTGAACGCCGATCAGACTCTCGTGCGGCGACCAGAGCGAGGTCGTCGAAGCGTGCCGCGACCTGCGTCAACACTGTTGACGTCTGCTTCACCGAGACCCCACCGAGGGTTTCCGCCACGTCTCGCGCAAGTTCACCGTCAGCGAGTTCGAGCAGCGTCGCCGCGCTCGTTGCGGCCTCGCTACCCGCCAGTTCTTCGGGCAATACCCGATTGGCAACGATCGCTCCGAGCGACATGTCCCGGGCGGTCAGCGACTGGGCGAGGAATCTCGCTTCATGACTGGGAGCCGTTTCAAGGGTCGTCACGACGATGAATGCCGTCCGCGGGTCGACGAGCAACGCCTCGACCTCTCGAGCGCGGCGAACGAACCCACTCTCCATCGCCTGAAACAGGACGAAGAAGTCGGCGATGTCCTGGAGAAATCGTGATCCGAGTACACGATCGGCGACTTGGTAGAACGGTCTTGACGCGACAGTGAACAAACGTGAGCGATACGGCACCGTCAGCCAGCGCAAGAGTCGACTGCCAAAGAATTCGATCATGCGACTCGGCGCGTCGAGGATCGACAACGCATTTCGAGACGGTGGTGTGTCGACGATGACCAGATCGAACTCACCTGTCGCGTGGAGATCGTGCAGTTGTTCCATCGCCAGGTATTCATGGCTGTGGATGAATCTGCTCGTGATGTTCTGGTAGAGCGGGTTGGTGAGTACCGCGTCGCGAACCTCGACGTCGGGAGCGTGGCGTCGGATTAGTTCATCCCACCCGGCCTTCGTATCGAGCATCGCCACCCAGACCTCACCACGGACCTTCACACCGTCGGCTGCGAATGCGTCGGGATCGATACGGACAGGTGCGTTGCCGACCTCTTCCAAACCCAATGCGGATGCAAGGCGGCGCGCTGGGTCGACCGTGAGTACGAGCACCTTGCCCTTGTGTCGCTGTGCGGCAGCGATGCCGAGAGCAGCCGCGATCGTCGTTTTGCCGACCCCTCCGGAGCCCGCGACGAGAATCATCTCCCGGCTTGCAAGCAGGTTGTCGAGATCGCTCATCGACCCGCGCCTTCGTCTGTGGCCTCGTCTGCATAGGTACTCGGATCGAGTTCGTCAGTGAGTGCGTCGGCAACGAGAGACACCACACGGGGCCCCGAGGCGCGCGAGAACAATTCCGGAATCGTGATGATCGGCAGATCTGTCGCGAGATCGGGCGCCGAATCGAGGAAGCCACGAAGACGGTCCAGGTGGCCCGCTCCAGTCTGTCGCCGTTGCTCTGTCAATCGCGCTGCGTCGAGCACGGTGGCCACCCCTGACCCAGCCGCATTCGTCAGAATTGGGAGTGTTTCGTCGAGTCGGTCGGCTATCCGTTGCTCGCGCCGGCTGAACAGGACCGGAAGTACCCGGTTGGCAATTACGGCCGATGGATGAGCCCCCGTCTCAGCCGTAAGACGACCGAGCAGATCGATCGTCTCAGTGACAGGCATCTCCTCTGGCGTCGTCACCACCGCCACCCCCGTACGCGTCGGGTCGTTGAGAATGTCGAGCATCCACTGCGTCTGATCTCGAACTAGTCCGACCTGGACGAGGTCTGCAATGACCTTCGGCGCCCCGATCTGGCTGACGATGTGGCCGCTCGCTTCGGCATCGACCACGATCAGGTCGTAAGTGCGCTCACGGACCTCGTAACAAAGCTTCCCGACACCAAGAATCTCCCTGACTCCGGGCGCTGCATCAGCTACGAAGTCGAAGGTTTTCGCGAGCGGTCCGATTCGGCCGATGAACGGAATCCGGACGAACAGTCGGAGATACTCACGTAGCGCATCCTCGGTATTCATCGCCATCGCATCGAGGCCCGGCGCCACCATCGTGGGGTTGAACGCCAACGTCCCCGCATCGAACGCATTGGCGAGTGCTCCCTTGGCATCCATCTCGCACACGAGCGTGCGCCGACCGTGACGCGCGGCAACTTCGGCCAAGGCAGCGGCAGTGGTTGTCTTACCCACGCCTCCCTTGCCGGTGACCCAAAGGAGGTCGAGGTCGAGAAGGGCCGGTCGCATTTCGCTGCCGGCCAGGATCAGCCTCCGAAGCCGATCCGGCGATCACCATCGGAAGAACCGAGTTCGACATAGGCGATCTTCGCCGCGGGAATGGCCACATCTTTGCCCCGCTTGTCAGTCACCCAGAGCACGTCTGACGCACCGACGAGAGCGGCCTCGACGCGAGCCTTCAGCTCATCTCGATCAGTATCTTCGGCGAGCTCGATTGTCAGCTCGCGGGGGGCCTGGGTAACTCCGATGCGTACGTCCACAACCCGAGGCTACCGCCAAGGATTACGGTGGGCCGCCCTCGCGCCTAGCGCTTCTACACCGCGGTCGAGCAAAACCTGTCGCCAAGAGCAAAGCTCGACTCGGTCTTCACATCGCCGACCGAATCTTCACCGTCGACATCAACAAGCGCGGCCAGCATTCCCTTGACCATTCCCCGATCGACAGCGCAGATGACCGGATGCTCTGTGGCAACCTCACCGAATGGGCAGTGATTGTTGATGATCCGAAGCTGATCGTTACGTCCCTCGGCGTGGGCCGCAAAACCGTGCGCCGTCAACGCATCTGCCACCGCCTGCATCGCCGAGCGCACAGACCGTCGACTCTGGTCGAGGGTCGCCCCGGTGAGTCCGTCGGCCATCGCCCTTCCGTACTCCTGACCCACCTCTTCGGCGAGGCTCTCGGCCTCCGCGTGCGGGAGGCGATCGAGGGCGCGCCCAAGCAGTGACAGCAGCAGGTCGTCGCTGCGTACCGGAAACTCGATGTCGTTGATTTTCAACGCATCAGTGACGGCGACGTAGCGCTTCGATGGCCGGCCGGCACCGGCGCCAGGCACCTTGCCAGAGACAACCTCGAGGTATCCGCCAGCTGCCAGTTTGTCGAGATGATGGCGTGCCACGTTGGCATGTACACCGACCTCGGCAGCCACCATGGAGGCCGTAACCCCCGTTTGGTCACCGCCCGAGTGTTCCTTCGCCAGAACGTATATCGAGCGACGAGTCGGATCGCCGAAGGCATCAGTGATTGCTGACACCGTGGCGGTGAAGGACGGACTCGTACTCATGCACGTCAATTGTAGCTCTCCGCGCATTCCACCTATCTACGTAGTGCAAATTCACGCAGACGTCGCCACACTGGGCTCATGGCCGGCAACTCCCCTCTCGTAACCGAGGAACAGATCATCGAGGCTCTGCGCCCCGTCGAAGATCCCGAACTCCACCGATCCATCGTCGATCTCGGCATGCTCCGAGGGGTCGACATTCGAGACAACGGTGTCGTCGGGGTGTTGATTGCGCTCACCGTTCCCGGGTGCCCGCTGAAGAACGAGATCGAGCGACGAGTCTCGGAAGCCGCAACGCGACTCGACGGGGTGACGTCCATCGATCTCGAGTTCACGGTGATGTCGGATGAGGATCGCGAGAACCTGCGACGCACCCTCCACGGCGACGCCGCATCGAGTGCCGGTTCCGATCAGGCTCACGGCCACGCCGAAGGTCGCGAGATTCCATTCGCCAAGAACACCTCGAAAACTCGGGCACTGCTCATCTCGTCCGGCAAGGGCGGCGTCGGTAAGTCGAGCGTCACTACCAACCTCGCGGTTGCTCTCGCCTCGCAGGGCTACTCCGTCGGTGTCGTCGATGCCGATATCTACGGCTACTCGATTCCTCGAATGCTGGGTACCGATCGTGACCCGGTAGTGATCGACGAAATGCTCATACCTCCGGAGGCCTGGGGTGTCCGCTGCATCTCCATCGGGTACTTCGTTCCCCAGGGCGAAGCGGTCATCTGGCGTGGCCCGATGCTGCACAAAGCCCTCGAGCAATTCCTCACCGACGTGTTCTGGGACGAACCCGATTTTCTCCTCATCGACATGCCGCCGGGTACGGGCGACATCGCCCTCTCGCTCGCGCAGTATCTTCCGCGCGGCGAAGTGTTTGTTGTTACAACGCCTCAACCCGCCGCTCAGAAGGTCGCTGCGCTCTCCGCGGCGATGGCGGCCAAGGTCAACTTGCCGGTGCGCGGAATCATCGAGAACATGTCGTGGTTCACCGGCGACGATGGCAAGCGCTACGAGATCTTCGGCTCCGGTGGCGGGCAGGAGCTCGCCGACGAGCTGGGTGTCCCGATGCTCGGTCAACTTCCTCTGGTTCCAGCCATTCGCGAAGGCGGCGACAACGGTCGTCCGATAACGGCGGTCGACCCCGAGTCCGAGTCGGCTCAGATCTTCCAGGAGATCGCCCGCCAGATCGCCGTCGAGATGAAGCCCAAGAAGGTCTACTCCGACGCCCTGAAGGTCGTGTAGTAACACTGTATTGATGGAGCTTGTGCCGAGGTATCGGTTCGAGGCAATGGTCGCGGATGCTCTCGACGACTTGCCCGACGAGCTGCAGCACGTACTCGACAACGTGGTGGTCCAGGCAGTCGACCGCCATCCTGACGAGCCTGGTCTGCTCGGCCTGTACGAAGGGGTCCCCCACACGGAACGCACCGGGACGGAAGGGCCCGACGTGGTGTCGATATTCAGGGCTCCGTTGTGTGAGGCCTGCATCGATATCGAACAGTTGGCCGATGAGGTGTACGTAACGGTCATCCACGAGATCGCTCACGCGGCCGGCATCGACGACGAACGCCTACACGAACTCGGCTGGGGATGAGCCTCAATATCGAACCGGGCGAAGTCGTCGCCCTGGCACTCGACCCCGCGGCCGGCGCGGCAATCGTTCGGTCAGATGCCGAGACGATCCTGCTAGGTGCAGATGACGCGTTCGCCACGCTCGCGCGCATCGAGCGAGAAGCCGGTCCGCGTTGGGTGTGGTGGTCGAAATCGACGGCCTGGCAGCTCGTCGAGAACGACATACATCCCACGCGCTGTTGGGATCTCGCCGCCGTCCACCGTCTGCTGTACGGCGGATGGCGAACGAACCCGGCGATGATCTGGGCCGCCTGTCAGGGGCTCGATACGTCAGGCATACCCGAGACCGCTCCAGTCGATCTGTTCACTGTCGTGGACGAATTCGATAGGCCTGACGAGGCGGTTCGGCACGATGGCTACCTTCGACCTGACTGGGTGGAAGGAGCGTGGGGCACGAACCTGGATCGCCTGAGTCGCTGGGCGGGTCTTGCATCAGAGGTACAGAGTTGGCAGGTCGGCCGGCTCGCCGAACTCGCCGATCACCCACGAGCAACTGCAACAGCACGATCAGAGTCTGCCGCCGAACTGCTCGGCACGGAGCTGCAACACGATGGCCTCCCGATTGACACGGCCGAAGCCGAACGAATCATTGGAGGGTTCATCGGTCCTCGTCCGCTGGACGCGGCCGATGAGAGCGCGAAGCTCGACGCTCGTGATCGAGCTGTCCTCGACCATCTCCCAGCTGACGCTGACTTCGACCTCCGCAACCCGGCCAACGTCAAGTCGCTTCTTCGCCGTGTCGGCATCGAAGTGCCCGACACTCGGGCCTGGCGACTCGAACAACTGCGCACTCAACACCCGGTCGTCGACGCGCTCCTGACGTGGCGAAAGGCCGAACGGATGGCAACGACATTCGGCTACACGTGGCTTGACGAAAACGTCGGACCCGACCAACGGCTTCGGGGCAGTTGGTCGGCATCGGATGGCGCCTCCGGCCGGATGACCGCAACCGCCGGCCTGCACAACATGCCGGCGGATCTGCGGCCGTCGATTGTCGCTGAAGACGGGTTCCTCTTCGTTCGTTCCGACCTTGGCCAGATCGAACCCCGCGTGCTCGCCTCGGTGTCCGGCGACGGCGACCTTGCGCTGGCAACACATGACGACGACATGTACGCCCCGGTCGCCGAAAGACTTGGTGTTGAACGAGAAATCGCAAAGGTGGCCGTTCTCGGCGCGATGTACGGCCAGACAACAGGTCACGGCGCGGAAGCACTCCGCGGGCTCGAATCCGCGTATCCGATTGCGATGGGATATCTCTACAACGCTGACACAGCCGCGCAAGGCGGTCATCACCTGCGGACGAATGGCGGTCGGCTGATCAGGATGAGGGCCGGTGATGTGACGGAGATGTCTGACCGCGATGCTCGCTCCCGAGCGGCAGCTCGAGGGCGATACGGCCGCAACGCCATGATTCAGGGAGCCGCCGCTGAACTGTTCAAGATGTGGGCCGTGCTGGTTCGCGCCCGGTCTCTGAACCTCGGTGCTCAGATCGTGCTGTGTCTCCACGACGAGCTTCTGGTGCAGGCTCCAACTGACCAGGCTGAGCGGACCGCGGAGATCGTCGATGATTGCCTACAGGAAGCCGCGTATCGCTGGGCTCCCACAACCAGGGGTCCAAAGGTGCGATTCGTTGCCGACACCAGCATCATCGCTCGATGGTCCGACGCCAAGTGATGGACAGTGCAGGAGCGGCAGTAGCGTCTGTGGTGTGAGCGGACACCTCCCCCCACCGGGTTCGCCGGAACGCTCGTCGCCTCCACCGCCACCACCTCCACCACCTCCACCATCCGGGCTCACACCTCCGCCCGGGTACGTTGCATACAGCGCCAATCCGACACCTGCTGGCGAGGTCAAGCGGGTCGGCGGCCTGGCGATGGCCGTCATGGTCCTCACCGGAGCCGTCGCACTGGGAACGATCGGTACGACCGTCCTGTCCAGCAGTGTCTCCCAGGACGCTGATGACTTCCTACGAGGTCAGCTGACCGACAACGAGTTCCAGGATGCGATCGGCCCTCTCAACGCGATCCAGTTGTTGACGGGCCTGGCCACGCTGGCCACTGGGGTCCTCACGATCATCTGGATGTATCGGATCGCGAAGAATGCCAGGGCCTACGGCCGCCAGACCACGTGGAGTCCTCTTTTTGCAGTCTTCGGTTGGTTCCTACCGCCGATGGTGCTCTACATCATCCCATTCCTCATGCTGCGTGAACTCTGGAAGGCCTCCGACTCAACCGTCGTCGACGATTCAGACAGCTGGAGAAAGTCTGGTGACAATCCCCTCCTGTGGGCGTGGTTCGTGCTGTTCGGTCTGCTTCCGATCTTCGTCATCGCGGTACAGGTCGGTTCTCTGACAACCAATGGAATCCCGAGCGGCGACCTCGACTCAGTCGCAGAAAGCCTCGTTGATTTCGGAACCATCGGACTCATTACAGGTGTGCTGAACGTCCTCGCCGCCGTCGTCTGGATTCTCTTCGTTCGTCAGCTGACTGATCGTCATACGCGCCTCACCGGCGAGACCTGAGTCGGCAGTGGGCCAGCCCGACGTTGTCTACCTGGTGCGCCACGCGAAAGCCGGCGAACGGCGGATCTGGGAGGGCGACGACATCTCTCGACCACTGAGCCACAAAGGACACAGGCAAGCCGCAGCGGTGAGCGCCCGCCTGGCCAAACACAAGGCGGCGGTTCTCTACTCCAGCCCGTACGTCCGATGCATGCAGACTCTCGAGCCACTCGCCGAGACGCTCGGAACAGAGGTTCAACCCGAACAATGCCTGTTGGAGGGCCAACCTTTCGAAGGTGTGCTTGATCTCCTCGCTGAAGTTGAAGATCACGCCGTGCTCTGTAGTCACGGCGACATCATCCCGCCCGTGATCCAAGCGCTCGTCCGCCGCGGGATGGAGGTCCAGACACCCCCCGATTGGCGCAAGGCCAGCGCCTGGGTCCTCCGACGGAAAAAGGGCCGTATCACCAAAGGCAAAGTCTGGCCCCCACCGCTCTAGTGACTCTGCCCTTCTAGTGACTCCGCCCAGAGGGCCCCGCCGACCAGCACGGCTCCCGCCCGGTCGCGCCTGCGGTCCTTCCGAACACCTCGCGCTGATCGCCCCACCCACCCGAGATTTGTGTCAGCACTTACGGGAACGCCACAGGTATCTGCTGACACAAATTCCGGAGCCAAGATTTGTGTCAGCACAAACCTGGACATCAACGGTAAGTGCTGACACAAACCGGTGGGGGTGTGGGGCACGGTCGGGGTTGGTTGGGTGGCTACTCGGCGGCTTGGCGGATCTCCTCCGCGAAAGTGGCGATCAGGCCCGCGATATCGCTGGGAGGGTTGCTGGCTTCGCAGCGTTCGACGTACGGAAGTGCCGCAGCGGCATCGTCACGGAATGAATACTCCACGATCGCCAGGAAGCACTGCGGATCCGCATAGTCGGGTTCGAGTTCGGTGGCCTGCGCCAACGCCAATACCGCCGCATCAACCAGATCGTCGGAGTTCTCCTGACCGGGATTGTTGCGCGTCATCAACGCCAACGTCCACCCGAAATAGGCAACTGCCTCTGCACTGTCAACTCCGCGATCACGTTCCATCTCCACGACTCGGGCAAACAGCGAGTTTGCCAGTTCGAAGTCGCCGGCACTCATCGCATTGCGGGCACTCGTGAGCAGCAGCCGAGCGTCGTCGCCGGGAGTGAACCCTGTGATCTCCTGGCCAGCGTTTCGTTCTCCCCATGCACCTGCGAGCGCGACACCGATACCTATCGACGCCAGGAGAACCACCGCAGACATGACCATCAGCCGGCCCCAACGGCGTTCCGTCCGCGCTGGAAGCTGGGCCGCCCCGTCTTCGATCATCCGCAGAACCGCGGCGGCACGAACGGTGTAGCCGTCTTTCAGCGTCTCGTAATCAGCATCGTCGACGTCACCAGCATCATGTTCCAGTTCGAGGTCTGTCAGCGAGCCAAGCAGAAAGTGCCGTTTCTCTTCGAGCTCGGCCAGTCGGTCGAGATGAGCACCGCCTCGCAAAGCACTGACCGGCTCGACCACCGAGTCCTCGTCAGCTACCGGATCGTCATCGACGGTCACGATTCGAACTCTTCCGCCCGGAGTGCCTCCTCGACGAGTGCCCGATCAGCATCGGTCGGGTCGGCGAGTGCCGCGGCCTCGCGTTTCCAACGTCGAAAGACAACAGCGAGCCCCGCGACGCCGCAGACAAACCCGACAGCAGGCAACACCCAGATCAAGGCATCAAATCCTGAGGCCCTCGGGACGAGGAGCACCTGCGCGCCATACCGAGTTTCGATAAACGCGACGACTTCGTCATCGCTCAGATCATTCTCCGCCACCAACTCACCGACTTGATTGCGGATTGCCCGCGATGCGCTGTTCTGCGATTCGAACACACTCTCGCCATCACAGACCGGGCACGCGACCCTTCTCGAAATGTCGTCGATGCGGTCCTCGGGTGTCTGTGGCCCCGACGCTCTCGACGCCCCGACCGCCAGAAGCCCGGCGACCACAAACAGCAAGAGCACCCAACCTGACCAATGTTTCACCCGCCGATTGACACCGGACCGCTTCCTTGAGTTGGTGCTGGCCATCAGCTGTACTGCTCGCGGTACTGCTGGAGGATCACGTTGAGTTGCTCAGCGGTGACCTTCGAGATCATCCGCAGCTGCACAACTCCGCTCGGGTCGATTATCCATGTCTCAGGAACGGCGGCAACGCCGAAGGCGACCGGGAAGTCGTCGAACTCGGAATAGATCGCGGGCCAATCGCCCCCACGCTCGTCAAAGAAGGCCTCCACCTCGTCCTGCGAACCACGCACAATCACCGAATACAACTCGGCACCATCAGCGCCCAACAGCTCCTGGTCTGCATCGAACTCGATCAACTCAGGATGTTCCTGGACACATGGGATGCAGTCAGGATCGAAGAAATTGAGCACAACCCAGCTCCCCTTCCTCCGGGAAAGGTCGAACGAGGTGCCATCACTCAGAGTGCCGGTGGCTTCCGGAGCAGGACGTCCGATCAGCGGCGAATCGGCCGTCGCACCACTGCTGGGGTTGGCGCTGGCGAGCGCGAAGAAAAGTCCGCCGAGAGCAATGGCTACGACGAGCACGATCCAAGGCGCTAGCGGACGTGACCGTTTTGCGGTGTGCTCATCCATGCCGTCATCCATGGCGTCATCCATGTTGCACCTCCGAGCGTGAGGTACACATCTTCAGTCAGCCCAGTTCGAACCGAGGGCGTACCGACCTCAGCGCCCATATTCAGATAGGTCGTGTTGGAAGGCCGATAATTCTTGCCGCCGTCGAGCACCACATTTGCGGCCAGGACGCTCTCGCTACCGCGGTCGTTGATCGTCTCATCGACCGACACCAACTCGAAGGTGTGACCGCCCCACTCGACGAGCTCTCCCTGCTGTACCGTCAGTGTCGCCGAATGCGTGAAGCTGTTTGACGATGCAAGGGCCACCGCCACGAGAATGACGCCCAGGTGCACCACCATGCCACCATTGGCGCGGCCCACGAATCCGCGCCAGCCCTGCCGTCGAGTGGCCAACACCAGTTGACGCAGCGCAGCCCCCGCGGCGAACCCGGCGAGCCCGAACGCAACGAGCGGTGCCAAGCCGTCGGCGCCTACAACCAACGCCAAGGCAATCGCCCCGGCGCCCATCCATGCCGGCCAGAAGAGCCGAACGCTCAGTAGCTCCGTAGAGGCCTTACGCCACGGCAGCACCGGCGCAACGCCCATCAAAAAGAGCAGGGCCAGGCCGATGGGCATCGACAACCGATCGAAATACGGAGCACCCACGACCGTCTGGCGATCCTGGAGCGCCTCGACCAGCAGCGGAAAGACCGTGCCGAGCAGTACCACGAAAGCGAACACCGTGAACAGAACATTGTTCGCGAGGAATGCCCCCTCGCGAGAGACCGGCGAGTCGATTGCTCCGGGAGAGCGCAGCCGATCGCCACGCCACGCAATGAGACCCAGAGACACAACAACGATGAGTCCGAAGAACACGAGCAGCCACGTCCCAATCGGGCCATCACCGAATGCATGGACAGAATTGATGACGCCCGATCGTGTCAGGAACGTACCGAGGATCGTCAGCGCAAACGTCGCCACGAGCAGGCTCAGATTCCAGACGCGCAGCATGCCGCGCCGTTCCTGGAGGAGCACCGAGTGGATGTATGCCGTTGCCGTCAACCACGGAAGAAGGGACGCGTTCTCAACCGGGTCCCAGGCCCAAACACCTGACCAACCAAGTACCTCGTAGCTCCACCAGCCGCCGAGCAGGATGCCAATCGTCAGGAAGGCCCACGAGAACAAGGCCCATCGGCGCGTTTCGAGCAACCAGCCTTCGCCGAGGCGGCCCGTGATCAGGGCCGCAATCGCAAACGCGAACGGAACCGCGAAGCCGACGTAACCGAGATACAGAATCGGAGGATGGAACAGCACGAGGATGTGGTTCTGCAGGAGCGGGTTCGGCCCCGGACCGGACGTGATTCCCGGTACTCCGCCAACGAAGGGGTCGGCAGGACCAAAACTCAACAGGGCGAAGAACGCGGTGATCACGAACATCACGATCAGC
>JADWMG010000066.1 GCA_015767405.1 Actinomycetota bacterium
CGATTCCGTGTGATGGCGTCGACGAGCTTGCCGCAGGTGCCGACGTGTACGTGCAGACCGTCCTGCGTCGTGACATCATCGAGCTGCTTCCTGACCCGATGGCGCAGGACATTCTCGAGTATCACTCGGGAGTCGAGGAGGCCGCGCAGACCGCAGCGCGAGTGGGCGCCAAGCGGCTCGCCCTGACCCACATGGTTCCTGCGCCGACGCCCGATCAGTATCCGGAATGGATTGCTCGGGCCGCCGAGCATTTCGACGGCGACGTCATCATCGGTGACGACCTGACCACCATCACCATCTGAGATCACCACCCGAGAGCAAAGGAGTTCACATGACCGAGTTCAAGGGAACGATCGGGCGCACGTTGGCCGATTCCGAGCCGCATTTCGAGGAACGACCGCACCCTGGGAATGGTGCGCCAAACGTGGTGATTGTGTTGCTCGACGACACCGGGTTCGCCCAGTTCGGCTGCTACGGGTCCGACATCGACACGCCGAATATCGATGCGCTCGCGGCCAGCGGGGTGCAGTTCACCAACTTCCACGTCACGCCGGTGTGCTCGCCGACTCGTGCGGCACTGCTGACCGGGCGGTCGCAGCACGCCGTCGGGATGCGAGGTCTCGCTGGATGGGAGACGGGGTTCCCTCATGCGGCCGGACACATCTCGAATGCTGCGGCGACGGTTGCCGAGGTACTCCGCGACGAGGGGTACGCGACGTTGTGTGCGGGCAAGTGGCACCTGAATCCAGGCACCGCCGTCTCCGCTGCGGGCCCGTTCGACCACTGGCCGCTGGGTCGCGGGTTCGAACGGTTCTACGGGTTCCTGCCGGGTGAGACCGATCAGTTCAACCCGGAGTTGGTGCGCGACAACTCCTACATCGATCCGCCGGCAACCGCGGAGGAGGGCTATCACCTGTCCGAAGACCTGGTCGACCAACTGCTGCTGATGGTCAACGACAACATGGGGCTCCGCCCCGATCGCCCGTTCTTCGCGTACCTGCCCTTCGGCGCGACGCATGCCCCGCACCAGGCACCGCAGGAGTATCTCGACAAGTACCGCGGTCGATACGACGAGGGCTGGGACGTGGTGCGTCAGCATTGGTACGAGCGTCAGGTCGAGCTCGGTGTGATCGACCCCGACACGACCCTTGCGCCCCGCAACCCCGGCGTCGAGGCCTGGGATGACTTGAGCGACAACCAACAGCGCCTCGCGTGCAGGCTCCAGGAGACCTTCGCGGCATTCTTAGATCACACCGACGACCAGATCGGCCGGTTCGTCGACGGGCTCCGAGCCATGGGGGAATTGGACAACACGATCTTCGTGGTCATGTCCGACAACGGCGCCTCCCAGGAGGGAGGTGCGGCCGGCACGATGCACGAGATGAAGCACTTCCAAGGCCTCACGGAGTCGCCGGACGAAGCGATCGAGCGGATCGACGACATCGGCGGCCCGCGCAGTCACACGAACTACCCGTGGGGTTGGGCGCAGTGTGGCAACTCGCCGTTCCGCTGGTACAAGACCCACGTCCATGAGGGTGGAGTGCATGTGCCGCTGGTCGTGCATTGGCCCGCTGGCCTCGGCGACGAACAGGCCGGGACCAAGCGAAACCAGTTCGCGTACGTGTCCGACGTCGTGCCGACCATCTACGAACTGCTCGGTGTCACACCACCCGAGGTGTATCGCGGCATCGAGCAGATGCCGGTGACGGGTCACTCGTTCGCGTCGGTGCTCGACGATGCCGACGCTCCGGCGACGAACAGATTGCAGTACTTCGAGTTCGCCGGAAACCGGGCACTGATCGCAGAGCTCGACGGGGTGTTGTGGAAGGCGGTCGCGAGGCACTTCCCAGGCACCGACTTCGACACCGAACCGTGGGAGCTCTTCGACCTCTCGACCGACCCGTCCGAATGCAACAACCTCGCCGAGGCCGAGTCAGCGCGACTGGCCGAGCTGATCGACCTGTGGTGGCAAGAGGCGGAGATCCACGGCGTGCTCCCGCTCGACGAGCGTCGAATGGAGTTGTTCATCCCGCGCCTCGACGATCATTCCGTTCACCGGCCGGATCGTCGTTACGTCTATCGACTGCCCATGACGCC
The DNA here is from genome assembly GCA_015767405.1 of Actinomycetota bacterium. Lineage (GTDB taxonomy): Bacteria > Actinomycetota > Acidimicrobiia > Acidimicrobiales > Ilumatobacteraceae > Sva-07. The sequence goes on from JADWMG010000066.1 coordinate 2,098, forward strand.
GATCCCCACGAGAACGGCGGCGTCGCTCACCGACACCGTCGTCGACATCACCGCCCGGGTCACGGGAGCGGCCGGCGACGAGGGGGTGCTGGTCGCGACGGGCAACGAGAACTCCGGTTGTTCGGTGTTCGTGCAGGGCGGCAGGCTCGTCGTCGACTACAACGCGTTCGGCGATCACACCATCGTCGAGTCGAGCATCGAGGTGCCCGCCGGTGACTGCACGCTGGGTGTGCATCTCGAGCGAGAGGGTCGTGAAGGCTGGGTCGAGGTCTCGATCGACGGGCAGGCCTGTGGCCGCGAGGCGATTCCGCTGTACCTGGTGACATTGGCCTCGGTGGGCCTCAGCGTCGGCGAGGACCACCGATCGGCCGTGTCCGCCCGGTACCCGGCGCCGTTCGCGTTCACCGGCACCCTCCACGACGTCACTGTCCAACTTCCTGGTGGTCGCGACCCGAACAGCGATGAGGTCAATGCCGAAAGCGAGTGGTCCCGCCAATGACGAGCGAGCACACGACTGATGTGAACCAGCTGAGCCGAATGGAGCACCGATGACCCGAATCCGACTTCCACGGGCAACGATTGCCGTTGCCACACTGGTCTGCTGCGCGCTCATCTCGGCAGCGTGCAGCGGTGGTGGCTCTTCGAGCAGCGACAGCGCACCCGAGGACCTCCCGGCGACAGGGGGCGGCGACGACGAGTCCCCGGCGATCGACGACGTGGCCACGACCGATGCGCCGGTCGTCGACGAGGGGCAGGTCGTCGAGGACGTCGTCGAGAGCGAGGACGCGGGCGAGGAGACCCGCCCAGCTCCGGGTGGCACGTTGCGGTTCGCGCTCGAGGCTGACGCCAGCGGGCTCAACCCGACGACCTCGCCGCTCTCGGCACCCGGACGCACGATGGCCAACGCGGTCTTCGACACGCTGATGGCGATGGACGCCGACGGCAACCCCGTGCCGTATCTCGCCGAGTCGATCGAACCGGTCGACGGCGACCTGACCCGGTGGCGGCTCGTCGTGCGGGAGGGGATCGTGTTCCACGACGGCACACCGCTCACCGCCGACGCAGTGCAGGTGAACTACGAGGCGCAGCTGGCGAGCCCCCTGATCGGGTTGGCGCAGCTCCCGTTCTTCCCAGCCGAGGGAGCGACCACGGTCATCGACGATCGCACGATCGAGTTCTCGATGCTCGATCCGAACGCGGTGTTTCCTGCCTGGCTCACGTCCCAGCTCGGCATGGTCGCGTCACCCGACTGGCTCGCGGCGGCCGCCGAGGATCCGGAGCTCAACCAGGAACCGGTCGGAACCGGGCCGTTCGTGTTCGACTCCCGTTCGAAGGACTCGATCACCCGGGTTGTCCGCAACGACGAGTGGTGGGGAGGCGAGGTCTACCTCGATGCAGTCGAGTTCCGGCCCGTCTCCGACCCGGCTACCCGCGCCGACCTGCTGTTCGGAGGTGAGATCGAGGGCCTGCACACCATCGACCCGGCCATCGTGGGCGATCTGCGCGACGACGACAGCGTGCAGAATGTCATCGACGAGACCGGCCAGGAGCAGTTCGTCCAGCTCAATGCGGCGGTCCCGCCGTTCGACGACGTGCGGGCTCGAAAGGCGTTGGTGCTCGCAACCCCACTCCAGCTCTACCGCGATCTGATCGGGCTCGGCATCGCCCGCGGCGCCGACCAGATGTTCATCCCCGAGAGCAACTTCTACAACCCCGACGTCGTGCAGCAGGGCGACGACCCCGTCGCGGCTGCGGCTCTCGCTGCGGAGTACTGCGCCGACGTGCCCGACGGCTGCTCCGACGGGAAGATCGACGTCAAGTTCCAGTTCCCTTCCACCGGGGTGGTCGGGGCGCGCCAGGCCGAGATCCTCGACCGGGGATGGGGTGAGGTGTTCAACGTCGATTTCGATCAGCTCTCCCAGCCCGAGCACATCCAGCAGGTCGCGTTCGGCCAGTACCAGGCGGCGCTGTGGCGAGCGTTCGGGTCCCTCGAGCCGGCGACGCAGCGCCACGCGCTCATGTGCCGCACGATCGCCGGCGGCATCTCGCTCAACGGGCCGCGGTTCTGCTCCGAGGCGCGCGACGCGCTGATCCTCGACGCCCAAGCCCAGCTCGACGAGGCCGCCCGGGTCGCCGACTGGCAGGGCATCGTCCAGGACATGAACGACGCGTTCACCTACGTCTTCCTCCTCCACACGGTCTGGGACAACGTGTTCAATGAGTCGGTCCGCGGTGTCTGCGACCGCACGTCACCCGACGGCGTCCCGCTGCGGTGCGTCGTCAACGGGGTGAGCTGGTTCGACTCGGTGTGGCTCAGCGACTGATCGATGTCCCGCTGCGGTGCGTCGACACCGGCGCAGCGCGATAGCCCTTCACGACGGCGCTGACGACCCGTTCGCCGTGGCGGTCACTCTCGGGCCGGCCTCGGGCTCAGAGCGTCTGAGGCTGCCGGGTTGACCGTCGACCGAATCGACTTCATGCGACGAGAGGTTCGTGTCGACCACGTTGAACGTCTACGGTCACCTCATGCCTTCGGACAACGACAGGATTCGAGGTGCGGTCGACGACGTGTTCGGAAAAGCTGAGGACTGTTTGAGGATTCCAGATACTGGAACTGGCCGCTGACCAGGGGTTATGTTCCATATGATGAATATGACGGCAAAATTCGGCCTCGCCGATCGGCGCGGATGACTTGATGAAGGAGCTTTACCAATGAGTGCCATCGAACGTGTCGGAGTAGTGGGAGGTGGGCAAATGGGCGCCGGTATCGCCGAGGTGTGTGCGCGGGCCGGGCTCGACACGGTCGTTGGCGAAGTTGATGCGGCATCTGCCGAGCGCGGACGTAACCGTCTCTTGGGTTCGTTCGACAAGGCCGTCGCACGCAACAAAATGACCGAGGAGGAGCGAGACGCAACGATTGCCAAGCTTTCATTCACGACCGACCTCGGTGACATGGCCGACCGTCAGCTTGTGATCGAGGCGGTCATCGAAGACGAACCGTTGAAAGCCGAAGTCTTCGCAACACTTGACCAGGTCGTCGAATCACCGGACGCGATCTTGGCGAGCAACACGAGTTCGATCCCGATCATGAAGTTGGGAATCGCAACGAATCGCCCCGAACAGGTCGTGGGTATCCACTTCTTCAATCCGGTTCCTGTTCTCAACCTCGTCGAACTGGTTACCAGCTTGCTGACTTCGGAGGAGACCGTCACGCGCTCCGATGACTTTGCCGCCAACGTCTTGCACAAGATTGTGATTCGCAGCCAAGACCGTGCCGGATTCATCGTCAACGCCTTGCTGATCCCGTACATCCTGTCAGCGATTCGGATGATGGAGTCTGGGTTTGCAACGGCCGATGACATTGATCACGGCATGGTCGAGGGATGTAATCACCCAATGGGCCCGCTGGCGCTCGCTGATCTGATCGGTCTCGACACCACACAGGCAGTTGCGTTGTCGTTGTACGAAGAGTTCAAGGAACCGCTGTACGCGGCACCGCCCATGCTTTCACGGATGGTCGAGGCTGGTCTCCTAGGTCGGAAGTCGGGTCGAGGGTTCTACGACTATTCGAGTAGTGGATGATCACCGAGTTGCAGATTGAAAATCTCGGGGTCATCGAGCGCCTTGAACTGGTTCTCGGGCCGGGTCTTACTGCGCTCACGGGCGAAACCGGTGCTGGCAAGACGATGCTCGTTGACGCCATGGAATTGCTGGTCGGTGGCCGTTCTGATGCCTCTGTTGTCCGCCATGGCGCGGCCGAGGCGCGTGTCGACGGTCGGCTCATCTCAACGGACGGTACCGAGACCGTGCTCACAAGGATCATTCCCACAACAGGCCGTTCGCGTGCGTACATCAACGGCAGGCTCGCAACCGTTGCTTCACTGTCGGCGGCAGTCGCCGACAGTGTCGACCTCCACGGCCAGCACGCCCACCAGTCGCTGCTCTCGACCACCACGCAGCGCGCAGCACTGGATGAATACGGAAACATCGATCTGGGCCCCCTTGCTGCGGCACGCGCGCGACTGACCGAAATTGATGCAGAACTCGCGGCACTTGGAGGAGACGAGCATGCCAGGGCCCGCGAGATCGACCTTCTCCGCTACCAGATGGATGAACTAGGCCTCGCCGCCATCATCGACCCCAACGAGGACGAAGCGCTCGACAGCGAGGAGTCGGTGCTGGGTGATGCGACAGCCCACCGCGAGGCGGGACGCCACGCGGCGTCCGCACTGGCCGGCGACGAAGGGGCGCGCGACAGCGTCGCGACCGCACTGGCGGCGCTCGATGATCGAGCACCATTCGAGCAGTACGCAACACGGCTTCGAAGCCTGCTGGCCGACCTCGATGATGTCGCGGCGAGTATTAATGGTGACACCGATCAGATAGACGAGTCGCCAGAACGTCTTGCGGAAGTTCGCGAACGTCGGCAGGTGCTCAAGAACATGTGTCGCAAATACGGTGACGATCTCGAATCGGTGATGAAGTTCCACGCGGTGTCAGAGGATCGGCTCGCAGAGCTCGAGCAGTTCGAGGAGCGAGCAGCGGCGCTCGACCACCAGCGTCAGGATGCGCTCGGAGTCGAACGTGAGGCAGCACGATCGGTTGGGCGGCAACGCCGCATGGTTGGCCCGAAGTTGGCCGAAGCGGTCACTGAAAGGCTGCGAGAACTCGCATTGCCGGATGCCGCTATAGCGATCGAGGTCGGCGAACATGCCGATGACGACCCGGGCGACCAGGTCCGGTTCCTCCTTGCAGCGAACCCTGGTTCTCCCCTACTGCCCCTCACGAGAGTCGCATCGGGCGGCGAGTTGGCACGGGCCATGCTCGCTCTACGCCTGGTTCTCTCAGCGGCAAAGGGAGACGCACAGGGTGACAACACACTGGTATTCGACGAGGTCGACGCCGGGATCGGCGGATCAGCCGCGCAGTCGATAGGCGAAGCTCTCGCGGTGCTCGGAAGTCAGCATCAGGTGTTGGTCGTAACGCACTTGGCGCAGGTGGCAGCTGCGGCTGGTTGCCAGATCGCAGTCTCCAAGACAGTTCGTGACGGTGCGACCTTTGCGACGGCAAGACTCGTGGGCAGCGATGAACGAGTTGTCGAGATCGCCAGAATGCTGTCCGGATCGGACTCTGAATCCGCTCGAGAGCATGCGCGTGAACTGCTCGCGTGAAATCTATTGTCAAAATCCCTCGTCGGAGCGATGAGCGGGGTATGGTGAGATCCCGTCATGGTGCGTAGAGCGCACCGAGTTCTGAGACGGAGGATTGGTTGATGCCAAAGCACATTTTCGTGACTGGAGGCGTTGCAAGCTCGCTCGGAAAGGGTCTGACCGCGTCATCTCTCGGGCGGCTCCTGAAGCTTCGTGGCCTGCGAGTGACGATGCAGAAGCTCGACCCGTACATCAACATCGATCCGGGGACGATGAATCCGTTCGAGCACGGTGAGGTCTATGTCACCGACGATGGTGGTGAGACTGACCTCGACCTTGGTCACTACGAGCGATTCATCGACGAGAATTTGTCACGCAATTCCAATGCAACGACCGGATCGATCTATCAGTCGGTACTGGCCGCTGAGCGTCGCGGCGACTACCTGGGCAAGACGGTGCAGGTGATCCCGCATATCACCGACGAGATCAAACGGCGGGTGGAGCGCCTTGCCGCAAACGATGTCGACGTCGTGATCACCGAAGTCGGCGGCACTGTGGGCGACATCGAGATCCTTCCGTTCCTCGAAGCAATCCGGCAGTTTCGCAACATGGTCGGGCGTGAAAACGTCTGCTACATCCATGTCACACTCGTGCCGTTCATCGGCCCGGCCGGCGAACAGAAGACCAAGCCGACGCAACACTCGGTTACCGAGTTGCGGAGCCGCGGTATTCAGCCCGACGTGATCGTCTGTCGCAGTGAAGAACCCCTCTCAGACGATCTCAAACGCAAGATCTCGAGCCTCTGCGATGTCGAGGAGCGGGCGGTCGTGAACGCGGCCGATGCGAAGAACATCTACCAGCTTCCGCTTATCCTTCACGAAGAGGGCCTCGACAATTTCGTGTGCGACCTTCTGCGGATCGAGGGAGAACCCGACCTCAGCTCGTGGGAAGACCTGGTCGACAAGGTTGACGCTGCTACGAAGCCTGTTCGCATCGGACTGATCGGCAAATACGTCCAGCTTGCCGACGCGTATTTGTCGGTCGTGGAGAGTCTCAAACACGCTGGCTTTCACCACGGCGCCAACGTCGAGGTCGTTTGGATTCAGTCCGAGAGTGTTGAAGGTCTGCTTGCCGAAGGTGAGCTGGGCGATCTCGACGGCATTGTCATCCCCGGTGGCTTCGGCCATCGTGGGGTCGAAGGAAAGATCGCAGCCGCGCAGTATGCGCGGGAACAGGGCGTGCCGTGTCTGGGCCTGTGTCTCGGCCTCCAGGCGATGGTCATCGACTATGCGCGTAACGTTGTCGGACTGGCCGAAGCGAACTCGACCGAGTTCGACCCCACAACACAGTTCCCGGTGATCGACCTGATGCTCGAACAACGGGGGATCGAAGACAAGGGCGGCACGATGCGCCTGGGCGCGCACTATGCAGTGCTCGCTTCCGGCTCACAGGTAGCGGCCGCCTACGACGAGCCAGTGGTCAGCGAGCGCCATCGGCACCGTTACGAGTTCAATGAGCAATTTCGGGCTCAGATGGAAACTGCGGGTATGTGGTGCTCCGGTGTTTCTCCCGACAATCGGCTCGTCGAGTTCATCGAGCTTCCAGGCCATCCTTTCTGGGTCGCTACTCAGGCACATCCCGAATTCAAGAGTCGCCCCGATCGGCCGCACCCGTTGTTCCGCGAACTCATTGCAGCCGCGTTGGCTTACGGTGAGAAATCCGACGCGGCCGCTCCTCTCGATGAGCCTGTTTCAACGGAGCCATCACTCGCCTCGTGACGCCTGACAACGGGTTCAAACGACTCTCGGAGTCCAAGATCCACCAGGGTTTCGTTTGGCACCTAGCGACAGCCGAATTCGAATCGCCTGACGGTGAACTCTTCAGCCGCGACATTGTTCGTTCCCCCGGCGCAGTCGGTGTGTTGCCGCTGCTGTTCGACTCCGAAGGCGGCGCCTCGGTTGTTCTCGTCAGCCAGTATCGCCCACCGTACGGGCGGGCGATCATCGAGATACCGGCTGGAATGCGCGATATCGAAGGGGAGGACACAGCGGAAGTAGCGCGGCGGGAACTGATCGAGGAGGCAGGGCTTTCGGCTGGATCTGTGGAGTTGCTGACCGAGATCTATCCGTCGCCTGGCATGACCGATTCTGTCACGACGTTGTATCTGGCCACTGAATGCACCGAGGTCGCTCATGATCGGCAGGGTCCGGAGGAAGTCCACCTGGAAGTCCTCCGAGTTACTCTTGCCGAGGCAATTGCAATGGTCGAGCGGGGCGAGATCTGTGACGCGAAGTCAGTCGTTGCTCTGCTGCTGGCTGACCGGCGACTCCGAGTCGCGGATGATACATCGGATCAGGGCTGATCGTCTGGCCATGGCCGGACCCCCGCTTCCAATCGAGGTCGAAGAGTTCCTGTCGTGGATGGTCGCCGAGAAGGGCCGCTCGGCAAACACGCTTGCTGCATACCGTCGAGATCTCAACGGCTATTGCGCGTGGCTGGCGGCCCACGACGAAACCGTGATTTCTGTAGCGAATGACAAGATCGTGGAGTTCATTGGAGAGAGACGGGCCAGCGGCGCGGCGACATCGTCGATTGCCAGGCAGATTGCGGCAATTCGCATGCTGCATCGCTACCTGTCCATTGAAGGGGAGCGGCGCGACGACCCAGCGGCAGACCTCGAGGGCGTACGGGTTCCGTCAGGGATTCCCAAACCGTTGACCGAGGAGCAGGTTGGCAGCCTGATCAATTCTGTTGTCGTGACCCAGCCAATCCACCGGCGAGACCTCGCGTTGATCGAACTGTTGTATGCAACGGGTGCTCGAATCTCCGAGGCTGTCGGGCTCTCGATCGGCGAAGTCGACCTGGAAGCGCAGCTCGTGAGGCTGTACGGCAAGGGCGGAAAAGAACGCATCGTGCCATTTGGATCATCAGCCGCCGAGGCGTTGGAGGAATGGTTTTCTCCCAGCGGTCGGGCTCGGTTCGTGCCAGATCAGTGGCGGCGTCGCAACGATGCAGAGGCGGTCTTTCTGAATACGCGGGGTGGCCGACTAACCCGGCAAGCTGCCTGGCTGGTGATCAAGAAGTGGGGTGAACGAGCCGGGATCAGCGACCAGCTCTCACCGCATGTCCTGCGTCACTCGTGCGCGACACATCTCCTCGATCACGGAGCAGACCTACGGGTGGTACAGGAGATGCTCGGGCACGCGTCGATCTCAACGACGCAGGTCTACACGCGCGTCAGCCAGGAGCGCCTGTGGGATGTGTACCGCTCTTCGCACCCTCGCGCCACACTTGGGAAATGAAGCCGTTGTCGTCCGGGTGGCATCTCGTTGCCCGATTTTTCACGTCGTTGTCTTCGGCACCGCCTTCACAGGAGAATCTCTTGTGGGTCGAAGAACGTCTGACGCCCGCCGAACTGGCGCTCTGGAAACGACAAAGCGACCAGGATCAGCGGCACAGTGCCTACGTTGCTCGCCGGTTCGCAGAGTTGCGAGAGGGCGCTACGGATGCCGAAGTAGCGGGAGCGATCCTGCACGACGTCGGCAAAGTCGAGTGCGGCTTGGGAACGTTCGGGCGGGTCGCCGGAACGATAGTCGGCCCACATGGCAGCAGATTCTCGTCGTATCACGACCATGAGATGCTCGGAGCAGAGATGGCCGCCGCCGCTGGCTCAGACCCATCCACTGTCGAGCTGATCGCCGGTGAGGGGCCGGCGTTCGAAGATCTCAAGAGCTGTGATCACGCCTGAGGCGGAAGCACGAACGCCACGCGCCATCGATTGACCATGGCCCGCAGAACCATCCAGGCAATCAGGCCGGCCCAGAGCCCGGCGATGCCGAGCGAAGGGACGATCAGTACAGCGGCGGCGATTGGAACAAT
>JADWMG010000241.1 GCA_015767405.1 Actinomycetota bacterium
AGCTCGAGGCCGGCCACTCGGTCAGATTCTTCGGCGCGAGCGGTCAGCATGATCACCGGGATGTCGCTCGATGCTCGCACGCGCCGCAACACGTCGAGCCCGTGGACGCCCGGCAGCATCATGTCGAGCACGACAAGATCCGGCGGGTCTGCGTCGAGCAGTTCTAGCGCGACCGTGCCATCAGCGGCTTCGGCAACGTCGTGCCCGTCGCGTCGCAGATAACCGGCGACCACCTCGCGGACGGTCGGCTCGTCGTCGACTACCAGGACCTTTGTTGCAGTCATGTAGACAGCCTCGCCCGTTCCAGCCCCACGTTCAACCCCGGCCGCCGCCAGTTTCGTGTTTGGCTCGCGCTACCCACAACCCGAAATGTGCCTCAGATCATGCGCTGGGCGCATGAATCCAGGCATGTTTCGGGGTTTGAACGTCTAGGGGGCGAGGCGTTCGATCTGCCACTCTGCCCGGCTGGCGTCGCTGGATCGCCGGTAGCGGATGCGGTCGTGGAGGCGATTCGGGCGGCCTTGCCAGAACTCCCACTCGAAGGGCACCAGCCGCCAGCCACCCCAGTGGGGCGGTCGAGGTACATGACTATCTGCAAACTGTTCGTCGAACCCGATGACGCGCTCTTCTAGTTCGGCTCGATCAGCAATAACGTCACTTTGCGGCGATGCCCATGCGCCGAGTTGGCTAGCGCGGGGCCGCGAAGAAAAATACGCCTCGCTCTCCTCAGTAGCGACCCGCGCGACTCGGGCTCGCAACCTCACCTGACGGTGTAGATCGAGCCACGAAAACACGGCAGCCGCACCAGGGGACGCATCGAGCTGGAGGCTCTTGGCACTGTTGTAGTTGGTATAGAAAACCAGGCCACGCCGGTCAGCCTCACGGACCAGAACGATCCGCGAATCTGGAATCCCGTCGAGACCGATCGTCGAGATGGTCATCGAGTTGGGCTCGACGACGCCTCCCGAGTACGCGTCTTGGTGCCAGTGACTCCATTGGATAACGGGGTCGGCATCGACATCGGCGATGTCCAGTCCGGCAGTCTCGTATTGCACGCGCCGACTGCGCAACGATTGCTGGGCGGCCGTCAATTCTTCACCCGAGGAGTCGCTCGGTGGAATTGGTTCCGGTGCCGCCCAATCGGTCATGTCCTCAGTCTGGCGCGCGCGTGGTCGGCGCGACGATCCGGTCGATACCTCGCATGTATGGCCGCAACACGTCTGGGACCGTGACCGAGCCGTCCTCATTGCGATAGTTCTCGATTATCGCCGCCCAAACGCGGGGCACGGCGAGCGCCGATCCGTTCAGTGTGTGTACGAACTCGGTGCCCTTGATCGGCTTTCCATCAGCGTCATGACGCTTGAATCGGATGTTGCCTCGGCGCGCTTGGTAGTCGCTAAACCAACTGATCGATGAGACCTCGAGCCAGGAATCGGCGCCGGGTGCATAAACCTCGATATCGAAGCTCCGGTGATGGCTCTGCCCCATATCTCCAGTGCAAATCTCGATGATCCGGTATGGCAGCTTCAGCCCGGCAATCGCCCGCTCTGCCCGGGCAACCATGTCGTCGAGCAGTGCAGGGGCTTGCTCAGGTGTCGCAAAAGCCAATATCTCGACCTTGTCGAATTCATGCGCACGCAACATCCCCCGCGTATCGCGACCCGCCGAGCCCGCCTCACGGCGGTACGACGCACTGTGCGCCATCACGCGGATCGGAAGCTCAGAATCGTCGAGCGTTTCGCCGGCATAGATCGATGTCAGAGGAACCTCGGCGGTTGGGATACACCACAAGTCATCACGTTCGATTGCATATGCGTCGTCAGCGAACTTCGGAAGCTGGCCGGTGGCTGTCAGCGTCGCCGTGCTGACAAGCGACGGTGCTCGGATCTCTTCATGTACATCAGCGTTGAGATCGAGTCCGTACTGACAAAGCGCACGCGCGAGCGTCGCGCCCGCGCCCCGTTGCATCGTGAACATCGCTCCGGAAATCTTCGTCGCCCGCTCATTGTCGAGAATTCCGAGCGCCGTCGCCGTCTCCCAATGTGGGACACGCCGATATTCGGGAAATGAATCGTTCAGCCCGATCGGCCCCTTGACCACGGGATTGTCTTCCTCTGCCCTTCCGTCCGGGGCATCGAGATGTGGAATGTTCGGAATGCCGAGCAACAGATTGTTCAGGGTCGCGGCGAGCTCATCGTGTTCCGCAGCCAAGCGCTTCTCTGACTCCCCGAGGGATCTGCTCTCCACTTGCAACGCTTCCGCTGCCTCGACGTTGCCGTCACGCCTCAGTTGACCGACCTCTTTGGAGATGGTGTTGACCCTGGCCCGAATCGCGTCGCGCTCGGCCGTGATCTCACGGAGACGAGTGTCAAGTCGCGCTGACTCTTCGACATCTTCGAGAATCGCGGGTCGTACTCGCCTGCCAAGCGCGGTCATCACGCCATCGAGGTCAGTGCGCAACAGTCGCTGATCAATCACGATTCGTGAGGATACTGGCGACGTCGGTCCTCAACGTTACGTTTGGGGCCTGGCCCCTGGTGTTACGTTGCGGGCGAACTCGCGCTCGACGTCTTCGGTGGTCAGTGGTTCATCGGCGTCGGTGGCCGGGTCACCGGTAAATTCGGCATCCGGAATCTTGGTGGTGCGCTTGTAGGTATTGGCTGTTGTGTAGCCAGCGGCAACGCGTTTGAAGAACAAGAAGACGATGATGGCCCATAGGAACAATCCGCCGCCGGTCTTCATGATCGCTCCGGCCATCTGCTGGTCTCCGAGCACTGACACACCCCACACCCGGACGGGCTGATCGTAAACCGTGTACACGGGACCGGTTGCGAACGTCAGCCAGGCCGCCGGAATCGTCGGAACAAGCGATAGGAGGAAGAGGTAGATGGCCTTACCCATCGGGGTCAGCTGCAACTCGTGGAACGGCCCGACGACGGGCATCCACATCAGAAGCGACGACATCACAACGAGGAAGTGCATCGAATAGTGCAACGGGCCCGTCTCGACTGTTGCAGTCACCACGGCTGGAATGTGAGAGATGATAACTACCGCATTGAATACGACCGCCGCAACGACCGGCTTCGTCAGGAACTTGAGCACCTGATAGGCGCGGCCGTTGCCGATCAAGACCCTCAGCAGCCACTCTGGCGTCGCAAGCAGCACCAGCGGAGGCAGGAAGAAGCTCAACATCATGTGTTGAAGCATGTGCGCCGAGTAGAGGTACTCCTCGGAAATATCGTGAAGAGGCCAGTCGCTGGCCACCCACAGCATCGCCATCGCGCCCACGAAGGCACCGATATTGCCTCGGCTTACGGCGGGCTTGCCCGGTCCGACCGCCTTAGGTCCGATCACACGCACCATATAGATGTACGCGACCGTGAGAAAGCCGACCAGCACCCAGACTTCGGGGTGCCATTGGTATCTCCAGGGATCGAGATCAGGAACCTGGGCGAGCATTTGTTTGCCCTCCGTAGCCGTCAAGCGTGGTTGTCAGGTGATGAAGAAATGGAACGTGGTGAGCATGATGCCGAACAGGGTCACGGCGAGAAAGAGCCCGAGATAGAAGAAGCCCTTGAAGATGGGGCTGTCGAACTTCAGATGCATGAAGTACCCGACGATGGTCATGAACTTGATCGACATCATCACCAGCAGCGCAGGCACGAGCCATGCGCCGAGGTCCATATAGCTGACGGCCACTTCCGCGGCCGTCAATACCGCTAGCAGCAGCGCGATAATGATGTACTGCCGATCGGTCACGTCGT
>JADWMG010000242.1 GCA_015767405.1 Actinomycetota bacterium
GCAGCATGTGCGTACCTCGCATGGAGCACGGTCGCATCCGCCCTCGCGAAGCTGGGCCGCACCACTCACCTGTGAGTTTCGCCGCGAACAGGTCGCGCCCAAACTCATCGCAAGTGGGTCGGAGGGGGTGTCAACCCTTGCGTTTTTGGATTTTGGCCCACTCGTCACGGAGCCCAACGGTGCGATGGAACATCAGCGGCTCAACGGGATCGGCCGCGAAGTAGCCGAGGCGTTCGAACTGCACCACTTGACCCGGCTCGACGTCGCCGAGCGCAGGTTCGAGCTTCGCATCGCTTATCAGCTCCAGAGAATCTCGGTTCAAATCATCGAACACGTCACCCGTGGCCTCACCAGGCACCTCGGCCGTGAACAACCGGCCATAGAGCGCAACGGACCCGTCAAGAGCGTGAGCCGCCGAAACCCAGTGCATGGTCGACTTGACTTTGCGGCCATCTGGCGCACTGCCACCACGTGTCTCGGGGTCGTAGGTGACCTGAACTTCGGTCACGTTGCCGTTCTCGTCGGCGTCGAAACCAGTCGCCGTTACGAAATACGCACCGCGGAGCCGCACCTCACGACCGGGTGTGAGCCTGAAGTACTTGGGTGGCGGTTCGGCCTTGAAGTCGTCCTGCTCGATGTAGAACGACCCTGTGAATGGAACGGTCCGCGTACCATCCTCCGGATTCTCCGGGTTGTTGACCAGCTCGACATATTCGACGACCGGCTGGCCATCGTCATCGATCGGCCAGTTCGTAATAACGACCTTCAGAGGCCTGAGAACAGCCATTCGCCTGAGTGCCACCCGATTCAGCTCGGTCCGGATGAACGATTCGAGCAACTCGATCTGGTGGCGGCTGTTGGTCCGCGCGACACCAATGAAGGCACAGAAGTTACGGATCGCAGATGCCGGATACCCCCGTCGCCGCAGCCCGCGCAGCGTTGGCATACGCGGATCATCCCATCCGCTGACCGTTCCGTCTTCTACCAGCTGCTTGAGCTTGCGCTTCGACGTAACCGTGTGCGTCAACTCGAGGCGGGCGAACTCCGTCTGGCGAGGCTGGTCGAACGGCAGCGGAAGATGCTCGAGATACCAGTCGTATAGAGCGCGGTGACTGTCGAATTCGAGCGAACACAGAGAGTGTGTAACCCCTTCGATTGCGTCACTCTGGCCGTGGGCCCAGTCGTAGGTTGGATAGATCTTCCAGGCTTCCCCCGTGCGGTGATGCGCCTCTCCACGAATCCGATACATCACGGGGTCACGCATCTGCATGTTCTCGTGCTGCATGTCGATCTTTGCCCTGAGGACATAGGTGCCATCCGCGAACTTGCCCGCACGCATCCGCTCGAACAAATCAAGACTCTCACTGACCGGGCGATCACGGAATGGGCTCTCGATGCCCGGGCGGCCGTACCCACCGCGTTGCGTCGAGATTGTCTCGCCGTCCTGTTCGTCGACAAAGGCCAGACCATTTTCGATTAGCAGAACTGCCCACTCGTAGAGCTGATCGAAATAGCTGCTCGCGTACAGCGGATCGTCGTCAATCGGGAAGCCGAGCCAGGCGAGATCGGCAAGGATCCCGTCGACGTAACTTGCCTCCTCGGTGTCGGGGTTGGTGTCGTCGAAGCGCAGATTGCAGACCCCACCGAACTCCTCAGCGATGCCGAAATTGACGGAGATCGCCTTTGCGTGACCAATGTGGAGGTAGCCGTTGGGCTCAGGCGGAAAACGAGTCTGCACGCGCCCATCGAAGGTTCCGGCCTGATTGTCGGCAACGACCAGCTCGCGAACGGAGTTTGAGGCGGTGGGTGTATCTGTCGGTTCACTCATGACTGGCTGACAGTATGGACGACTATGGCACTCTCCAACTAGAACATCTCACATGACCCCACAAGAACTCGTCCAAGAGTCCGCACCCGCCATCGGAGCGGCCGGAGCTTCGTTCTACTTTGACTCCGACACGTTGGCGCGCGGCAAGGAACTCGGACTAGACGGATTCCGTTTCTATTTTCTCGGCAGGGGTGGGGTTCTCGGTGACGTCGAACCGGCGGTCGTCGAGTCGGCCTTTGGCTACTTCAACATTGGTGTCGTCGAGGCCATGTGGAACTCCGCCAAAGAGATTGTGGAACCGCGCGAGGCTGCTCGCGAGTATCTCGACTGCGCCAGCAGGTACGGACGCTCCAAGCTCAGCGGAGTCGATGGACTGGACGAATTCAATGATGCTGCGGAATCTCTCATCAACGGCGTCGAGACGGCAGGGTTGGCCCTGTTTGCAGGCATCGCCGCCGAGCCATTGCCGGATGACAGCCCCGCTCGCGCATACCGCAACATCTGCACACTACGAGAGCTCCGCGGAAGCGTTCATCTCCTCGCAGTCGTTGCTACCGGACTATCGGTGGCGAAGGCTCACGCGATCCGCCGACCCGGTGACGTCGAGTCCTTCGGATGGGCACCATCCGTCGAGATCAGCGACGATGAGAGGGCCTCGCTCAGGGCTGCGGACAAACTCACCGACCAACTTCTTGGACCTGCTTTCGCGAAGTTGAGTGATGACCAAGCCAATGCGTTTATGAGCGGCGTGAACGCGATCGTCGACCTCACGACTACCCCCTGAGCGCGAGAATTGGCTTCTTCAGGAGAGTTCGAGATGGAAGATGCCCGGTTCGTTGGTGTTTGAGTCAGTGAGAAAGAACAGGGCTAGGTCCTGAGAGCCGTCGCCATCGCCGACTCGATCGAACTTCAGACGAAATTGCACGCGCTGTTGGCCGGCGGCGCTCGCCGCCGCTACTGAGTCCGTCACATCACATTCCATTCGGCCATCGCCGAGCGGCTCGCAAATTGACGCCTCACCGGCCGCTTCGAGATCGAAGAGATCTGCCGAGAACTCTTCATACTGCACCGGCTCGACCATCAAGTTTCCAAGATCATCGAATGGTGAACCCTGCTCCACGAGAGAATCAGTGCTCAATACCGCTGAGGTCGGCGTATCCGGTCCGGTCGGAAGATCAAAGGTCAGCCAAGCCTGAACTCCGTCGTCGTTGGGAAACCCCGAGTTGAGATTGTCACCAGCGAAGAGCCCAGACCCCATACCTGCAAATCCACGAGGAGTATGACCCTCGAGCGAACCACCGTTGTTCTCGATAGTGACCGGAAGGGATGAATCAGACGTTTGACCGAGGATCTCCAGTGCGGTGGCACGGGCACGTTGTTGTTCTGCTTCTGTGAGGACTGTGCCGTTGGTGCCGGAGAACATCAAGCGAGTTGGATCGTTCGGATCGTGCGCGAGACCGAGTATGTGTCCGATCTCGTGGCTTGATACGCGCTCGTCGAGCACCGTGGGCTCATCGGCGACGAAGAACACGAGGCTGCCGTTCGGAGTGAAACCGTTGAACTCGAAGGCCTCCCGAAGGTAGAAGCCGTTGATCATGCCAGCGTCCGGCACCTCGAATGTTCGGCCCGCCTGAGCGAAGAACTCCTCAAAGCCGCCTGTCAGAACGAGCTCCTGCAGGACTTCCGTCGGCATCTGAATCTCACGAATCAGAAGCGGGTCGAAGACCACATCTGCCTGGGCCCAGATGGGCTCGATATCATCTGCGATCTTCTCGAGGTCCGCCGTCGTGCGCTGTGACGAGATTGCAGAACCGAGAGCACCTTGCTCCGCTACGACGTACAAAGTGAGTGGCATCCGAATGGTTCTTCTCACTTCCACGGAACCGCTGTTCTCGATTGGCTCGCCCGACGCCGCTGCCGTGCAGCT
>JADWMG010000243.1 GCA_015767405.1 Actinomycetota bacterium
GACAATGTCGCATTCGGAAGTGAGTTCACCGATGAGCAGATCTGGGAGGCGCTGCGGCTGGCGGCCGCTGATCAGTTCGTCGAGGACCTGCCCCAGGGGCTCAACACGCCGGTTGGCGAGCGAGGCGTGAGTCTGAGTGGCGGCCAACGACAGCGCCTAGCGCTAGCGCGAGCGCTGGTCCGAGAACCGAAGCTGCTGATTCTTGACGACACGACCTCAGCTCTCGACCCCACCACAGAAGCAGTGGTCCTGGAGAATCTCAGGTCCCGATTTGCTGAGACATCCGTCCTGATCGTGGCGTCACGGCCATCGACGATCGCGCTGGCCGATGATGTGGTGTTCGTTGTCGATGGCCACATCGCGGCACAGGCTACGCACGGCGATCTCATGGCCACCCAGCCTGCCTATCGAGATCTCCTGGAGGCCTTCGAGGCCGATCGTTCAGTGAAGCCAAAGCGCGAAGATGACCTGATCTTCATGGATCCCGAGGGGGCGAGTCGATGAGCTCCATTGATCCGACACTGGCTCTGCGCGCAGGGACGCTGACATCCCCAAGTCAGGATTCTGCGGTGCGCACGATCGGACGTGGGCTGCAAACTGCGCCGATTCTGCGCCAGGGACTGGGGCTGACCTGGTTCTTTGCTGCAGTCGGCGCCGCTGGCCGCGTCATCGTGCCGATCCTGATCCAGCAAGCGATCGACAAAGGCATCGTCGGACCAGACGAAGTCGACATGGAACTGATCGTGCAGATGGCAATGGTCGCGGCCGTCGCTGTTCTGGTTTCCGGAATGGCGCTCCGGCAGGCCGCGTATCGCCTTGGCGTTCGAAGCGAGCAAGCTTTGCGTGACCTGCGGGTACGGCTGATCAGCCATATCCACCAGTTGAGCATCGCTGACCACAGTGACGAGCGACGAGGTGGCCTGGTTGCCAGAGTTACGAGTGACATCGAGACGCTTGCGCAGTTCTTCCAGTGGGGAGGCCTCGCCTGGCTCCTCGACGGGACACTTATGGTCATTGTTGGCGCGGTGATGTTGGGCTATGACTGGGTGCTTGCGCTCGTCGCGTTCGCCGTTGCGTTCCCTCTGGTATTTGTGCTTCGAGCTGTGCAGTCCAGGTTGCTGGTTGCGTACGACAAAGCCCGTGAACGCAACGGTGAGATGCTCGGATCAGTTGCTGAGATTGTCTCCGGGGCGCCGACGATTCGGGCCTATGGGGCAGGATCCACTTTCGCGCAGGAGGCTGAGGAAGTCGTCGAGGCCAAGACCTCGGCTCAAATCCGGGCGGCGCTGATCGGGGCGTTTCTCTATCCATCCGGCGAGGTGTTCTCGGTGTTCACAATCTCTGCCGTGATCGGCGTTGGCGTGTGGCGGGGACCCTCCGACAGTCTGACCGCCGGCGCGATGGTGGGGTTCATTTTCCTGACGTACCGGTTCCTCGAACCGATCGCGGAATTCACCGAGGTACTAGATCAGACCCAGACAGCAGTTGCCGGCCTCCGCAGGGTGCTCTCGGTGCTCGATATGCCAGTTGGTCCTCCCCAGGTCACCAGCCCACTGCCCTTGCCTCCCGGCAATCTGCGCATCGACATCAGGGACGTCACCTTCTCCTATCGGAGTCGACATTCCCAGGTAGCCGACGAGGCGGTGCTGAAGAACATCACCCTCTCGATTCCCGCCGGTCAACAAGTAGCGATGGTCGGAGCCACAGGCTCCGGCAAGACCACTCTTGGTCGTCTGATCGCGAGGTTTGCCGACCCGACATTCGGCGAGATCGATCTCGGGGGAGTTCCACTACCCAGCGTTGAACGGTCGGAGCTTCGTCGGCGACTCGTCGTTGTATCACAGGAACCGTTCTTGTTCGACGACACGATTGCCGCCAACATTGCATTCGCCTCGGAAGGTTCCAAATTGTCGGATATCGATCGTGTGGTCGACGAACTTGGCGTGCGGGATTGGATCAACACGCTCAGCGATGGATTGCAGACAGGGGTGGGTGAGCGCGGCGAACAGTTGTCAGCCGGCGAGCGTCAACTGGTGGCGCTCCTTCGTGCGGGCTTGGCTGATCCGGATGTGTTGATTCTGGATGAGGCGACATCATCAGTTGACGCTCTGACTGAGGTACGCGTGGCCCGGGCGCTCGAGGTGCTGGCTGCATCTCGCACGACGATCGCCATCGCGCATCGGCTGTCGACGGCCGCGCGCGCCGACCGAGTGCTCGTGCTTGAACACGGTCATCTCATCGAGGACGGGCGCCACGACGACCTGATTCATGAGGGAGGGGCCTACCAGCGGCTCTACGAAGCGTGGGTTTCCGCAACATCGGTCTGATGGCCACTGCAGTGGCGGACACCTGGGTGTCAGTCGATTTCGAGGCCGAAAGGCAGCGGTCCGTCAACACCGCGAATGATGCAGTCGATGTCATCGAGCGCGACCTCGCGGTCAACTTCAAAGGTGACAGTCTCTCCGGGGGGCACTTTGTTGACGGAGATGCGGGTGCTGTGCTGTGCGTTGTCAGTTCCTGGCCGGACGAACGCGACCTGTATCGAGTAGTCGGCTTGGTGTTCTGCAAGATTGCTGATTTCACCAGTCAGCGTCGCTGTAGTGCCGTCCAAATCGCAGGAGGTGACGCTGGCCGAGTGTTCGCGTGGATTCTCGTAGCTGTCTATGGCGTCCAGCACCACGACGGAGAGAGCGACACCGATCACGCAGACCGCTAGCCCGACAGCGCCGGTTATCAGGCCGGTCAGGGCGAAGGATCTGCCGATTCCCGACGTGTTGGAATTTCGCAGTCCGACTATTCCGAAGGCCAACGCCAGTACGGCTGCGATGCCACCGACAACGACGATGAAAGGCATCCAGCCCACCGCGAGTGCGATGATCCCGAGCACCATCGCCGCGGTCGCCGGTTTGTTGCTTCGTTGTTGGGTGCTCGACTTGTACGAGGTCGGTGCAGGAGTGGTACCAGCTTGAGGTGGGGCAGTGCCCAGTGGATCGACGAAGCGTTGACCGTCGGTCGACACGTCTGCGGTCCACGACTGCCCGTTGTGGAATCGCGCCTCGAACCGTCCGGAAGGATCCGGATACCAGCCAGGGACGACATCGCTCACTTGATTCCACCCGACTCGCCGCTCACCGTGGGCAATTCTACCGTAAACACGATCGCCGATGAGTTTCGGCGCGACCCCCTCACTTCGAGACTCATCGCAAATGGTGGTTCTTGCTGCTCGGTCTGGAGGAGTCGGCTCTACAGTCGTCGGGCATGGAGATCGTGCTCATTCGACATGGCGAACCCGAGTGGGAGCGCGACGGGTTGAGCGTCACGAACCCACCGTTGACCGATCGCGGTCGACAGCAGGCAGAGCGACTCGCTCAGGCAATGCGCGAGGAGCGCTTCGATGAGGTACTCGTGTCACCTCTGGTCAGGGCTCGTCAAACAGCGGCGCCACTTCTCGAGGCTCTCGGCCGCCATGAGGTAATCGACGACTGGCTCGAGGAGATTCGGTCTCCTGGTTGGCACGGGACGCCGGTCGAAAAAGCGGTTGCCGCGTACGAAGAGTTGAGAGCGCGCCCGGCTGAGGAGCGGTGGAGTGGACTCGACGGTGGCGAGTCGATACGCGAGTTCGTGATCAGGATCCGCCGTGGGGCCGCCGGGTTCCTCGCCGATCGTGGAGTGGTCCGGTCCGACGTCGAACTGCCCGTGTGGCAGATCGCTGAGCCAGGGGCGCGGATTGCTATCGTCGCTCATGC
>JADWMG010000008.1 GCA_015767405.1 Actinomycetota bacterium
AGGTGGGCGTCCTCGCCCTGGTGGCCTGCGGTGGATCCGACGACTCATCCGGCGGATCCGACGACTCGAGCAACGAGTCCGTGGCCGACTCAGCCGACTCGAGCGGCGGGTCCGTGGCCGACTCAGCCGACGACTCATCCGATGATGATGGTGATGGATCGAACGACGAGGCCCAGGAGAGTCTCGAAGAGGCGGGTGTCGATCTCGACCTGGACGAACTCGAGGAAACCGTCACAGGCTTCAGTACGGGCGACGGTGGCGGTGTCGTGACGATCGATGGGGTCGCCTATGAGTACGTCGCCGAGATCTGCATCGTGCAAGGAACGGACTTTGTCGCTTCAGGCCCGGGTCAGGGTTCGGATGGAACTCCTGCCTGGGTCGAAGTCGAGTCGTCCGTTGGGTTCGACTTCGACGGTGATGGCACGGACGATCCAAGCGCGAGTGTCAGCGTCAGCGTCGGTCAGACGGAACTATTCGGAAGTGGGCCGGAGGATCAGCCCCGCTACTACGCCGAATCAAATGTGTACGACCAGAGCTTGACCTACACGCTCGATGGCGGGCGGATGATGGGATCAGGTGAGATGACGGACCGTAACGATTACGAGAACTATGACAAGTCGTATCCCGTCACGTTCGAGGCGAGTTGCAGCTGAGGCGAGTTGCAGCTGCGGAATAGTTCACCGCGCACGTGAGTTGTGAAACAGGTGTGAATACACGCACCCTGCCAGACACCAAGTCGTAGCGAACGGTAGAACTGATACATGACTACGCTGCCTCCTCCAGCACACGGGGTCACTCCCACTCCGCCATCTCCACCTGTTCATCGCCCCAGAAGCCGGGCGGTGCTCCTCGTTGCCGTAGTCGGGATTGTCGCGTGGGTGGCTGGTCTCGCCGGAGCCCTGCTCGGGGGCGAAGTGTCCGACTGGCTCGACAAGCCCCCGACTCGTGGCTCTGATGCTCCGATCAATGTCGCCGCTCCGCGTGACGAGATCGAGCGTCGTGTCGATGTCGGCGATGTTGTCGACTACATCACTCCATCAGTCGTCACGATCAGCGCGGATGTCGACGGTGGCCAATCACTCGGAACCGGCGTCATCATCTCTTCAGACGGTGAGATCCTGACTAACGCCCACGTAGTGCAGAACGCCACTGCTGTTCGTGTCCGTCTCGCCGGCGAGAGCGAGCCGCGTGAGGTGACCGTATTGGCCGCCGATGAAAGCAATGATCTGGCGCTTCTCCGCATGAGTGGTGATGGGTTCGAAGCCGCAACGTTTGCCGACCCGAACAGTATTCGTCTGGGCGATGAGGTCGTTGCAATCGGATTCGCTCTCGGGCTCGACGGTGAGCCGTCAGTGACCCTCGGGATCGTCTCGGCGCTCAACCGCACGATTGGCACCGAGGGAGCATTCCTCGATGGACTCATCCAGACCGATGCCGCGATCTCATCGGGCAACTCGGGCGGGCCACTGGTCAACGCTGCCGGCGAGGTTGTAGGGATCAACACCGCAGTTGCCCGTGACACAGCCGTCACCGCCGCAACCAATGTGAGCTTTGCTATCGGTGCCGCCGAAGCTCTGCCCGTAATCGAAGCACTGCGTAGTCAGGCTGATGGTGATCCTCGGGATCAGGCATACCTCGGTGTCGAACTCGACGATCGGCGAGATGGCGGCCAAGGCGCAGTGGTCGTCAGCGTGCAGGAAGGCACTCCGGCTGCAGAATTCGGCCTTGAAGCCGGCGACTTGATCCTTGCCGTCGACGGGGCTGCAACGGATGGGTCTACAGGCCTCATCGCAGCTATTCGTGACCTCGCTCCCGGCGATCTGACAACGCTCACAATCGTCAGAGATGGTGACGAAGTGGCTATCGACGTCGAACTCACGGTCCGCCCCGACTCCTGACCGAAAGCCCAAACCACGTTTGTAGGTAATTCTTGGGCTCTATGTGCCAGAAAATTACCTACAAACGCAGAATGGTTGGAACGGGCAACTGGTGCCCGTAGCATTGCATGGCCGTGATCGGAAGGCATTTCGATCATCAACCCAATTTGCAATCTACGTCTGTGTAGGCCACCCGCGTCGTCGGGACCGGAACCGCTCAGCAACAATTTAATTCGTGCTCCGCACGCCCCTGGGCGGCGGAGCTTTTGCGTGGATAGCCCAGCCACTCGGACTGGGCTCGATCAACACAGAGGAACTGCCGCCATGGCACAACAAACGATCGTCGGCGAGAAGGTCGGCATGACACAGACGTGGGTAGACGACAAGGTCGTCCCCGTCACGGTGCTGCGTGTCGATCCGATGCGCATCGTCCGGATAAAGACAAATGAACGCGACGGCTACACCGCTCTCCAGGTCACTTACGGCCATCGAGACGCGAACAAGCTGAACAAACCAGACCTCGGGCAGTACGAGACATCTGGTGTCGCGCCCGGCAGGCGCCTAGTCGAGCTTCGGCTCGACTCTGTCGATGGCTTCGAGGTGGGTCAAGAACTCACCGTCGACGAAATCCCGGCCGGGATGATCGTCGATGTCACCGGCACGAGCCGAGGCAAGGGCTTCGCCGGCGTCATGAAGCGCCACAACTTCAAGGGCCAGCCGGCATCGCACGGTAACCACAAGAGTCACCGCAAGCCCGGTGCCATTGGTTCGTGTGCCTTTCCGGCCCGTGTCTTCAAGGGACACCGCATGGCTGGCCACATGGGCCACGAGCAGGTAACGACCCAGAACCTCGAGGTCGTCAAGTCTGACTCAGAGCGCAACCTGTTGTTGATCAGGGGTTCTGTCCCGGGTCCGGCCGGTGGCGTGATCCTCGTACGCAACGCCGTGAAGATGGCCGATCAGTCATCGCTGAAGGGAAGCTGAACATGGCATCGCTCACACTCAAGAACATCTCCGGCAGCGACGCTGGAACAGTTGAACTCGACGACGAATTGTTCGGTATCGAGCCCAATGTTCCGGTCATGCACCAGGTCGTTACGGCACAGCTCGCAGCCCGCCGCTCAGGCACGCAGAGCACCAAGACACGCTCTGACGTCCAAGGTGGTGGCCGTAAGCCATGGGCCCAGAAGGGCACAGGCAATGCACGCCAGGGTTCAATTCGCTCACCGCAGTTTGTCGGTGGTGGTGTGGCGCTGGGCCCGAAGCCACGCAAATACAACCAGAAGACGCCCAAGAAGATGATCAAGCTGGCACTCCGATCGGCACTGTCCGATCGTGCGAACGAGGGCAAGGTGATCGTGATCGACAGCTGGGGCATTGACGCCCCGAAGACAAAAGACGCCAAGGCCGCCCTCGGAGCGCTCGGTATCGACGGAACAGCTTTGGTCGTCATCGGTCGAGATGACGCCGCAGCAGCACTGAGCTTCCGCAATCTCCAGAACGTGCAGCTCATCGCCCCCGGCGAGTTGAACGCCTACGACGTGCTCTGCAACGACTGGCTCATCTTCACCAAAGAAGTAGTCCCAAGAGGCACTCCAGTTTCAGCTAACGAGGAGGTTGCGTCGTGAAAGATCCTCGTGACGTCATCATTGCTCCGATCGTCTCGGAGAAGAGCTACTCCCTGATCGAACAGGGCGTCTACACCTTCCAAGTCGACACCAAGGCTTCCAAGCCCGAGATTCGCGACGCCGTCGAGGCCATCTGGGGCGTCGAGGTGCTGAAGGTGAACACACTCAACCGCAACGGGAAGCGTAAGCGCACCCGTGGTACCAACCGCATCGGCCAACGGCCAAACACGAAGCGGGCCATCGTCACACTTGCAGCGGGCGAAATCCCGCTGTTCGAGAACTGAGCGCATCATGGCTATTCGTTCACGCAAGCCCACCAGCCCCGGTCGTCGCTTCCAGACGAGCTCCGACTTCCGCGACATCACCAAGACCCAGCCGGAAAAGACGCTGCTCGTCAAGAAGTCAAAAACTGGCGGACGCAACAGCTACGGCCGCAAGACATCGCGCCACCGCGGTGGCGGCCACAAGCAGCAGTACCGCGTCATCGACTTCCGCCGTGTCAAAGACGGCATGTCAGCCAAGGTCGCAGCCATCGAATACGACCCGAACCGCACCTGTCGGATAGCGCTTCTGCACTACGTCGACGGCGAGAAGGCCTACATCTTGGCCCCGCGTGGCCTGAACGTTGGCGACCAGGTCCAGAGTGGTCAGGGATCTGACATCCAGCCCGGCAATGCCCTGGCCCTTCGCTTCATCCCAGTCGGTACCACCGTGCACAATGTCGAGTTGCGCCCGGGCCAGGGCGGCAAGATCGGCCGTTCGGCCGGGATCGCCGTTCAGCTCGTGGCCAAAGATGGCGACTACGCCACGCTGCGTATGCCATCCACCGAGATGCGCCGAGTGCTGATCGACTGTCGGGCAACCGTCGGCGAGGTCGGCAACTCCGAGCACGAATTGATCAAGATAGGTAAAGCCGGCCGTAACCGATGGAAGGGCAAGCGCCCTCAGACTCGTGGCGTGGCTATGAACCCGGTCGACCACCCACTCGGTGGTGGCGAAGGCCGCACCTCCGGTGGGCGTCCAGCGGTGTCCCCGTGGGGCAAGCCAGAAGGCCGTACCCGCAACAAGAAGAAGCCCAGCCAGCAGCTGCTTGTCCGCCGCCGCCGTACAAGTAGAGGTCGCCGCTAGTAGCGGCCGATCAATCGCAGAAAGAGTACTGACAACAATGTCTCGCAGTCTCAAAAAGGGCCCGTTTGTCGACGAGCACCTGCTCAAGAAGATCGACGAACAGAACGCCGCTGGACAGCGCAAGGTCATCAAGACCTGGTCGCGTCGCTCCACGATCATTCCCGACATGGTCGGCCACACCATTGCGGTCCACGACGGACGCAAGCACGTACCGGTCTACGTGACCGAGTCGATGGTTGGTCACAAGCTCGGTGAGTTCAGCCCTACCCGGACCTTCCGTTACCACGCTGGTATGGAGCGCAACACACGGGGTGGTCGCTGATGACCGGCCCAAAGCTCAACGAGATGTCTTTCGTCGCCGGTGAACGTTCCGGTACGAAAGCCACAGCCAAGTACGTACGCACCTCCGCCTCCAAGGCTCGGGTTGTTCTCGATCTGATCCGCGGTCTCGACGTCAAGTCGGCCGACGAGGTACTCCAGTTCACCGATCGTCATGTCGCGCAAAATGTCCGCAAGGTTCTTGCCAGCGCAGTCGCCAACGCCGTCAACAACGACGAGCAGGACGCAGAGGAACTCTACGTCATTGCGTGTTTCGCCGATGAGGGCCCCACGCTTCGCCGATTCCGGCCTCGTGCTCGAGGCCGCGCATCACGCATCCTCAAGCGCAGTTGTCACATCACCGTGATCGTTGCCCGCATGAGTGACGAACGGATCGAGATACTCACCGCCCGCCAAGAGCGTGCCGGTGGTGGCGGTGGCGGCCGAGGTCGTCCGCAGTCCTCCAGCGCCAGCCGTAGGGCCAGGGTCGAACGCAGCCGCGCCAAATCCGCCGATACCGAAGAGGCATCCACGGACGAAGCAGCAACCGACGAGTCAGCTGCCGAAGAGACCACCGACGAAGTCGCAACAGACGCCGAGATAATCGAAACGGATGCTGAGCAAACCAGCGATGAAGCGACAGACGCTGAGCATGCCGTCGAAGCGGACGACGAACCCGCCACCGGAGAGGACAATTCATAGTGGGCCAGAAAATCAACCCCTACGGCTTCCGTCTGGGAATCACCACCGACTGGAAGTCGCGTTGGTTCAGCGAGCGTGAGTACAAGGACTATCTCACCGAAGACTGGACCATCCGCCAGGAAATCATGGAGCGCCTGGAGTCGGCGGCGATCAGCCGTATCGAAGTCGAACGCACCCGTGACAAGCTGCGTGTCGATGTACACACGGCTCGCCCCGGCATCGTCATCGGTCGCCGTGGTGCTCAAGCTGACGAGCTCCGCCAAATGATCACGAAGATCACCGGCAACGGCAAGATCCAGCTGAACATCGTCGAGATCAAGAACCCCGAACTCGACGCCGCGCTCATTGCGCAGGGCGTCGCAGATCAGCTCGTCAATCGCATCGCCTTCCGGCGGGCCATGAAGCGTGCCGTGCAGAATGCACAGCGCGCCGGCGCCCTCGGTATCCGGGTTCAGTGCTCGGGTCGCCTCGGCGGCGCCGAGATGAGCCGGACCGAGTGGTATCGCGAGGGTCGTGTGCCGCTGCACACACTCCGCGCCGACATCGACTACGGCATGCGTGAGGCCAAGACCACCAGTGGACGTGTCGGCGTCAAGGTGTGGATCTACAAGGGCGACATCCTGCCCTACAAGATCGTGAACGAAGACAAGATTGCTCGCGAGGCGGCCATGGCCGTAGGCGAAACATCTGGTCAGGGTGGTCCCCGCAAGGTTGTCTCCTCTGGCGGTCCCCGCGAGGGTGCTCCCGCGCAGGAGACGCAGCCGCTCGTCAAAGAAGCTGATCCAGAGCTCGAGAAGTTGCTCGACGAAGAAGAAGCCATCGCCAAGCGCACTGCTGCGGCCGAAGGCTCCGAGACGCCACACTTTCGTGGCGAGGACTGAAAGGGGAGCGAACAATGCTGATGCCCCGCAAGGTTGCTCATCGCAAACAACAACGCGGCCGTACCAAAGGCCTCACTAAGGGTGGCTCCGGCCTGCACTTCGGTGAATACGGAATTCAAGCGCTCGAGCCCGGTTGGCTGAGCGCCCGCCAGATCGAGGCAGCCCGTATCGCCATGACCCGCTCGATCAAGCGTGGCGGCAAGGTCTGGATCAATATCTTCCCAGACAAGCCGGTCACCAAGAAGCCGGCTGAGACTCGTATGGGCTCCGGCAAGGGCAACCCTGAATTCTGGGTAGCGGTCGTCAGGCCTGGGCGCACACTCTTCGAGTTGTCGTACCCGGATGAGGATCTCGCGAAGGAAGCGCTCAACAAGGCCATTCAGAAACTCCCCATCAAGGCACGGATCATCACCCGTGAGGAGGAGATCTGACGTGGCAAAGAAGAGCAATCTGGCCGACCTCAGCCTCGGTGAACTCATCGACGAACTGAAGGCCACAAAACAGGAAGCGCTCAATCTACGTTTCCGTAACGCAACGGGTCAGCTCGAAAACACCGCCGAACTCGGCAAGGTGCGCAAGCAGATCGCCCGTATCAACACCCTCATCCGTCAACGAGAAATCGTTGCCGCCGAGGCCGGACAGTAACGGTGACTGACATGGCAGAAGAAACTGCAACCGAAGAGCGTGCGGTCCGCAAGACCCGCGAGGGCACCGTGGTGTCCAACTCGATGGACAAGACGGCCGTTGTGGCTGTTGTCGATCGCGTTCGCCACGCGAAGTACAACAAGTTCGTGCTCCGCACGAAGAAGTTGTATGTGCACGACGAGACGAATGACGTAAACGTTGGCGACAAGGTACGCGTCATGGAGACTCGTCCGCTGAGCAAGAGCAAGCGTTGGCGGATCACCGAAGTGTTGGAGCGTGCCAAGTGATTCAGCAAGAGTCGCGCCTGCGCGTCGCTGACAACTCCGGTGCTAAAGAGGTGCTGTGCATCAAGGTACTTGGCGGCACGCGCCGGCGGTATGCCTCGATCGGCGATGTCTTCGTGGCAACTGTCAAAGACGCAATGCCTGGCGCCGCCGTCAAAAAGGGTGAAGTCGTCAAGTGCGTCGTCGTGCGCACAAAGAAAGAGAAGCGTCGTCCAGACGGCAGCTACATCCGCTTCGACGAGAACGCGGCTGTGCTGATCAAAGACGACATGACACCGCGCGGCACACGTATCTTCGGCCCTGTCGGCCGTGAGCTGCGTGACCGTAAGTTCATGCGAATCGTTTCGCTCGCACCGGAGGTGCTCTGAGATGAAGCTCAGGAAGGGTGACACCGTCGAGGTGATCACCGGCAAAGACAAGGGCAGGCAGGGCGAGATTGCTTTCGTCTTCCCGAAGACCAACAGGATCATCGTCAACGGCATCAACGTCGCGTCGAAGAGTCAGCGTGCGCAACGCGCTAACGACGTGGGCGGGATCATCGAGAAGGACCTGGCCTTCCACGCGAGCAACGTCATGTTCGTCTACAAAGGCCAGAAGGTCCGCATTGGCTACAAGATTCAAGACGACGGCACCAAGGTGCGCATCGCACGTCCTAGTGGAGAGGTGATCGGATGAGCGACACGTTAACGATTCCGCGCCTGAAGGCAAGGTACGGCGACCCGATCAAGGCACAGCTGCAGAGCGATCTGGAGATCCAGAACGTCATGCAGGTCCCGGGTCTCGAAAAGATCGTGATCAACATGGGTGTCGGCCGTGCTGCTGGCCAGCCATCGCTGATCGAGGGCGCGGTGGCAGATCTCACTGTGATTTCAGGTCAGAAGCCTGTAGTTACCAAAGCCAAGACTTCGATCGCCAACTTCAAGCTTCGCGAGGGTCAGTCCATCGGTGTCAAAGTGACGCTGCGCGGTGACCGCATGTGGGAGTTCCTCGATCGGCTCATATCGGTCGCCATTCCCCGTATCCGTGACTTCCGAGGGCTTCCGGCCCATTCATGGGACGGACGTGGCAACTACACATTTGGGCTCAACGAGCAGACAATGTTTGCTGAGATCGACCCCGACACTGCTGACCATCCCAGGGGGATGGACATCACAATCGTGACAACCGCCAGCGACAACGCAGCTGGCAAGGCGTTGCTAGACGCATTCGGCTTCCCCTTCAAGAAGGGTGCCGATGCCGAGAACGAACCACGCAAGAAGAAGCGCCGTGGACCGCACTACGGCGGAGGGAACTGAAGACATGGCCAAGAAGGCACTCATCAACAAAGCAAATGCGAAGCCGAAGTTCAAGGTTCGCGCCTACACACGTTGCCGCCGCTGCGGCCGCGCCCGTTCGGTTTACCGCAAGTTCGGCCTCTGCCGCATCTGCCTGCGTGAGCTTGCTCACGCAGGTGAGATTCCCGGCCTCACGAAGTCGAGCTGGTGAGGAGACACTCTTATGATGACTGATCCCATAGCAGACATGCTGACCCGGGTTCGTAATGCGAACACGGCCAAGCACGACGAGGTTCGTATGCCCTCGTCCAAACAGAAGGTTGCGCTCGCCGAAGTCCTCCAAAAGGAGGGTTACATCGGTGAGTTCGAGACTGCACCCTCACCGCGCGGTGTTGGCGATGTCCTGACCATCCAGATGAAGTACTCCGATGATCGTGATCGCACGATCATGGGTTTGCGTCGCATCTCGACTCCCGGCCTGCGCGTGTACAGCGGGGCTACTTCCGTGCCGCGCGTGCTCGGTGGTCTCGGTGTTGCTGTCCTGTCCACCTCTCATGGCCTCATGACCGACCGCGAGGCGCGCAAGCGCAACGTGGGCGGCGAAGTCATGTGTTACGTCTGGTGATCAGGCGAGGAAGAGAGCGCATTCATGTCTCGTATCGGTAGCGCACCTATCACAATTCCAGCCGGGGTCGACATCGATGTCGCCGGCCGCACAATCTCGGTGAAGGGCCCGAAGGGCACGCTCGAACGCGTCATTCCCGGCACTATCACCATCAGCCAAGAGGGCGACACGCTCCAGTGTGAACGCCCGAATGACGAGAACAAGACCAAGGCCATGCATGGGCTCACTCGCAGCCTCGTGAACAACATGGTGATCGGTGTCACCGAGGGTTTCAAGAAAGAACTCGAGATCGTCGGAGTCGGCTATCGAGCGGAGGCCCAGGGCCCGAACGGTCTGCGTCTCAATCTCGGATTCAGCCACTCGGTCGATGTCAAGGCGCCCGAAGGCATTGCCTTCGAGGTGCCACAGCAGACACAGGTCATCGTCAGTGGAATCGACAAGGAAGTCGTCGGCCAGGTGGCCGCCAACATCCGCAGTATTCGCAAGCCCGAGCCCTACAAGGGTAAGGGAGTCCGGTACGCCGGCGAGCGAGTGCAGCGCAAGGCCGGTAAGGCCGGAAAGAAGTAACGGAGCGTCTGATGAGCAAGATCGCCCAAGCACGTCGCACTGGCCGCATACGCCGCCATCGCCGCGTTCGCAAGAAGATTCACGGAACCGCCGCCCGACCTCGTCTGGCAGTGTTCCGTTCCAATCGTCATCTTTCGGTGCAAGTCATCGACGACGATGCCGGCACCACGCTGGTAGCCGCGTCGACCCTCGAAGCCGACCAGCGCTCCGCCGGCACCGGCGGCAGCGTCGATGCAGCCACACGTGTTGGCCAACTGATTGCGGAGCGCACGAAGGCCGCTGGCATCGAGCAAGTCGTATTTGATAGAGGCGGTTTCGCCTACCACGGCCGTATCGCCGCCGTGGCGTCCGCAGCGCGTGAAGCAGGTCTGGAGTTCTGATGGCATTCCCAAGTAACAATCCTCGTGACGGCCGCGGCCGTGACAGCCGTGACGGCGACGATGGTGGGCTGCGCGAATCGCGCGTCATCACCATCAACCGCGTCGCCAAGGTCGTCAAGGGTGGTCGCCGGTTCTCGTTCACCGCACTCGTTGTGATCGGTGACGGCAACGGCAAGGTTGGCCTCGGCTATGGCAAGGCCAAGGAAGTTCCACTCGCTATCCAGAAGGGAACAGAGGAAGCCAAGCGCAACCTCTTCGAAGTCCCGATGGCAGGCAGCACGATCATTCATCCAGTCCTCGGAACCACTGGTGGTGGCCGGGTCATGATGAAGCCGGCTGCCCCAGGTACCGGAGTCATCGCTGGTGGCGCAGCCCGCGTCATCCTCGAAGAGGCTGGAGTGCACGACGTGCTCTGCAAGTCGCTGGGATCAGCCAATCACATCAACGTTGCCCGAGCCACAGTCGCCGGACTCAAGTCGCTGCAGCGTCCCGACGAGGTCGCGGCCCGCCGCGGCATCCCCGCTGACGAGTTTGTGCCCAAGGGTCTGCTCAACGCCTACAACGAACGTCAGAAGGCTCGCTCCGGCGCGGCCGACACACCTGTCAGCACCGGTGGTGGCTCATGAGTGAAGCAACCATTACGGTGACGCAGGTCAAGTCGTCGATCGGTACGAAACCAAAGCACCGTGGCACACTGCGCGCTTTGGGGCTCGGCAAGATTGGCTCGTCCAACACGCTGCCGGACCGCCCAGAAATCCGTGGCATGATCGCCCGGGTTCCTCACCTGATCACGGTTTCCGAGAAAGAGAGCTGATCATGAAGGTCCATGAGCTCGCGCCGGCCTCCGGTGCCAAAAAGAGTGCCAAGCGTGTCGGTCGTGGAACCGGCGGCAAGGGCGGTAAAACCGCAGGTCGCGGCACGAAGGGCCAACGCGCCCGTAATACCGTCGCCCGTGGTTTCGAGGGCGGCCAGATGCCGCTCAAGCAACGAGTGCCGAAGCTGAGAGGGTTCAACAACCCGTTCCGCGTCGAATATCAGGCAGTGAACCTGCACACGCTTGCCGAGCTGGTCGAGACGACGGGCGAAACAACTGTGACGCCCGAAGTACTGGTGGCACAAGGCGTTGTACGCAAGAAGTCTTTCGTGAAGGTGCTTGCCCGGGGTGAGATTTCGACAAAGGTCGATGTGCACGTGCACGCAATCTCGAAGTCGGCTGAATCCGCTATCACCGCCGCTGGCGGTACGGTCACGCTGATCCAGCTTCCGTTCAAGGAAGAAGGCAAGGCTGGTCGTCCCGCAGTGAAGGGCAACCAGTTCGCCAACCGCTGATTCGCCAGTGATTTCCATCCGCCCGACCGCACAACGCGCAGTGACAAAGGAGCCATCAGCGTGATCTCGAATCTGCTGAACATCTTCAAGGTCCACGACCTTCGAAACAAGATTCTGTTCGTTGTTGCAATGGTCGTGGTGTATCGCCTTGGCGTCGCTATTCGTGTGCCCGGAGTCGACCCGATCGCCATCGAGCAACTTCGCGAGTCAGCGGGGGAACAGGGCGCGCTCGGCTTCTTGAATTTGTTCTCGGGTGGGGCCTTCGAGAGCTTCTCGATCTTCGCGCTCGGCATCATGCCCTACATCACGGCGAGCATCATCATGCAGGTGCTGGGTGTCGTGATTCCCAAGCTCGAAGAGCTTCAGCAAGAGGGTGCTGTTGGCCAACGCAAGATCACGCAGTACACCCGTTACGTAACCATTGGCCTGGCAACTCTGCAGGCCACGGGGTTGGTATTCATCTTCGGAACTGGCCGTGGTACGGCGTTCTTCTCCGCGGCAAGCGCGGCGCCAACAGTGCCTTTGCTGCCTGATGGCGTCTGGCCGCGTGGTTACCTGATCATTCCGACTCTCGTTTGCGGTACGGCTGTTCTGATGTGGATTGCCGAGCTGATATCTCAGCGAGGAATCGGCAATGGCATGTCGATGATCATCTTCGCTTCTGTTGTGGCGTCGTTGCCAGGCGGTTTCTGGGGCATTCTCCAGCTCAACAAGGTGTTCTGGTTCGTGGCGATGGTGCTGCTCACCTTTGGTATCATCGTTTCGGTTGTCTACGTCGACCTTGGGCAACGGCGCATTCCGGTGCAGTTTGCCAAACGTGTGGTCGGCCGCAAGATGATGGGTGGACAGAACACCTATATTCCGCTGAAGGTCAACCAGTCCGGCGTTATCCCGATCATCTTCGCCAGTTCGATACTGCTGCTTCCGGTCATTCTGTCGCAGTTCCTCGGTTCCGGTGAAGGGTGGCGAGGCGAGGTTGCGAGCTTTGTCGATCAGTACATCGTCAACCCGCAGAACTGGGTATACATCACGCTCTTTGCCCTGATGATCATCGCGTTCGCCTATTTCTACAACTCGATCGCCTTTGACCCAGTGCGCCAAGCCGACCAGCTGCGCCGCCAGGGCGGCTTCATTCCGGGCGTGCGCCCCGGGCCGCAGACCGAGCGCTATCTCGCCAAAGCCGTGAACCGGATCACGCTGCCCGGTGCCGTGTTCATCGCGATCATCGCGATTTTGCCATACATCTTGTTGATCATGGCCGGCATCAACTCGTTCGGGTTCGCCGGCACGAGTGTGCTGATCTCGGTCGGCGTTTCGCTCGAGCTGATGCGCCAGATCGACAGCCAGCTGACACTGCGCAACTACGAGGGATTCCTCAAGTAGGTCTGCAGTGATCCCCGGCGCCCGCCTCATAATCCTCGGGCGACAGGGTGCTGGCAAAGGCACGCAATGTGTGCGGTTGTCCCGGCACTTCGTCGTACCCCACATCTCCACTGGAGATATGCTGCGCGCCGCCAGTCGAGAGGGCACAGCGCTCGGTCTGAAAGCAAAGAAGATCATGGACGACGGTGGCCTCGTAGGGGACGCTGTGATGATCGGGCTTGTCGATGAGCGTTTGGCAGCTGCCGACGCTCTGACGCGTGGCTACATCCTCGACGGGTTTCCCCGGACGATTGAACAGGCAGATGCGCTCGACAGGATTGCCGGAGAACGTCCCATTGACGTGGTGCTCGACCTCAACGTGCCGCGTGAAATCGTGTTGCAGCGGATCTCCGCTCGCCGCGTCTGTCGTGACTGCGGTACCAACTACACGGCGACCGGCAACGATCCGGACCCGTGGATCTGTGACGTTTGCGGTGGCGATGTGATGCAACGCGAAGACGACACGCCCGAATCGGTCAACCGGCGTCTCGATCTCTACGAAGAGCAGACGTTTCCGTTGATAAAGCACTACGGCGATCAGAACCGCCTGGTGGTGATCAACGGCATCGGTCACCCCGACGACGTCTTCGATCGTCTGGTCAAAGCCGTCGACGCAAATCGCAACTGATAGCCAAAACCACGTTTGTATGTGGTTTTTCGGTCAGGACGACCAAAAAATTACATACAAACGAAGAATTGATGGCGAAGACTAGAAGCCGATGATGGTCAATGACTTGATCGAGGATGTGAACGCGTCGCTCGCTGGGTCGAACTGATCCAAGAAGTTGACTCCGAGCGAGGACTGAAGCTCGCCCGGTTCACTCGTGATGGTCGATCGGGACACGTCGAGCCAGATCGAATCCGGATCAGACGAGATGAGATTGGCGGTTGTGAAGTCGACGCCGTCACCCTTCTCGATATCGATGGATGTCAGCGTGGCGGTAGTTGGGTCGAGGACACGAAGTGGCGCATCCTCTCGCCAGTCCATGATCCAGAGTCGATCG
This sequence comes from Actinomycetota bacterium, assembly GCA_015767405.1. Classification (GTDB taxonomy): domain Bacteria; phylum Actinomycetota; class Acidimicrobiia; order Acidimicrobiales; family Ilumatobacteraceae; genus Sva-07. Next base: position 14,065 of record JADWMG010000008.1, read on the forward strand.
TCCAAGAACCGCAAGTCGGCCTGGGTGAGCGACGAGACGGAGGTGATGTCATCATCCCCGTCGCCCGAGTCATACGCGACTGTGTCGCCGCCGAGCGGCCACACATTGACGATCGAGTTGGTCGCGAGGTCGAATTCCACGATTCCTCCCAGTGCCGCCGACGGGGACTCGCTGTCCCAATGAACGCCGAATGCACTGAAAATCCACCAGAGGCTGCCATCGCCCTCGACGTAGGTGCCGTTCGAGACCTTCGGTTCGACGAGTCTGAGAACGTCTGGGGCTCGGTCGAGTGGAATGGGTTCTCCGGTTTCGGTCACCGCGTACTCGTTGATTTCCTCAGGTGCCAGCAGGTCACTGAGGTTGATCTCGGCATCGGAACCGCACCACTCCACCAACGGCTCGATTTCACCTGTAATGGCATCGAGTGTGGCTGGCCACCCGTTACTGAGACCGGCGAGCGTGCCGTCGCTGAGGACGAGCTCGTCTCTGATGTCGCCCGTGCAAGTGGTTCCATCGTCGGTAGTGACTTCGTACGGAAGGCTTTTGAATTCGTTCCCAGCGGCGCCGGTTGAGGAATCGAAGCTGAGGTACGTGACATCGTCAGGGTCAGCGAAGCTCTCGCGTGTCACCCAAACTGTCGTATCAGCGCCACCGATTAGTTCGAAGGCGATCACATCAGTGTCGTCGTCTGTTTCGCGATCGGTGCCGAGCTGAAGAATCTCGACGCCTTCACCCGAGGCGAGCTCGACCTTTCCGATACCGACCTCATGCGACCAAGACTGGCCGTCGATCGTCGTGGCGGTCAGTACGTAGGCGCTGTCACCAATCAGGATCGGTTGGTTTTGGCGGTCTGTGAACTCAACACCGTCCATCGCTAGATCTCGGACCTCGTCGGTCGCACGGTCGATCGCGTACAGCCCGAGTTCGGGCGAGAGGAGCGAAACAACAGGGCCGTTGATTGGTTCACCGTCGGCCGTGCTGTCGTTCGTGTTAGCGGCTTCTAGTGATCCGTTGCTCTGCGTTTCGCTACTTGACGTATCGACCGGGTTATCGGAGCCGCCAGAACCGCTGGATTCTCCGCCACCGCACGACGCCGTGGCAATCATCGCGACGGCACACGGAAGGGCGAGTCGAATACGCATGGAAACGACCATAGATCGATGGCGATTGGGGATGCTGCGAATAGTGCTGAACGTCATGTGCGTCTCGAGGACGCTCCACTGGCGCGTAAGTGTCGTCGCTTGGTCATAATCGTGTGATGGTCGATACCGAACCGGTGACGACGAAGCGGCGGGGGCGCCCTCCCGCTTCTGACTCGACTGAAACGCGTCGGGCGATATTCGACAACTCTCGCAGGTTGTTTGCCGAACGCGGCTATGGCGAAGTGACGAACAAGGAAGTGGCCTCGGCCGCTGGTATCACGACTGGGGCGCTCTACCACTACGTCGATTCGAAGCTTGACCTCTACGTCGAGGTGTACCGAGACCTGCAGGACCGCGTATATGGCCGATTCAACGAGGCTGTCGATGCCTCCGACACGTTTCTGGGAAAGCTCGAGGGGATTCTCGAGGCGGCGAATGCGATGAACGAAGAGGACTACACGCTGGCTTTGTTAGTCGGCACGGTACGCGCCGACATGCGGCGATTCCCGGAGATCAGGCGTCGACTGGCGCAGAGCGTTCGGCGACGCGATCGCTTCTTCGCTGACATCGTCGACGTGGGCGTGGCAACTGGCGAAATTGCACCCGAGTACCGAGACTCGTTCGCCGAGCTGATTCGGATCCTGCTGATCGGTCTGACAGAGGGCGGGACCGAATCGGTCGTGGTCAGAATCAGGGATTTGTGTGAGCAGACACTGGAGCGCCGCCGGTTTTTGCTGACACAAACCTTCGGCTCGAGCAGAATCGGCCCATTTCCAGCTTGTTTGACAGCCCTAGCATACGTATGGCGAAATCCAGGGGATCTCACCCGTGGTTCTCCGAAAATGCACCGCTAGCATGACTCGTCGGCTTGTTCGCAGGCCGCGGCGCTGTGCGTCGCAAGCAATTCGTCATGTCCGTAGCGTCAGCACCTCGCTGTCGTGCCCCATCCCGGTGAGGAGAAGCCCCTGCCAAAGCCCAAGGAAGATGCGATCGTGCTGGAAGGCAAGATCCTCGAATCGCTGCCGAACGCCATGTTCAAGGTCGAACTTGAAAACGGCCATGCAGTCTTGGCACATATCTCCGGAAAGATGCGGATGCACTACATCCGTATTCTCCCCGGCGACAAGGTGCAGGTGGAACTCACCCCATACGACCTCACCCGAGGTCGCATTACGTACAGATACAAATAGTAAGCAAGTAGAGAGCAACCATGAAAGTACGACCCAGCGTCAAACCGATGTGCGATAACTGCAAGGTGATTCGTCGCCACCGTCGCGTCATGGTCATCTGCACAAACCCCCGCCACAAACAGCGGCAGGGCTGAGGAGCTACATCAATGGCACGTATTGCCGGAGTCGACATCCCCCGCGAAAAGCACGTGGATATCTCGCTCACCTACATCTATGGAATCGGTCTGTCGACCTCGCAGAAGATCTGCACGGTCCTCGAACTGGACCAAGACACCAAGGTGTCTGATCTGACTGAGGGCGAGGTCAACCAGATCCGCACATACATCGATCAGAATCTCGTAGTCGAGGGCGACCTGCGTCGTGAGGTCCAGGGCGACATCAAGCGCAAGGTCGAAATCGGCTGCCTGCAGGGTGTCCGTCACCGCAAGGGCCTGCCCGTTCGCGGTCAGCGCACCCACACCAACGCTCGTACCCGCAAGGGCCCGAAGCGCACGGTTGCCAACAAGAAGAAGGCAGTGAGGAAGTAATGGCCAAGCCAACAGCGACTCGGCGTCCACGTAAGCGCGATCGCAAGAATGTCAGTACAGGCATCATCCACATCAAGAGTTCGTTCAACAACACGATTGTCTCCATCACCGACACCGAGGGCAACGTCATTGCCTGGGCATCGTCGGGAGCGGTTGGTTACAAAGGCAGCCGCAAGAGCACGCCGTTTGCCGCTCAGCAAGCCGCCGAGAAGGCCGGCAAGGCAGCCATCGAGCACGGCATGCGTCGCGCTGAAGTACAGGTGAAGGGCCCGGGCTCCGGCCGCGACACCGCAGTTCGTTCAATCCAGCAAACCGGCATCGAGGTCACGTCGATCAAAGATGTCACCCCGGTTCCATTCAATGGTTGCCGGCAACCGAAGCGTCGGAGGGGCTGAGTCATGGCTCGTTACACCGGACCCAAGGTGCGTATCTCGCGTCGCCTCGGCACAAACATCTTCGAAAACGAAAAAGGTCGTAAGGCGCTCGAGCGTCGGCCGTTCCCGCCGGGCCAGCACGGCCGTACACGGCGTCGCAACTCAGGCAGCGAGTACCTCGCCCAGATGCAAGAGAAGCAGAAGGCCAAGTACATCTACGGCCTGCTCGAGCGGCAGTTTCACAAGACCTACATGGAGGCGATTCACCTCGATGGTCCGACCGGTGAAGTTCTTCTCCGTCTGCTCGAACAGCGTCTCGACAACGTCGTGTACCGCGCTGGTTGGGCATCAAGCCGTCCGCAGGCCCGTCAGTTCGTCAACCACGGGCTGATTCAGGTTGACGGCAAACGCGTCGATATTGCCAGCTTCCGCTGCAAAGTTGGTCACGTGATCTCACTGTCGCCCAAGGCACAGAAGATGATCGTGATTCAACACAACATCGACGTGCTCGATCGTTCCCTCGTGGGTTGGCTCGAATCAAGTGACGGCGGCAAAGCAGTCATGATCCGCACTCTGCCAGAGCGCGAGCACATCGACGCACCCGTTCGCGAGTCGCTCATCGTCGAGCTGTACTCCAAGTAATCCATCCGTCTGTCAACTGGTCACCCCCCGTTCGAATACCTGTTCTTGAAAGGTCCCGGCACAAATGCTCGTCATGCAGCGCCCCACCATCGAAGCTCTCGGTGAGGAGTCAAACAATCGTCAGAGTTTTGCCGTAGGCCCGCTCGAGCCCGGCTTTGGTCACACTCTCGGCAACTCGCTTCGGCGCACACTCCTGTCCTCGATCCCCGGAGCCGCGATCACCACGGCTCGTTTCGACGAATCGCTTCACGAGTTCGACACGATCCCCGGTGTGGCCGAAGACCTCACAGACATCATTCTCAACCTGAAAGACGTGGTTGTCACCTCGCATTCCGAGGAGGCAGTAACGCTTCGCCTCGATGCGCGCGGCTCAGGTGTAGTCACCGCCGGTGATATCGAGTGTCCGGCCGACATCGAGATTCTCAACAAGGATCTGCCAATCGCCACTCTCAACTCGAAGGGCCGCCTCGCGATCGACCTCACAGTCGAGCAGGGCCGTGGCTACTTGTCGAGCAACCGTGAAGACGACAACCGCACCATCGGGGTCATCCCGATCGATGCGATCTTCAGTTCTGTGCGTCGCGTCTCATTCCAGGTCGAGCCCACACGCGTCGAGCAATCGACCAACTACGACCGCCTCGTACTCGACATTGATACTGATGGCTCCATCACGCCGAGCGAGGCTCTCGCGTCGGCTGGTGCAACGCTGCGTTCGCTCGTCGACCTCGTGGCCACCATGTCCGATGAGCCGCAGGGCCTGGAACTCGGCGAGATTGTCGACACCACGGTCAGCTCGCCTGACCTCGACCTGCCGATCGAAGACCTCGATCTTTCGGAGCGTCCGAACAACTGCCTCAAGCGCGCTCAGGTCAATACGGTTGGCGAACTCTTGACCAAGAACGAAGACGATCTGCTCAACATCACCAACTTCGGTCAGAAGAGCCTTGACGAAGTAAAGGCCAAGCTCGACGAACGTGGGCTCACGCTTCGCGGCTGAGCCTCCACGAATACGAAAGACGATTGATCCATGCCTACTCCACGCCGATCCCGCCGATTTGGTAGCTCCGCTGCCCACCAGCGCCTGATGATGGCCAACCTTGCTGCGTCACTGTTCGCGGCCGAGGGAATTACCACGTCTGAGGCCAAGGCCAAGCATCTCCGCCCGATTGCAGAGAAGTTGATCACTAAAGCGAAGAAGGCTCAGGAAGAGGGCCCCATGCAGGTCCATCGGATCCGTCAGATCCAGGCTTTCCTCGGCGATCAGGAGATGACCTACAAACTCGTGCACGATGTTGCACCTCGCTATGCAGAGCGCAACGGTGGGTACACCCGCATTCTGAAACTGGGTACTCGCTCCGGTGACAGCGCCGAAATGGCGCGCATCGAACTCGTCTGATCCAAGGGCTTCCGGCCTGCGGCTGATCGGCACGACGTGTCCGAAATGATGCCGCGTAACATCCGACTACTTCTCGCGTACGACGGCACCAACTTCCGCGGGTTCGCCGATAGCGAAGGCGTGACCACCGTGATGGGGGAGTTGACGGCCGCCATCGAACGTGTCGTTCGCTGCCCTGTCGAGCTCACCGGGTCCGGGCGTACCGATGCAGGCGTGCATGCGTGGGGACAGGTGGTGTCAGGCCTGCTTCCTGCCGATACAGATCTCGGCCGTCTCGCTCACAGCGTGAATCGGATGTGCGGCCCGGCGCTCTCGATACGCGAAATCGAGTGGGCGGACGGTGAATTCTCGGCCCGGTTCTCCGCAACAGCGCGCACCTATCGCTACGACGTGTGGAACCACCAAACACCGCACCCGTTGCTTTCTCGATTCACCTGGCATGTACCAGGTTCGCTCGACGTCGAAGCGATGAACCACGCGGCAGATCGCCTTCTCGGCGAACACGACTACTCCTCATTCTGTCGTCGGCCCAAGCCGGCGCCAGGCCAACCAGAACGCAGTCTCGTTCGTCGGCTGAAGGTTGCGCACTGGGCTCGCGTCAACCCGGAAGATCCCGATCAGGAGCCGCTAGTCAGGTTTGAGATCACCGCGACCTCATTTTGCCACCAGATGGTGCGGAGCATCGTTGGCACCCTCGTGGAGGTTGGTCAGGGTCGCCGGACGCCCGAGTCGATTGCAGAGACTCTCGACGCGCGCGATCGAGCAACAGCAGGTGCAGTGGCGCCGCCGACGGGCCTCGTACTCTGGAGTGTCGATTTCAGCGGTTCGAGGTGGGACTCAGGAGGGGACGTCTGACGGCTCCCTGAGAACAATGCGGGGCATCATCGCGAGCATCTCGTCCGCTGACACGGCCGGGGCGAACAGCCAGCCCTGGAACGCCTGGCAGCCGAGTGCGGTGAGGCGCTCGAGTTGATATGGCTGCTCGACGCCCTCGGCAACGCAACCGAGACTCAAGCTCTCGCTCAGACCGAGGATTGCGGTGGTCAGGTTCGTTGCTGCGGGGTCGATATCGATTCCGGCAACGAAGCGGCGATCGATCTTCACTCCATCGACCGGAAGTTCGAGAAGGTGGGCAAGGCTCGAATAGCCAGTGCCGAAATCGTCGATTGATACGTGCGTGCCGGCGAAGCGGAGCTTCTGCATGTTCGCCAGTGACGCGGCACCGGGGGAGAGCAGATCGGTCTCGGTGATCTCGACAACGAGTTGGGCGGGATTGGCGCCGATCTGGCGGCACCGCTCGAGGAACGATGCACCGAACGCAGGTCGGGAGATGACCTTGGGATCGATATTGATGTGAACTTCGGTCTCGGCGTATCCCGCATCGTCGAGGCGGACGGCGAACCTGAGGGCCATGTCGAGTACGGCGTCATCGACAGCCTCGGCCAGGCCCGCCATTTGTGCGAGCGGAAGAATCTCCCCGACGCCCAGTAGCCCGCGCAACGGGTGCACCCAACGCACGAGGGCTTCAACGGCCTTGATGTGGCCTTGGGCGTCGACGATCGGTTGAAAGTGTGGCTGTATCTGGCCTGCGGACAGTGCCTCGCGAAGGTGATCGAGTTGTCGGCGTCTCTCGTTGATCGCGTCAACCGAGATTCCACCGCTCTCCGGGTCGGCAAATCGCTTGGCTGACACGAGTTCGGTGCTAGCGCTGACGAGTAGAGCATCGAGAACCTCAGGGCGCGGCTCGAACGCAGTGGCTGTCCGAATGTCGAAATTGACCTCTTGAGAATTCACGATGACAGGCCGAGCGACATCGCGGCGCACACGTTCACGAAGCATCTCAACGGTGCTCGGGCTCGCTGCTCGAACCGCCATTACAAACTCATCGCCACCGAATCGGGCAGTAAGTAGCCCTGGCCATCGGATCTCGTTGATCCGGTCGGCGACGGCTGTCAGTACAGCGTCACCGACAGGCTCGCCGTACAACTCGTTGATCGAGCGGAATCGCACGATGTCGATGACCAAGATTCCCAGACCACCTCCGTCTTGCATCAGTGTTGCCACACTGCGCATGAACCCGTCGCGGTTGAGTAGACCCGTCCGGCTGTCATGTTCGGCAAGAAACTCGACTCGGTTACGCGCGTCTGTCAATGCCGTGGCGATCTGCGCGCTGATGACGTAGCTGTTGACTACCGGGTCATCGAGCAGGTTGTTCACCGTGAACTCGCAGACAAGTGAGGTGCCGTCAGCTGCCGTCAGCCGCGCGTCGAGCGTGATCGAGTCTTGAGAACTCACGCCACGAACCGCATCGATGACCTGATCGCAGTCGTCTTCATGCAGGTAGTTGACGATGAGGTCGCCGCGAACTATTTCGGGATCGTGGCCGAGCAGCCGCGTCACAGCACCGTTGATAGATCGGACGCGTCCCATCTCGTCGACGAGCACAACCATGCCGTGCATGGTGGCCATCACTGCCCGCAACAAGTCGGTATCGCCCTCGTCGAGGTCGAGACGGTTCCGGTCGGTGACGTCACGTGCGACAATCAGGATCAGTCCGTCGTCGCGGCTCGTGTTCGGGTCGGTATTGTCGGCATCGCGGTGTGTGCCCCTGAACTCGAGGTGTCTCCACGTGCCGTGGCCTGTCCTGACGCGCAGTGTGATGAGTTCACCGATGCGCTTGGTGGTGATTGTCTCCATCGCTCTTGTGGCGAGGTTCAGGTCGTCAGGGTGGACGAGGTCGAGGACGAACGTGCCGAGGAGTTCAGCGCGATCCCAACCGAGGACTTCGGCCGCCGTGTCGTTGGCGTAGCGAAGTACTCCTGTGGGGTCGACCGCGAAGACCGGATCGGCGAGGCCGTCAAATGACAGCGCCGCCGCGGTTGGATCGATTGGGTTCGCTGAGCCTCGTGGAGGCCGAGCGTTAGGTTCCCGCTCACTCTCCAATGGATCTCGTGATTCAGACGACATAGCGCAGAATGACCCTAGTCCCGGAATGGGATCGGGATCTGGGAGGTTGTACGTCTTCAATGACTGAGCCAACCAACCGACTGCCGCTTCGGATCCTGCTTGTCTCGACTCCAGTCGGTCCCCTGGGGTCGGGAATCGGTGGTGGAGTCGAACTCACTCTTCACAGTCTCGTCTACGGGCTCGGCGCCCTCGGCCACCACGTGGAGGTGATGGCCCCAGCCGGTTCGTTGCATGTCGGGGCCAAGGTCCATCAGATCGAGGGAACCCTGCAGGTCAGCAGCCAGATCGGGGCGCGTGATGAGCCAGCACAGCTTCCGGCTGGATCTGTACTCGCCGCTATGTGGAATCGGGTCGCCGATATCCAGGACGATTTTGATGTCGTGATCAACCTCGCCTACGACTGGCTGCCGCTCTTTCTGACGCGTTTCATGCGCGTTCCTGTCGTGCACTTCATCTCGATGGGTTCTCTGAATGACGCAATGGACTCGGCTATTCGAGAGGTGGCCGACCGCTATCCGGATCGCCTCGGAGCGCACTCCCGAGCTCAGGCCGCCAGCTTCTGCGGAGATGTCCCAGTTCCTTTTCGCATTCTCGCCAACGGGATTGTGACCGACAGATACGACGTCCATCTCAGTGCTGACGACCCGCCATATCTGGGGTCGGTTGGCCGGATCTCGCCTGAAAAGGGTCTCGAAGACGTTGCGGAGCTGTCCTCGCGTACGGGAATGACAGTGAAGGTCTGGGGGATGATGCAGGATCCTGTGTATTGGCAACAGATCCTTGATGACCACCCGGATGCTCATCTCGAGTACTGCGGATTCCTGCCAACCGATGAGCTGCAAGCCGCGATCGGGGGATGCTCGGCGTTGATCATGGCGCATAAGTGGGTTGAAGCGTTTGGCAACGTAGCCATCGAGGCAATGGCTACTGGCGTTCCGGTGATCACATATGACCGCGGCGGTCCGACCGAAATTGTCGTCGACGGTGAGACCGGCTACATCGTTGCGGCTGATGACGTCGATGCCCTTGTCGGTGCTGTGCAACGAATTGAGGGCATTGAGCGGATCAGATGCCGCCAGAGGGTCGAGGAGGAATACTCGACTGCGGCGCTCGCTGGGCGTGTTGAACAGTGGCTCCACGAGGTCGTTGTCGCAGTTCGATCCTCGCAGGCCTGACACCAGCTGAACGTCAGGGTTGGAGCAGTGCGCGTACGGCCGTATCATTTCACGGTTCACAAAGCATCCGAGTAACACCGATTCAATAGAGATTGCGGCATGGCTACGTACACCCCGAATGCAACTGAGATCCAACGTGATTGGCACGTCGTCGACGCCGAAGGCCTCGTGCTCGGCCGGCTGTGCACCGAGGTCGCTCGCATCCTGCGCGGCAAACACAAGCCGATCTACACACCCAACATGGATACAGGCGACCACGTGATCATCGTCAACGCCGACAAGATCGTGATGACTGCTGGCAAGGCTGAGCGCACCATGGTCTACCGACACAGTGGCTACCCGGGCGGCATCAAGTCCGAGACCTACGCTCACCTTCACGCTCGCAAGCCCGCCGACGCTGTACGCAAGTCTGTCAGAGGGATGCTGCCGAAGGGCGCGCTCGGTAGCCAGCAAATGAGGAAGCTGCAGGTCTATGCCGGTCCTACTCATCCCCATTCGGCCCAATTCCCCAAGACCCTCGAAGTCCCTGCGGCCAAAGCCCGCTGAGATTTGACGCAGTAGAAGAATCCGAGAGAGACATCATGGCAACCGCACCGCTCACCCAGACCACCGGCCGTCGCAAGGAAGCTGTCGCCCGAGCCCAGGTTCGTCCTGGCACCGGCCAGTTCCTAATCAACGGCAAGACCCTCGACGACTACTTCCCGACAGCAGTGTCGCAAATGGTCGTATCTGAAGCGCTCACCATCACCGAGACCAACGAGTCCTACGACATCACCGCCACTATTCACGGCGGCGGCGTGAGCGGTCAGGCCGGAGCGTTGCGCTTGGCCATTGCTCGGTCACTGCTCGAGATCGATCCTGAGTATCGGGCGACTCTGAAGAAGGCTGGCCTTCTGACACGTGACTCGCGTAAGAAGGAAAGCAAGAAGTACGGTCTGAAGAAGGCCCGCAAGGCGCCGCAGTTCACCAAGCGCTGATACCGTTTCATGAAGTTCGGCACGGATGGCGTCCGAGGGGCCGCCCACACCGAACTGACTGCTGAATTTGCTCTCGATCTCGGGCGCGCGGCGGCCCGCGTCCTGGCAACCGCCAGCAACACTCGTCTGGCTGTGGTTGGCGGAGACACTCGGGAATCAACTCCGGTGTTCGATGCCGCGCTGTGCACCGGATTTTCAGCAGAAGGCCTAGAAGTGGTTCGTCTCGGTGTCGTTCCGACGCCGATGGTTGCGTTCGAGGCCCAACGACTGGGTGCTCTCGGTGCCGTTGTTTCGGCATCACACAATCCCTATGGCGACAACGGGATCAAACTCTTTGCGGCAGGTGGCGTCAAACTGCAAGACGAAGTCGAGCAGCAGATTGAAGCTGAACTCGAACGACTGACGACACCGAATGGACCCGCCGGGTTGATCAGGGCATCCGTTGATCACGAGCCATACATGAACCATGTGCTCGCGATCCTCGAAGGTCGCCGTCTAACTGGCGTGAAGGTTGTGCTCGACGCGGCGAACGGCGCAGCCTACGAAGTCGCTCCTGACGTATTGCGTGCCGCCGGCGCAGATGTCGTCGTCATTGCCGCCGAACCGGACGGCCGAAACATCAACAAGGGATGCGGCGCCACTGCACCGGAGGCTGTGGCAGCTGCTGTCCTCGAACATGGAGCAGATATCGGTGTAGCGCTCGATGGTGATGCCGATCGACTGATCGCGGTTGATCACAACGGCGCAATCGTCGATGGTGATCACATCATTGCCATCGCAGCGGATGACTTGCGGGCGCTGGGACAGCTCCGCAACGACACCGTTGTCGTGACGGTCATGACGAATCTCGGTTTTCGGCTGGCGATGCGCGATGCGGGTATAGATGTAGTCGAGACCGCCGTCGGAGATCGCTACGTACTCGAAGCACTCGCCGCCGGCAACCATTCGCTAGGTGGTGAACAGTCTGGCCACGTCATCTTTGCCGATCACGCCACGACCGGCGATGGTCTGCTCACTGCCGTCGTACTGCTCGATGCCATGGCGCGGACCGGCCGCTCGCTGGCTGATCTTGCGGCTGAGGCGATGACCTCATTGCCACAGGTGTTGGTCAACGTTCGAGTCGCTGAACGCGTGCCGGACGTTGCCGATCGTCTCGCCGACGAGATCGCCCTGGCTGAAACATCTCTCGGCGAGACTGGTCGAATCCTGGTCAGGGCGAGCGGCACAGAGCCGCTGATCCGGGTAATGGTCGAGGCGCCGACTCGTGAGCAGGCGCAGCAGGTCGCCGACGACCTCGCCAGCCATGCCCGCACGCGGTTCGCCTGATTCACCTGACTCCGCGGGCGTAGCGCAGTCGCCGCCACCGCCGAAGTTTGTGTCAGCAGACACGGGTGCGCCACCGGTAGGTGCTGACACAAATCCGTTTGCTCGGCGGTGCCTGAGTTTTGTGTCAGCGGAAATCTGTGCGTCATCGGTAAGTGCTGACACAAAACTGGGCGGGTTGGGTCGGCGGCAGGTTCGATACGAGATGAGTAGATAGCCTGTTTGGCCATGTGCGGCATCATCGGCATTATCAGCCGTCCTCCGACCCGGCCGACTCCGACGTCGAAGGAGATCCTGGGCGGGCTCGACAACGCACTCGATTCGCGCCCGAAGGTGACCGAGGTGACTCACCACGTATCCGGGGTCGACTCATTGCTCAGGGGTCTTCCCGGGGTCATCGCTCTCACCGACCAGGTCGATCTCGAAGCGGCGCTGGTTTTGAGGCTCGATGAACTTGACTCATTTGCTGCTGAGGTCGAAACCGAGCTCGACACCAACGCGTCAGGCCTTGTGGCCGAGGAGCTCGAGAAAGCCAACGCCGAGCTCATTGCTCTGAGAGATGCCCTCTGGGCAGCCCGCAACGACCGACTACGCACAGCTCGCGAGGTATCGGATCTTGCCGGCCCAGATTCCGGGGAATCATCGCTGGGTGGTTATCTCGCAGTACAGCAGGCGCTCTCCGCGATCGATCGACTCGAAGTCCGCGGCCGCGATTCGGCGGGTCTGCACATTTATGTGTGGGGCCACGACATCGACCCTGATGCGCTCAGCGCCTTGCTTGCCGAGCGCGACTCCGACCTGCTTTTCCAATCCGGTTCGGCAAGCTCCATTCACGACGATGGCGAGTGCCTGTCGTTCGTCTACAAGGCCGCCGCTGAGATCGGCGAACTAGGCGACAACACAGCGGCCCTCCGCGGTGCGCTGAGGGACGATGCTCTGCTCCGACGTGCGCTTCGATCACCGGGTGCGCGCGTCGCATTGCTCGGCCATACCCGCTGGGCGAGCGTTGGCATCATCAGCGAACCGAATACGCATCCCCTCAACTCCGTTGAATCGGAACAACCTGCGGGGACTCCGGTGCCGCCATACGTGGTGGGAGCCCTTAACGGGGACGTTGACAATCACGCTGATCTCCGAGCCGCCCACGAACTACGGATTCCGGCCCCCATCACCACTGACGCAAAAGTCATCCCGACAATGGTCTCCCGACACATGACCGGCAGCGGTGGTTCAGAAGGTGTCGGGCTGACCGAAGCTTTCCGCCGAACCGTGTGTGAATTCGAGGGCTCAGTTGCGATCGGAGTGGCCAGCGCCACCGAACCCTCGAAACTTCTTTTGGCCCTGCGCGGGAGCGGTCAGGGCCTGTACGTCGGGTTGGCCGACGACAGTTTTATTGTTGCCAGCGAACCGTACGGGGTCGTTGAAGAGACGGCCAACTACGTACGGATGGACGGAGAGCACGGTGGAGAGATTGTCGTGCTCGATGCTGCCGCTGCCGGTGAGCTCAGCGGAGTTGAGCGATTCGGATACGACGGCCGCGAGATGCCACTTGATGCCACCGACATAGCGACCGCGGAAGTGACAACCCGCGACATCAATCGTGGCGACGCGCCACATTTCCTCCTCAAAGAGATTTCCGAAGCACCGAACAGTTTTGCCAAAACCTTGCGCGGCAAGCTTGTTGAAAGTAACGGTCTTGTACACGCCGAAGTCGGCGAACGAGCGCTTCCGCGATCGATATCAGATCTGTTAGCCGCCGGTTCGATCACCCGTGTACGCGTGATCGGTCAGGGAACTGCCGCTGTAGCGGGCCAGAGCACAGCGGCGATCCTCGATGAGTTGACAGATTCGGCGTTGGACGTCGACGCGATCACCGCGACCGAACTATCCGGGTTCGGTCTGCGACTCGACATGAGCGACACCTTGGCGATCGCCGTCAGTCAGTCGGGTACTACCACAGACACGAATCGCACTGTCGATCTGCTGCGTTCGCGGGGGGCTCATGTGATCGGCATCGTCAACAGGCGTGGCAGTGATCTGCCCGACAAAGCCGATGGGGTGATGTACACGTCCGACGGTCGGGATGTCGAAATGAGCGTGGCCTCGACGAAGGCGTTCTATGCCCAGGTCGCGGCCGGTGCAGTCCTGTCATGTGCGATAGCCGAGGCGGCTGGATACGGCGACGAGGCGCGGCGATCTCAGCTGCTCACCTCGCTCCGCGAGGTGCCTGCGGCGATGCGCGAGGTCCTGGCGCGTCGTGAGCTCATCGCCGACGCCGCCAGGCGACTCGCCCCATCCAAGCGCTACTGGGCCGTCGTCGGCAACGGGCCGAACAAGGTTGCCGCCGAAGAAGTGAGAATCAAGCTCAGCGAGCTCTGCTACAAGTCGATGGCCTGTGATTCGACCGAGGACAAGAAGCACATCGATCTGTCGTCAGAGCCCTTGATCCTGGTGTGCGCAGCTGGGTTGGTCGGGTCAACCGCAGACGACGTCGCGAAGGAAGTGGCGATCTTCAAAGCTCACAAGGCGACCCCGATAGTCATCGCCAATGATGGCGAGAGTAGATACGAGGCCGAGGCGACCATCGGGGTGCCGCCGGTTGATCCGGCCTTGGGTTTCATCTTGTCGGCAATGGTCGGCCACCTATTCGGCTATGAAGCGGCCCTGGCGATTGACGCCAGCGCAAACCCGTTGCGCGAAGCTCGCGAGTCCATTGAGCAGCATGTCGGCGCTGGTCTCTCAGGCGACGAGGTTCTCGACGAACTGCGTACTGGACTCCGCCAATCATCTGAACGTTTCTACGACGGTCTTCGATCAGGGATCTACGACGGCCAACTCGAAGCTTCGACAGCGGCTCGCCTCTTCGGCCTCTTTCGAGATGTGATGTCAGATCGTCCCGTCGAACGGTTCCAGCAGGCATCAGGCAAGGTCGGTACGCCGATCGCTTTGATCGACGACCTTGTTTCGTCACTCACGCGGGCTATCGAGGAGCTGACGCGACCCGTCGACACGATCAAACACCAGGCCAAGACGGTGACGGTCGGCATCTCTCGCAGTGATGAAGGTGTCATCGACCGGCCGCTCGTCCAGGCGGTACTGGCTGCCGGCGCAGGCCGAGACGTACTCAGCTACCGCACGCTCAAGGTCCTCGCAGATCTGGACCCAGCTGTCAAAGATGTGCGCGGCTACACGCGGTATCACATCGACGGCGACGCGATCTCGGTCATCGACCGCGGCGGGATCTCGCGTGATCTGCCGAGCCGCGTCGACAGGAATGGTGTTCTCCGTGGAACCAAGCACCGGGTGTCTTCTGAGCGCGAGGTGCTCGTGGCTATCGGCCGAAGCGATGCACGAACTGTTGTCTTGATTCCAGAGGTGAAGGCCGGCGAAACCACCGGGCTCACCCTTCTGCACCTCGCCTTCCATGATCATTTGCCCGCCGATGTGATGCGCACCGTGTTGCAGGGTTACGACCGCCGCTACGACCGACTCGTCGATTGGGTCACTGAAACCGAAGGAAGCTTTGACGAAACGCTGCTCGGTGAACTCCCTGTCCAAGAGCTACTGATCGGTCCGATCTCCGACACCGCTGATCATTGGCGACGATGAGTCGCGCGAAGGTGAACCCGATGGCGCATTCGACGGTGCATGCATGATCGGTGTCGGAATCGATCTTGTCGACATCGAACGATTTCGTCGGTCTCTCGAGCGGACTCCAACTATGCGCACGCGTCTATTCACTGAGATCGAACTGGCCTACGTAGCTCCGAAGAGTGATCCGGTGCCGTCTCTAGCGGCGCGCTTCGCCGCCCGCGAGGCGGTGATGAAGGCACTAGGTCTGGGCCTCGGCGCCTTCTCATTTCACGATGTGTGGGTCGAGCGCGCCGAGTCGGGCCAACCGTCACTGGCGTTCGCAGGCCGGGCCGCAGAACTGTCCAGCGAAGCCGGAATTTCGTGTTGGCATCTGTCGCTGACGCACAGTGACATCATGGCTGCCGCTTACGTGATCGCCGAGTAGTAGCGGCAACACCCGAACGCGTGAACTTCTTGCGCACATAGTGCGCAACTTGTTCACGCGATCGCTGTGAGACTGGGGAATGGGGCACAAACGCTGCCATCATGCTCGCCATGATCGATGAGTATTTGGAGGCATGGGCAGAGCTGACGGCGCCGGGCGCGCAGTTCGCAATGAAGGAAACCACGGTACGCGACGTGCCGATCCGAGTCTTCGAGTCGGCTCTGCCGTCGATGCGCACGGTCTGGGAACTTGCCAGCGGCTACGGCGATCGTGACTACGTGGTCTATGAAGACGAGCGCTACACCTTCGCCGAGTCAGATGCGATCATCCGAGCCTTGGCCGATCGACTGCGTAACGAATACGGCGTCGAGCCAGGTGACAGGGTCGCTCTCGCAATGCGCAACTACCCCGAGTGGGTGTTTGGGTACTGGGCCATCGTGTCGATCGGTGCGGCGTGCGTCGGCATGAATGCCTGGTGGACCTCCGAGGAGATGGAGTTCGGGCTCGCCGACTCCCGTCCGAGAGTGTTGATCGCTGACAGTGAACGCGTTGAGCGAGTGCTGGGTGTGCTCGACGGATTGCGCTCGGAGAGCCCACTCCATCTGATGACGGTTCGCTACGACGGTGAGCTGCCGGCAGACGCAGATCGCTGGGAAGACGTCATCGATCCCGCAACGGCTCCGCCTCAACTTCCCGACGTCGACATCGGTCCCGACGATGATGCCTGCATTTTCTACACCTCTGGGACCACGGGCTATCCCAAGGGGGCTCAGCTCACCCATCGTGGTTCGGTCCACAACCTGCTGCACCTCGCATTTCTCGCGAGTGTCAGCGGGCTCGCCGCCGCCAAGGCCGGTGAGGAGGTGGAGGCGCCCGTAGACGAAGACGGACAAGCGAAGCAGAACGTGTTCATGGCGCCTACACCGTTGTTCCACGTCACTGCCAACAACTGTATTCTGCACCCGGCAACCATTTCTGGCTCGCGGATCGTTCTGACCTACAAGTGGAACGCGGAACGTGCGCTGGAATTGATCGAACGCGAAGGAGTGACGAACTTCTCCGGAGTACCGACCATGAGCCGCGAGCTTCTCATGCATCCTGACTGGGAGCGCCGCGACACGTCGACGCTGCTCGGAATGGGTGGCGGCGGTGCGCCCCTGCAGCCGGACCTGGTCGACAAGATCGACAAGTCGTTGTCGGGCGGTGCGCCGAGTACGGGCTATGGCCTGACGGAGACCAACGGGATCGTGACGGCCAACTCCGGCAGCCTCTACGTGGCGAAGCCGGCTTCATGCGGTCGGATTCTTCCGACCGTTGATGCCAAGTTGATCGACGAGACCGGTGAGGAAGTAGCGCCTGGCGAACCTGGCGAACTATGCGTTCGCGGCTCGATAGTGATCAAGGGATACCTGAACCGCGAGGAGGCGACCGCCGATGCCATCCGTGAAGGTTGGTTCAGGACGGGCGATGTAGCGACGATCGACGAAGACGGCTTCGTTTTCATCGTCGACCGGATCAAGGACATGGTCCTCCGCGGTGGCGAGAACGTGTACTGCTCCGAGGTCGAAGCTGCGATCTACAAGAACGAAGCGGTTGCAGAAGCCGCGGTGTTCGGGGTACCAGATGACCGTCTCGGCGAAATCGTCGGGGCGGCGATCGTCTTGGCTCCGGGCAAGACTCTGACCGAGGAACAACTCCGCTCCGACCTAGCGGAGCACATGGCAAAGTTCAAGATCCCCGAGCGGATTTGGTTCCTCAACGACGCGTTGCCGCGCAACGCAAACGGAAAATTCGTCAAGCGCGAACTCAAAGAGTCGCTTCTTGCTGACTGACCTTCATCCAGCCTGACGCGCTTCGGTCCCGTCGGCATCATTACGCTCGGGTGCGATGATTCCAATCGTGACACCGGCCCAGATGGGCGCCATCGACAAGGCGGCTCCTGAGCCGGTCGAAGAACTGATCGACCGCGCCGGGCGCGAGGTCGCTCGGACGGCCCTGGGCATGCTTGGGGGCACGTACGGTCGCGTCGTCATCGTGCTCGCCGGCGGCGGGAACAACGGCGCGGATGGCCGAGTTGCGGCGCACTACCTGCAGCGTCGGGGCATCAAGGTGACGGTGATCGATGCGAGTGATCGCCCGACCTCCGTGCCGCGCTGCGATCTGTTCATCGACGCCGCGTTCGGGACTGGCTTCAAGGGCGACTGGACTGCCCCCGAAGTCGGCGACGCGATGGTACTGGCCGTCGATATCCCGAGCGGAGTGCTAGCGCTTACTGGAGAAGCAGGTCCGGGGGTACTTCCCGCTGACCTCACCGTGACGTTCCAGGCGCTGAAGCCAGGCCTTGTGTTTGGGGCGGGACGAAATCTCGCCGGCGATGTCGAGGTCGTCGACATCGGTCTCGACGTATCGAGTGCCGATCAACATCTGGTCGAGAAGACCGATGTGGCGTCATGGTGGCCGACTCGAGCGGGCGACGCCCACAAGTGGAAGGGCGCAGTGCGTGTCATTGCAGGTAGCCCAGGGATGCTCGGAGCCGGCCGATTGTGTGCTGCAGCCGCGGCGCGAGCAGGTGCAGGTCTCGTCACTCTGTCGAGCCCGGGCATGGATCCAGATGCGCGGAGTGAGATCATCCAGCGCCGAATTGCGTCGTTTGACTTCGTCGAAGAGGTCATGGCTGACATCGATCGTTTCGGGTCTCTGGTCATCGGGCCAGGGTTGGGGCGTGAGGAATTCACGATCCCCTCCGTGCGCCAGACCATCGCCGATGTGCCCGTCCCGGTAGTCGTTGACGGAGACGGACTCTTTGCGTCCGCATGGAGCGGAGACGGGGCTGGGCCGCTGCTCTCGGTGCGAAAGTTGCCTACCGTGCTAACGCCTCACGATGGTGAGTTCGCGTTGCTCACTGGCGCCTCGCCGGGTCCTGATCGCGTCGCTGCTGCCCGGAGCCTTTCCGCAGACGTTGACTGCACAGTGCTTCTCAAGGGTCCTACAACCGTGGTTGCGGCACCCGAAGGGGATGTGTTGGTGATCGATCACGGTGACGAACGGCTGGCGACAGCAGGTTCAGGCGATGTTCTGGCAGGAATGATCGGGATGGCCCTGGCCGGTGGAGCGCCACCGGAACGTGCTGCCGCTGCAGCGGCTTGGATCCATGCCGAAGCGGCACGGCTCGGGCCCGAAGTCGGGCTACTTGCGGGCGACTTGGTCGAACTCCTCCCGGCGGCAGTGACCGGACTGTGGTGATTTCAGATGAAAGTGGCCAGATGCGGGTGATCAGATGACGGTCGACATGCGTTGGGCGTGGGCCGAAGTTGACTTGGACGCGGTGCGACACAACATCGAGTACATCCGACAGGTAGTCGCTCCATCAGCCGTATGGGCAGTTGTGAAGGCTGATGGGTACGGACACGGCGCGGTCGATGTTGCGCGGGCGGCGATTGATGCCGGGGCGGAAGGACTCTGTGTCGCTCTCGCAGGCGAGGGCATCGAGTTGCGTCGGGCGGGTGTTGACGCGCCGATTCTGTTGCTGAGTGAGCAACCGCCGGAGACTGCCCCGCACATCGTGCAGTATCGGCTCACACCCACCGTCTACACGAGGCGCTTCTTGGACGCGCTCGCGGCGGAGCGGCCGGCGGGCCTGCCGGTTCACTTCAAGATCGATACCGGTATGCAGCGCGTCGGAGCGCATCCGCACACGGCTGCGGCGTTTGTGGCCTCGATCGAAAAGCGGGCACCAGCCATTCGGCTCGCTGGGGTGTTCACACATCTTTCCAATGCCGACGATCCCGACGACGCCGCGACGCGGGCCCAGCTGGAGCTGTTCGATGCTGCCTTGAGCAACATCTCAGACGTTCCGCTCACCCACACTGCGAATTCGGCAGCAGCCCTGTCCTGCCCAGAGTCGCGACGCTCTCTGGTCCGGATTGGAATTGCCATGTATGGGCTGTCCCCGGGTGAAGGAGTCGATCACCTGTGTACCGAGCTTCGCCCAGCGATGGAGCTGCGGGCGCGAGTGTCCTATGTGAAACAGGTGCGCTCTGGTAGTCGGATCTCCTACGACCTTCGACACCAATTCGCCCGAGATACGACCGTCGCGACCATTCCGATCGGATACGCCGATGGTGTGCCTCGGCGGCTCTCGGCGACCAGGGGAGAAGTTCTGATCGGCGGTCGGCGTCGGCCGATCGTCGGGACGATCACCATGGATCAGCTGATGGTCGATTGCGGTGACGATGAGGTGCGCGCCGGTGATGACGTTGTTCTGATCGGAGAGCAGGACGGACCTGACGGACCGGTGCGGATTCGCGCCGAGGACTGGGCCGACCGACTTGGAACTATCGGGTACGAGATCGTTTGTGGCATCAGCGGTCGAGTGCCCCGAGTCCCGCGCCGTAGCATCGACACCTGAAATGTTGGAGCTCTGCGCATCCTCTGTGTCGGACACGCATGGCATCGCCGCGGCTTTGGCCGCGTTGGCGCGACCCGGAGACCTCATCCTGCTCTCCGGCGAGATGGGTGCCGGTAAGACCGCGTTTGCTCAAGGCTTTGGCCGCTATTTGGGCGTCATCGAGCCGATCACGTCACCCACGTACACGCTCGTACACAGCTACGAACTGGGATCCAACCGTTCACTTGGTGAAGCGAGCCGCCACGGCCACGCCCCGCTGATGTTGCATCACGCGGACCTGTACCGGCTCAATCGCACTGCAGAAGTCGCGGACCTCGCACTCGAAGAGCTCGCGGAATCGAGGGGAATCGTGCTCGTCGAGTGGGGTGATGTCGTCGACTCGTTGTTCGGTGATCACCTTCTGGTGCATCTCGAGTCGGATCCCGACGATGAAGATGCCCGGACGCTGGATCTGTCTGCCTCGGGATCTCTCTGGGCGGCGCGGTGGGCTCAGCTCGAGGCAGCCTGTGAGGAGTTCCGGTGCTGATTCTCGGAATCGAGACTGCAACAGATCGCGTGAGTGTTGCGATCGGTGGCCACGAGGGCGTGATCGGCCTTTTCGAGGTCACCAAGGGCCGTCGGCACGCCGAGACGTTAGTTCCGGCTATCGATTTCGTCTGTCGGCAGGCGGGCATCGATCTCGAAGAGATCAGTGTTGTTGCCGTCGATGTGGGCCCGGGTCTCTTCACAGGGATGCGCGTTGGGCTTGCCTCCGGAAAGGCAATTGCTCAGGCACTCCGTGTGCCGATGATCGGCATTTCCTCACTCGATCTTCTGGCCTTCCCGTGTCGGCTCACAGATCGAGTGGTTGTACCCGTAATCGATGCCCGCAAGAACGAAGTCTTCTACGCGATGTACCGGCAGGTGCCGGGTGGAGTGCAACAGGTCGCCCCGCCGACGGTCGGGCCTGTGGAAGAGCTTGTCGGCGACTTGCTGGCCAGAAGCCAAGACGTCTTGTGTGTCGGTGATGGTGCCTTGCGGTATCGCGAGGAGATTCTCGACGCGTTCCATTGCGAGATTGGTGGCGATGCCCAACCTTCGGCAGCGCCACTCGTACAGCTCGCTCATGCCCGCGCACTTCGCGAGGACTGGGTGAACCCCTGGGAGATCGAGCCGATCTACCTGAGAGCGCCTGATGCGCAGATCAACTGGTCGACGAGAGCGTCGCGGTCATGAGCGTGATCGAGCGGTTGTTGCGTCGCGACGCACCTGAGTCGGTGGCGAGCACCGTCGGGCTCGAGATTTCGAAACTGCGACGTCGTGACCTTCGAAGCGGTGTGATGACAATCGAAGCTGCGAGCTACCCGCGCCCATGGTCGCGAGGTGTGTTCGAGAGCGAGATCGAACAGATGAAGTCAGGATCGCGGCACTATCTCGTGGGTCGTCGTAGGCGGACGATTGTCGGGTACGCAGGATTGTGGTTCACGCCCGACGAGGCTCACGTCACGAACGTTGCTGTCGACCCGGAACAACACCGGTCCGGCGTTGCCAGCCGCCTGTTGCTGGCCCAGGCTGACGAGGCGATCAGCCGAGGTTGTCCGGCGTGGACGCTCGAAGTGAGGGCGTCGAGTGTCGGAGCACAAGAGCTCTATCGTCGGTTTGGTTTCTGTCCGGCTGGGGTCAGGAAGAAGTACTACGAAAATACCGAGGATGCCATCGTGATGTGGTGTAACGATATTCAGAGCACCGACTATGCATTGCGTCTCGACGAGATTCGCGAGCGGCTCGCGTGAGCCCCGACGTCGTGGTGGACGACTCCACTCTCGTGCTCGGTATCGAGACCAGTTGTGACGAAACCGCGGCGGCCCTCGTCATGGGGGGCTTCGATGTCCTGTCGAGCGTTGTCTCCACACAAGTGGAACTACACGCCGACTTTGGCGGCGTGGTTCCGGAGATCGCCTCGAGGGCGCATCTCGAGGCCCTCAATCCGATCGTCGCCAGAGCGATTGTGGAATCCGGCGCCGAGGCGGATCGAATTGACGCGGTTGCTTGCACGGTGGGCCCAGGATTGATCGGCGCATTGCTCGTGGGCGTGTCGGCGGCCAAATCGTTGGCTCTGGCCTGGGATGTGCCGTTCATCGGCGTCAACCACATGGAGGCGCACCTGTATGCCGCCTTCCTCGAGGACCCCTCGCTCGAATTCCCGCTTCTCGTGTTACTCGTTTCCGGTGGGCACACGATGCTGATCGAGATGCAGGATCATGGTCAATACCGGCTTGTCGGACAGACCATCGACGATGCGGCGGGCGAGGCGTTCGACAAGGTGGCGAGGTTCCTCGATTTGGGTTATCCGGGTGGACCGGCTGTCGACAGAGCCGCGATGCTCGGCGATCCGGAGGCAATTCGCTTTCCGAGGGCGATGCTGAATGACGGATACAACTTCTCATTCAGCGGCCTGAAGACATCGGTGATGAACTACGTCCGTAAGCATCCCGATGTTGGTTCGGCGGACGTTGCCGCCTCCTTTCAGGCGGCCGTCGTCGACGTACTGGTGAGCAAGGCTCGGCGAGCGGCTGCAGAAGTTGGTGCGACTGGAATCGTGCTCGGTGGTGGGGTGGCGGCGAACTCGTTGCTCCGCGAAGAGATGCTCGGTGCCTGTGAGCAAGATGGAATCCAGGGATTCCTACCGGGTCGCTCAATGTGCACGGACAATGCAGCAATGATCGCGGCAGCGGGATGGCATCGCCTGCGTTCTGATGGCCCAACCTCTCTCGATGTTGGTGCTACGCCGAACCTGCGTCTCCCCTTCATCGACTGACCGCCCGATACCGTTGATTCGGTTATGACATTTCAGATCGGTGAGTTTGAGCTGTCAGCTCCGGTTGTACTCGCGCCTATGGCGGGAGTTACCAACGCGCCATTCCGGGCGATGTGCCGGCGGTTTGCGCCCGGCCTCGTGTACGTCAACGAGATGGTCATGGCCACACCGGTGGTGTACGGCAACGACAAGACGAGTCGGATGATCAGCTTTGGCCCCGACGAGCACCCGCGGAGTCTTCAGCTCTACGGCAGTGACCCAGAGATCATGGGCCAGGCTGTGGCCAAGTTGTGCGATGCGGGCCGTGTCGATCACATCGACATCAACTTCGGTTGTCCTGCCGCCAAGGTCACTCGCCGCGGTGGAGGTGCAGCAGTTCCCGCACGGCCCGAACTGCTTCGCGCGATCCTGCGTGCCGCGGTTTCAAACGCGACCCCATACGGTGTCCCGGTAACGGCCAAGTTCCGGCTGGGCCTCTTCGACGACTGGCTGACGCACATTCGCACGGGCGAGGTGTGCGCTGACGAGGGAGTCGCGGCGATTGCGCTTCATGCCCGGACCGTTCAACAGCACTATTCGGGCGAGGCCCGTTGGGAAGCCATTGCCGAACTGAAGCAAGCTGTCGGTTCGATCCCGGTCCTCGGCAACGGGGATATCTGGCAGGCGCAGGATGCGGTTCGAATGATGGCCGAAACAGGGTGTGATGGTGTTGTCATCGGCCGCGGCTGCCTCGGTCGCCCGTGGTTGTTCGGCGACCTTGTCGACGCGCTCAGTGGCAGGGAAGTCAGGCCCAGTCGCAACCTCGGTGAGGTGATGGCAGTTCTGATCGACCACGCGCGGTTGCTCGTCGATCACATGGGTGAGGACCACGCGATGCGTGACTTCCGTAAACACACCGGCTGGTACATCAGCGGCTACCCAGTCGGGCCCGAGATTCGTCGGCGATTCTCGATGATCAAGAGCTTGATGGAACTTGAAGACGTGATCGCTGATCTGGACCCGGCTGCGCAAATCGTCGAAGGTGGAGAACGCATCAAGCGTGGCCACACGAACGGACCGGTGAAGGTGAGTCTTCCCGAAGGTTGGCTCGACGACCACCAGCGCGAGCAGTTGATCGACGATGTCACGGTGCCAGACGACGGCAACTTGCTTACTCTCTCCGGAGGCTGACCTGTGATCCGCCTTCCTTCAGACGTCGAGCTCGTCTTGGCGTCGTCGTCAGCTCGGCGCTCCGAGCTGCTCTCACAGGTTGGGCTCACTTTCGAGATTCGGCCAGCGGACATCGACGAGTCCGTCCACGCCGGCGAGCCACCCATCGAATATGTCCGACGATTGTCAGTCGAAAAGGCAGCGGCCGTCGCTCGTCCCGGAGAGATAGTGGTGGCTGCCGATACGACAGTCGAGGTTGACGGAGAGATCCTTGCCAAGCCCGTTGACGGCGACGATGCACGCAGGATGCTGCGGCTGCTTTCTGGCAGAGTGCACCAGGTCCACACGGGTGTCACGGTGGCGATGACGGGAGCAGCTGGTCGTCCATCAACATCGCACACGCAGGTCGTGCACACGGCAGTCACGTTCGTCGAGCTCGACGACGCGACGGTCGACTGGTATGTCAGAACAGGTGAGCCGGATGGCAAGGCAGGTGGGTACGCCATTCAAGGTGCCGGTGGGGCATTGGTCGAGCGTCTCGACGGCAGTGTCACCAATGTGATCGGACTGCCACTCGCCGAGACTTTGGAGACGATTCGGTTGGCACTCTCGGGTCGCGGTTGCTAAGCGCATAATCTCCTCATAGGATTGGCACTCTGTCGGGACGAGTGCTAACTCGTATTCCGGCTCGTCAATACATCCGTAAGTGAAAAAGCCAATTGGAGGCTTGCACCATGAATTTGAAGCCGCTGGATGACCGCATCGTGGTCAGGCCCAACGAACCCGAGACGCAGACCGCATCCGGTCTCGTCATCCCGGACACCGCTAAGGAAAAGCCTCAGCAGGGCGAAGTCCTTGCAGTCGGTCCCGGAAAGCGTTCCGAGACCACGGGCGAAGTGATCCCCGTCGACCTGAGTGTCGGCGACACCGTCCTGTATTCGAAGTACGGCGGGACAGAAGTCGCCGTTGACGGCGAAGACCTGCTCGTACTCAATGGACGCGACGTCTTGGCGATCGTCCACAACTGAACTGAAAAGAAGAGGAACCCCTAAACATGGCAAAGATTCTGTTATTTGATGATGAGGCGCGTCGCGCCCTCGAGGCCGGCGTCAACAAGCTGGCCGACGCAGTCAAGGTGACGATTGGTCCGAAGGGCCGCAACGTCGTCCTCGACAAGAAGTTCGGTGCCCCGACGATCACCAACGATGGTGTTTCCATCGCCAAGGAGATCGAGCTCGAGGACCCGTTCGAGAACATGGGCGCCCAGCTCGTCAAGGAAGTCGCTACGAAGACTGACGACATCGCTGGTGACGGCACCACCACCGCCACCGTGCTCGCACAGGCGATTGTCAGTGTCGGCATGAAGAATGTCGCCGCCGGCGCCAACCCGATGTCCGTCAAGAAGGGCATCGAGAAGGCCGTGGAAGCCGCAGTTGGCTCGATCCACGCGCAGGCGAAGGATGTCGACGACAAGTCCGACATCGCCAACGTGGCGACCATTTCGGCCGCCGACTCTTCGATCGGTGAGGTTATTGCCGACGCGATCGACAAGGTTGGCAAAGACGGTGTGGTTACGGTCGAGGAGTCGAACACTTTCGGCACCGAACTCGACTTCACCGAGGGCATGCAGTTCGACAAGGGCTACCTGTCGCCGTACTTCGTTACCGATACTGAGCGCCAGGAAGTCGTCCTCGAAGACGCCTACATCCTGCTCAACAGCGCCAAGATTTCGACTGTTCAGGCGATGCTGCCGACGCTCGAAGCTGTCATGCAAACCGGTAAGCCACTCATAATCGTGGCCGAGGACATCGACGGTGAGGCACTTGCCACGCTCGTCGTGAACAAGATCCGCGGCACGTTCAACGCAGCAGCCGTCAAGGCCCCTGGCTTCGGCGACCGTCGCAAGGCGATGCTGCAGGACATGGCAGTGCTCACCGGTGGCCAGGTCATCAGCGAGGAAGTCGGTCTCAAGCTCGAGAACGTCACTCTCGATCTGCTCGGCACCGCCAAGCGCGTCGTGATCACCAAGGACAACACCACCATCGTTGATGGTGGAGGCACCTCCGACGACATCGACGGCCGAATCAATCAGATCAAGGCCGAGATCGACAACACCGACTCCGACTGGGACCGTGAGAAGCTCCAAGAGCGTCTCGCGAAGCTGGCCGGTGGCGTGGCATTGATCAAGGTCGGTGCCGCAACCGAGGTCGAGCTCAAAGAGAAGAAGCATCGCATCGAAGATGCCGTTTCTTCCGTGCGTGCGGCAATCGAAGAGGGTGTCGTC
The DNA here is from genome assembly GCA_015767405.1 of Actinomycetota bacterium. Taxonomy (GTDB): domain Bacteria; phylum Actinomycetota; class Acidimicrobiia; order Acidimicrobiales; family Ilumatobacteraceae; genus Sva-07. The sequence goes on from JADWMG010000008.1 coordinate 40,434, forward strand.
GCCGGTGGCGGAACCGCCCTCATCCGGGCCCGCAGGGATGTCGACAAAGTCGTCTCATCGCTGGAAGGCGACGAGAAGACGGGTGCCAAGACCGTCTATGACGCACTCGTTGCGCCTGCTCGGAACATCGCCGACAATGCTGGCCTCGAAGGCTCGCTCGTTGTTCGCGAGATCGAGGACGCCGATGGCAACAACGGAATGAACGCCGCAAATGGCCAAATGGAAGACCTCATGGCCGCTGGCATCATCGATCCAGCCAAGGTCACTCGTGCAGGCCTCCAGAATGCTGCATCCATCGCCGCGATGGTGCTCACAACCGAGTGCCTCGTCGGTGACGAGCCCGAGCCCGAGATGCCGATGCCCCCAGGTGGCGGCGGCATGGGTGGTATGGGCGGCATGATGTAAAGAGGGCAACCCCCTCTGAACACCAGCTGATTATTGCGAGGCCCCGGGGTAACCCGGGGCCTCGACGCGTCTCTGGTGCAGCGCTACTCGGTAATCTCAACATTGATGGTCAAAATCGAGCGAGCCCGTCGACCGTTCTGGATGCACCAAATTGTCGAGTACATGCTTGGCCTCATCCTGATCGCGGCGGCAGTACAGCAACCAAATCCCGCCGTTCCAGCAGTAATGGGTCTGCTGATAATTCTGAACGCGGCGATCACCATCGGGCCTGCTGGTGCGTTCCGAATCATGAGTCGCAAGGTGCATCGGGTATTGGACCTTCTCGTGATCGCGATACTCGCCGCATCGACCTTGCAGACGTGGGTTGATGAGGACACGACTGGGCGCTTGGTGGTCGGTGCGATCACGTTTGTGCTTTTCATCGTGTGGTTTCACACCGACTTCGACGAACGCTCTGACCGCAAGGCACGCCGCGCCGCGCGGGCCAAACCGCAGAGTGAAGAACTCGGTAAGCAAGCGGGACGTGTGGTCGGCGACACCGTCAACTCACTCAAGCGTTGGAAAGACTCGATCGGCGACGATGACGACGAGTAGGCGTTCTCCCTCATTCGAACGCGTGAACGTATTGCGCACATAGTGCGCAACTTGTTCACGCGTTCGGAGGTCGTA
>JADWMG010000244.1 GCA_015767405.1 Actinomycetota bacterium
TCCACTCGCCGTAGCGATTCTCGGAGGCTTGCTGCTTGCGGCGCTCCTTGCCTGGATGATCTGGGGCGGCAGCGACGACGATGACAGCCCATCGGCGATCGAGAACCAGTTGATCCTCGAGACCATGGATGAAACCGGCGCCTCGATCGAGCGCAACTTCATCGCAACGCTTGAAGGTCCCGTTGGACCCGAAGCTGAGAACTACATCTGGACCAAGCCCAAGAACGCACCCTTTGGGCCAATCGCGGGGTCAACCGATTCCGACGGCTTGCTCGAGTTCCGCTGGAAGCCCGGTGACAGCATCGCTGAGCCCGAAACGTGGCTGTCGCAGATCTCGCTGGCTGAGGAAGTTCCAGCCGAGTGGACACCCCCCGGACCAATTGTCGACTGCGTACTCGAGCGAGATGGTGAGCAAGACAGCACCGTTTCGATGAGCGTCGAGATCAACACGCCAGATCAGACCGTTGAGCGGACGGCAATCTACGCATTCCCGAACTTCACGTTTGTTCCGGGCGATCTTGTGACTTGCTCATTGGTCAGCACCATGGCGCCTGCGACGACGACCTCGACCACGACAACCACCACGTCGACGACAACGACTGTCCCTGAAACAACGACGACTGTCGAGGAAACGACAACCACGGTGCCGGAGACGACAACGGTCCCCGAGACGACAGCCGTCCCCGAGACGACAGCCGCTCCCACGACTGCGCCGCCCACGACTGCGCCGGCGGCAACGCTTTGGGACTCGATGCAGGCTGACCCCAACATCTCGGAGTTCGTGGCACTGTCAACGCAGGTCGGTCTCGACGCCGACTTCAATGATCCAACCAAGACCATGACAGTCCTTGCTCCGCAGAACGGCGCAATGACCGTGCCACCCACAGATCCTGAGATCTTGGCAATGCTCGAGAACTTCATTATCGACGGCCAGGCACTGACGGAGGCTGACATAGCGGCTAGCGCCACAACTCCAGCAGCTCGTGGCGGAGCGGTTTATGCCGTCGTTGCCGGACCGCCGCTGACGATTGGCACCTCTGGGATCGTGACCGCAGACATGGCTGGCGCCAATGGGTTTGTTCAGGTCATGCAAGCGGTGCCCACACCCAACTGAGGCCACTGATTCTCTCCAGCTCGGGTTTGCCCCTCCCGGATTTGTGTCAGCAGAAAGCCGTGATGTCACGGTATGTGCGGACACGAATTTCGGGGGGTGACTCGAGCTGCGATTTGTGTCAGCAACTATCGGTACGCCACAGGTATCTGCTGACACAAACCTCCGCGTAGGCTGATTGGCCGTGGATCGACCGATCGGGATGTTCGACTCTGGGTTTGGAGGATTGACCGTGGCTCGCGCCACGATCGATCTGCTGCCGGCTGAGGACTTGGTCTACATCGGTGATACCGGGCGCTACCCGTATGGGTCGAAGCCGTTGGCCGAGGTGCGTGGATACTCTCGGGAGCTGGCGTGGAGCTTGGTAAAGGACTACGACGCGAAGGCGATCGTTGTTGCCTGCAATACGGCGACAGCTGCCGGGCTCGACGAGCTACGCGCCGAGATCCCCGTCCCGATTGTCGACGTGGTGGCACCGGGAGCCACGGCACTGGTCCGGACCACCGTCACTGGGCGAGTAGCCGTTATCGGCACGGTTGGGACTATGTCGTCAGGGGCGTATGTCCGAGCGGTCGTCGACACCGGCGCTCCTGTGAAGCTGACCAGTGCTGCTTGTCCGGGGTTTGTGGAGTTCGTCGAACGTGGGCAAACGACAGGTGACGAAGTGATGGTGCTGGCCGAGCGGCTGCTTGCACCAATTCGTGCCGCCGAAGTTGACACGTTGCTCCTGGGCTGCACCCATTACCCGTTCCTCGCGCGCACGATCGCTGACGTGATGGGGCCGGATGTCACCCTGGTCAGTTCGGCCGACGAAACCGCCTTCGCTGTCAGAGACAGTCTCGGTGAGCTTGGCCTTCTTCGTGGTGAGGACGTCGTCGGCGAGCATCGTTTCGTGTCCAGCGGTGATGTCGACCTCTTCCGAGAGCTCGGAAATCAACTTCTCGGACCTGAGCTCGATCACACTGAATCCTGGAATCCGTCCGGTTCCTGAGTCGCACCTGGCACCCTGGTGCCGTTCGACTACGGACATCCGACTGACCGACCCAAACCTGATATCAAGACCTGGAGATCACCATGCCTCGCCCCGACGGCCGTGCCGACAATGAACTACGCCCGATCACTTTCGAGCGCGACTTCACCGAGATGGCCGACGGCTCGGCTCTCGTCAGCTTCGGCAAGACACGCGTGCTCTGTACGGCAAGCATCGACGAAGACGTGCCGCGGTGGATGCGCAACTCCGGCAAGGGTTGGGTCACCGCTGAGTATTCGATGTTGCCCGGCGCTTCGCCGGACCGGATCAATCGCGAGGCGGCCAAGGGCAAGCAGAGCGGACGGACCGTTGAGATCCAACGACTCATCGGTCGTTCGCTGCGCGCGACGTGCGACATGACGCTGCTCGGCGAGCGACAGGTAACTGTGGACTGCGACGTCCTCCAAGCCGATGGTGGTACACGGACGGCGAGTATCTGTGGAGGATTCCTGGCGCTGCACGACGCACTGCAGCGAGTCGTCCAGCGCGGCGACCTCGAGGTCAATCCGTTGCACTCCTTTTGTTCGGCGATCAGCGTCGGAATTGTCGATGGAACGCCGCTGCTGGATCTGCCCTACGTGGAGGACAGCAGCGCCGAGGTCGACATGAACGTGGTGATGCTCCGCCCGATCGAAGGCGGCGAGGCGCGTTTCGTCGAGGTTCAAGGAACAGCCGAAGGCATGGCTTTCAGCCGATCGGAACTCGACTCATTGCTGGAGCTCGCCGAGGGCGGACTTGCAGAGATTGTCGGCATGCAGGCGCAGCTGATTGCCGACCCGCCGGCGGCTCGACCGGCCAGCTGAAGGTAGGACCCGATGATGCAGCTCGTTTGTGCCTCGGCCAACCCCGACAAGGTGGCCGAAATCACGCAACTGTTGGCTGGCCTGGTCGACTTGCTGCCGCGCCCGCCGGAGGTCCCCGACGTCGTCGAGGATGCCGACACCCTCGTCGGCAACGCCCGGTTGAAGGCAGCGGCGATTGTGGCGGCGACCGGCCTGCCGGCTGTGGCCGACGACACCGGGCTGGAGGTCGAGGCCCTCGGTGGCGCGCCAGGTGTCTACGCCGCCCGATACGCCGGTGAGGGATGCTCGTACGAAGACAATCGAAGCAAGCTGCTCTCAGAGTTGGACGGCGTAGAGAATCGGCGGGCCGCGTTCAGGACGGTCGTGATGATCATCTGGCCTGATGGTGCGGAGCTCTCGGTCGAAGGTGTCTGTTCGGGCGTGATCACCACTGAGGAACGCGGATCGATCGGGTTCGGATACGACGCTGTGTTCCAACCCGATGAAGGTGCTGGGTTCACCTTTGCCGAGATGACACCCGACGCAAAACACGCGATTTCGCACCGCGGGCGAGCCTTTGAGGCGTTGCTCAGCGAGTTGGAGCGACGGTAACCACAAATCCGCGGTGGTCACTTCCGGGGATGTCGAAGTCGTTTACGTCCGTCGACACGAGTCCAGCGGTGGTCAGAGCATGGTCGAGCCTGACGAATGGTGGAATCAGGCTGCCGGTTGGCCAGGAGGCCGAGAATCCTCTTCCAGCAGCAATGTGAGCGTCGACGTATTTGGTCTTGAGAAGATCACGGAATCCT
>JADWMG010000067.1 GCA_015767405.1 Actinomycetota bacterium
CTATGCCGCTCCGCGAGCGTCGCAGCCACTGGGTCGTCGGCACATATGACCTTCGGACCCTGAATCTGCGCGAGATAGTTATCGAAGCTCTCCACGATTCCATCGAACGATCCGTAGTGATCCAGATGATCAATCTCGACATTCGTCAAGATCGTGCCGTACAGCGGCAGCTCGAGGTGGGTTCCGTCGCTCTCGTCGGCCTCGACCACGAGCCATTCACCCTTGGTCCACTGAGCCCCTGTTCCGACATCAGTTACGTCACCGCCGACAACGAAGCTTGGCCGCAGGCCCGCTTCGGCCAAGATCAGCATCAACATTGATGTAGTAGTGGTTTTGCCGTGGGTTCCGGCCACCGCAAGCGATTTCGCCTGAGCGCAGATCGAAGCCAACATTCCGGCACGTGTCAGCACTTCGACCCCGGTCTTGCGTGCCTCATCGAGTTCGATGTTGTGACCTGGAATCGCCGTCGAACCGGTGACGGCGTCGACACCGTGCACCAGAGCGCGGTCATGGCCGATCGAAACGGATACCTGAGCCGCACGGACTCGTTCGAGGACCGGATGTTCGCGGAGATCACTGCCGGAGACGACATGGCCCATCTCGGCGAGGGCGATTGCGATCGCACTCATGCCCGGTCCACCGACCCCCACCACATGGAGTCGGTGCGGAATGGAGAGGTCAAGAGGTGGAACCGGCACCGGAAGAGTGACAGGCCGGTCGTTGGCGATAGTCGTCACGATGTATCAGATGTTACGGCGACGCGCTCGATCAAACCGGCCAAGGCCCCTGATCTGTGAACCTCACCCCGGTCGGCGGCGGCCACGCTCAGCGCGGAACGTGCAGCCACGTCCCCACGCAGACGCTCGATCTCCACATCGAGATCGCCAAGGTGATCTTCCGTGAGGAGTACTGCTCCTCCGATCTCGGAAAGCCAACGCACGTTGTCGACCTGATGATTGTCGGCAGAGCCGGCCCACGGAACAAGGATCGCCGGCGTACCGGTTACCGCAACTTCATGGACTGTGCTCGCGCCTCCTCTTCCAATGAGCAGATCACACGCGGTGTAGACAGCCGGCATGTCGAACTCATAGGCGATGACCTGGTGCAGCACCCCGCGCCCATCCGGATTCACCGGCTCTATATCGGCGACAAATCGTTCTCCTGCGACCTGACGTACGGCAAGCAGCGCATCGGAGGCATGCGAGCTCAGATACTCAGCGACCGCCGCATTGAGCACCCCCGAGCCAAGTGATCCGCCCATGACGGCGATCATGAATCGGTCATCCGGTATCCCGAGCCGCTCGCGCGCTGCGGTGCGGTTTTCCACCGAACGCTCGACTTCGAGAACTGCCTGGCGGACAGGCGCCCCAGTAAGAGTCGCGCGCGGCAAAGGCGAGTTCTCGAAGGCGACCGCGGATGCAGCGGCACTTCGAGCTGCAAGTTTGCTGGCACGTCCGGGAGTCCGGTCGTAGGAGATGACGACCACTGGAATCTTCAGTCGGCGCGCCGCAAAAACGGCGGGCATGCTCGCGTAGCCCCCGACCGAGACGACCACATTGGGTCGATCTTCCTTGAACAGTTTGATCGCAGCCTGGGTACTCCTCGTCATCTTCGGCAAGAAGGCCAGGTTCCGACGGGTTACTGAGCGCTGGAGTCCCACTACATCCAAGAAAGTGTGTGGGTACGCGGTATCCGGGAGCAGCCTCGTTTCAACGCCGCGCTCGGCACCTATGTAGTGGATCGTTTCGGGTCGATGACCAGCGACGACCAGCGCATCGGCGACAGCCAAGGCCGGCAATACGTGGCCGGATGTGCCGCCTCCGGTAACGACGGCGAAGGTGCCGCCTCCCATCACGGCCGCCTTGGAGGGCGACCGACCCGGCTCGCAGGCTCAGTCGTTGCGACAGATTGACTGTTGAGACGACGTGCGACGCTCAGCAAGAGCCCGGCTGCAGTCATGCTGACGAAAAGGGAGCTACCACCGGCCGAAAAGAACGGAAGGGTGAGTCCGGTCACGGGCAAGACACCTGTGACGCCCCCCAGATTGACGATCGCTTGCACGCCGAACCAGGAGATGAAGCCCAACTCGTCCGCTATCACTGCGAAGATGAAGTCACTGTGCGCGTACGGCAGATAGCCGAGCTTTCCCTTGCTCCCGCCGATTCCCGAACCGGACAGGCCGCCATTCGCCATGCTCAAGAACCCTTGATAGGTCTGGTACGCGAGGTGGTCCTTTTCCTCGGAGACATTCAGGAAGGCCGTGAATCGATCAAGGCGTCGCTGGCTCGATACCACGAACAGCAGACCGGCAGACGTAGCGGCTCCCGCCATCAGCCCGAGCGGAACGAGCGGCACACCGGCAACCCATGCAACGCTCAACACGATCGCTCCGAGAACTACGGCGGAGCCCAGATCTCCTTGCGCCAGGGACAGGCCTGCACCAACCGCGGCAAGCACGCCAATTGGCGCGATCGTTGCTCGCCTTCCGGCAAGAGCGGCGCCTCGCCTGGTAAGGAGGTCGGCGGCTACGACGACGATTGCCAACTTCAAGAATTCCGATGGCTGCACACTCAGTCCACCGACGCGAACCCAAGACCGGGCACCGTTGACACTGGCACCGATTCCCGGCGCGAATGGAGCGGCCATCGCCGCCACACCGAGTACACCGATCGGAATCACGAGCTTGCGCCAGACGTGATAGGGCACACGCGCTGCAATCAGCAACCCGACAAGACCGAGACCTGCCCACATCGCCTGTCGACCGAACACGCGGTACGGGGAGTTACCGAGATTGGCTTCCGTAACTGCAGAGGCCGATAGCACCATCACCAGTCCGAGCATCACAAACACCGCAACGACTCCAGCGATTGCGTAGTAGGTGCCGGTTGGCGGCCCCAACACCTCAGGCGCCGGACGTGTCCTGACCCGCGTGGTCGAGGGGTCCGATACCGAGGGCCCTGAGCGCCCCGAAGCGGACTGGCGACTTTTTCTACGGCTCGTTCGAGTTGGCCGCGGGCGGCTGCCCGCCTCTCCGTGGAGACGTTCGAGAGTGGCGCGGCGGCGGTCGTCAACGGTGATGGCAGAGCTCATGACGAGCCTCCTGGCGTAGGTGAAGCAGAGATGTTCTGCTGGACGGAATGGTCAGGTCGAGAATCAGCGTGGGCAGCGAGGACGAGCGAGCGAAAGTGGTCGCCCCGACGATCAAAACTCTTGTACTGATCGAAACTGGCACAGCCAGGGGAAAGCAGAACCGTGCTACCGGGTCGAGCGATGTCTCGAGCGCGGTCGACCGCCGCGGGAATGTCGTCAACGATGTGAACCTCTGCAACCGATCCGAAGGCCGCTACTACAGCGGGTGCGGTTGCTCCGAGGGCAACCACGCTGTCGACTCGATCAGCCTCAATTGCCATGCTCGCAAGGTCGACGCCCTTGTCGTAGCCCCCTGCAATCAGGACGATGTGATCGAACGAGTGGATCGCGGCGGCAGCGGCGTGCGGCGTTGTCGCCTTGGAGTCGTTGAACCACGCCACCTCACCCCAAGTTCCGATGTTCTCCAGCCGATGCGGTGGACCGGTGAAGCTGGCAAGGGCGTTCGCAATTGCATCCGGCCCGGCGAGTTCGCTCTCCATCACCAAGGCCGACGCCGCGAGGGCATTGGTGATGTCGTGGGGCAAACTGCGACGCATCACAGACGTCGGAGCAATTGTTCCAGCTGGCCCCGTCAAGACGCCACCGCCGCCTGCCCGCTCGGTGTCCAGGTCAGCCTTCAGGAAATAGTCGGCACCGTTCAATCCGAAAGACACATGCCGACCAGGCGCCACCTCGACTTGGCTCATGACTGTATTGTCGTCAACAAAACCGATTGCACAGTCGTCGGCGCGTTGATTGACGAAGACCCGCGCTTTGGCCGCCTCGTAGGTAGCCATTGATCGGTGCCAGTTGAGGTGATCGGGAGCAAGGTTCAGCCACACCGCGGCCTCCGCTCGAAACGTCGGTGTCCAGGCCAGCCGAAAGCTCGTACATTCCACGACGAACACATCCAGGTCCAACTCGATCGCGTCGACGAGCGGCGTCGAAGTGTTGCCCGCGTCAACACTCCGCAGGCCCGCAGCGCGCAGGATCTCGACCGTCAGGAGAGTTGTCGTGGTCTTACCGTCGGTGCCCGTAACAGCCAGCATTGGCCGTGGCCCGCCAGGCCTCTGCTGTTCCCAACGGTACGCAAGCTCGATCTCTGACATGAGTGCAACACCGCGCTCCAGCGATGTCGTAATCACGTCATGCGTTTCCGGCACGCCAGGTGCCGGGCTCACGACGTCAGACGAGCGTATGAGCATCTCCAGGTCGCGCTCCCCCGGCCTTTCGACCAAGTCGATCTTCAGCTCAGCGGCCAGGGCGAGACGCTCGGGTGTCACGTCATCGTCGGCGGCGATGACTTCTACTCCTCGACGAAGCAGAGCACGTGCCGTCGACTCTCCAGCCACGCCGAGCCCGTAGACGAGGGCGCGCTTCACAACGAACCTGCGGTGATGTTGGTGAAGTCGGCGATGAAGATGCCGAGGGCGGCGGCCACGCAGATGGCCGAGATCAGCCAGAATCGGATGATGACGGTGGTCTCGGGCCAACCGATCAACTCGAAATGGTGGTGAACGGGAGACATCCGGAAGAGCCTCTTCTTACGCCCGGAGGCCTTGAAGACACCCATCTGAATGGCGACCGACCCCGCTTCCATCACGTTGATACCGCAGATCAAGATGAGGAGAAGTGTTGTATTGAGACTCAGCGCACAGAACGCGAGAGCAGCACCAATGGCAAGAGCCCCGACATCGCCCATGAAGATCCGTGCCGGGGCCGCGTTCCACCAAAGGAACCCCAGACATCCACCCGCAAATGCAGCGGAGAAAACCCCGATGTCGAGCGGATTGACCGCCGAGCCATAGATGTCGGGATTTCGAAATGCCCAGTAAGCGATGATCGTGAACGCCCCAAAACCCATCAGCGCAGAGCCCGCCGCAAGCCCGTCGAGACCATCGGTCACGTTCACCGCATTGGTTGTTGCCCAGATAACCAGACCGGCCCAGATCACCCATGCCGCGGTCGGAATTTCGAGACCCGCATCACCGCGAGTAACAGAAATCGTCTCAGATATGCCGGTAGCGACCACCAACCACCACGCCATCAGGAAACTCGCGATCATCGTGATGTAGTTCTTCTGCTTCCAGAAGATGCCGCGATTGTGTCGCTTGCGGACCTTGATGTAGTCGTCGAGGAAACCCATCGCGGCCATGAAGAGCACCCCGACCCAGACGATCATCGTCTGATCCGAGAATGCGAGGCCCCGTCTGAGGTGAGCGACGAGCCACCCGATGAGCGCCGCTGCGACAATGGCGAGCCCACCCATCGTCGGAGTGCCCTGTTTGATCATGTGGTGTTCAGGGCCGTGGTCCTCTTTCCCCAGAATCGGTTGTCCCTGGCCATGGGCTGTGAAGAACTTGATCAGCCACCTCGTGCCGAACAACGAGACGATCATCGCACTGGTTCCGGCCAGCATGATGGCAATCATGCGACGTCCTCCATGGCAGCCCTGGCAACGACCCTGTCATCGAAGTCGACAATGCTTGTACCCAGGTCCTGCGTTTGTTCATGCCCTTTGCCGGCAATGACGACAACGTCGCCGCGCTCAGCTCCGGAGATCGCTTCAGCGATGGCCGAGCGGCGGTCCGGATTGGTCATGACGCAGCCGCGGTACGCGTCATCGACGCCATGCATCACGTCATCGATGATCGCTTCGGGGTCCTCATTGCGCGGGTTGTCCGAGGTGATGATCACCCGGTCCGCAAGCCGGCTGGCAACGGCGCCCATTTCGGGACGCTTCTCACGATCACGATCTCCGCCACAGCCGAAGACGATGGTGACCGTCGCACCCGCGTCACACACGCGGCGCGCCGAATCGAGCACCTCGGCAAGACCGTCAGGGGTGTGCGCGTAGTCGACGACAACAGTGAAGCCGCCGTTCTCGGAGGCGACTGTTCGAACCACTTCGAACCTCCCAGGGACTTGCTCGACCGAGCGCAGACCTTCCGCCGCGACATCAATGTCGATCCCCAACTCGACTGCCGTTGTCAGTGCCGCAAGAGAATTCGACACGTTGAACCCGCCACCGATAGCCACCTCGATCATCGCTCCGCGCCATCGATACTTGTGGTGGTCAGCCATGACTTCGACATCGGAAATATCAGAGGACGAGTACCCAACGACTCGGAAATCGCCGTCCTGCGCGTCCGATACTGCGGTATCCGCGAGAAGACGACCATAGGGATCATCGATATTGATCACACCGATCGGAGCGAAATCTGCCACGAACAATGATGCCTTCGCCCGAAAATACTGCTCAGGGGTTCCGTGCAGGTCGAGGTGATCATGTCCGAGATTGGTGAAAACCACGGCATCGAATTCGGTGCCATCGACCCTGTGCAGTTGCAACGCGTGAGACGACACTTCGAGGACCGCAGCAGTTGACCCGCTCTTGACGAAGTCACTCAACATCGCTTGCAGTTCTGGAGCTTCAGGCGTCGTTCGCGGGCCGTGCAGGGTTCCGACCACACCCGTCTGCCACCCATTGGTTTCGAAGATTGCCGCTAGCAGGTGAGCGGTCGTCGTCTTTCCGTTCGTGCCCGTGATGCCGACCGTGGTGAGGTGCCGACTGGGGCTGCCCGCTAGAAGCGCAGCGATCGGGCCGAGACGAAGACGGGTGTCGTCAACCACAATCTGTGGGGTATCGCCGGCAACATCCGCTCCGAGCGGATGGTCCACGAGCAGAGCGGCCGCACCCGCCGACACAGCGTCGGCGGCGAAATCGTGGCCATCAAATGCTGCTCCACGCAGACACGCGTAGAGACTGCCTGGCGTCACCAGACGTGAGTCGTGTGTGGCAGTGCCCAATGTGATTCCGGAGATGCCGGAATCAATGAGAGAACTCAACACATCGAGTCCAGTCGGGTCACCCTGCACAGCCATAGTCAACTCAGCCCTACTCGCAACCGGTTGTGCCTGCGGCGGGACGGATACCAAGTTCGTGAATCAACGTGGGGGCCAGTTCAGCGAAGACCGGCGCTGCCGCAGTCCCTCCGAATCGGTCGTTTGTGCCAGCTGGCGGTTCATCGACCGACACGAGCACTGTTACTTCGGGATCGTCTGCCGGGAAGAACCCGACGAAGCTGGCGTAGTAGATCCGTTCACCGTTCTCATTGAAATATGTACCGTTGTCGGCGGCCTTGAACGCCGTACCGGTCTTGCCGGCGATCGACAGCCCATCGACCTGAGCGCGCGTGGCTGTACCCCTGCAGACAACCTCGCGCATCATCGCCCTGGTCTGGGCAGCCGCCTCTTCAGACACGACACGCCGCTCCTCCGCCGGTGCCGCCTCGGTGACCGACCCATCCGGCCCGACAGTCGCCTTGACCAGCTTCGGAGCGACATAGGTCCCGCCGTTGGCGATCGTGTTGATCGCTCCCGCGAGTTGGAGAGAAGTACTCGAAACGCCCTGGCCGTACGCAACGGTCACACGCTCGCTTCCCCACAAATCCTTGGACTCTTTGAGAATGCCTGGCGACTCACCAGGGAAGTCGAGGGCGGTCTTCTCCCCGAGCCCGAACGCCGACATGTAGTCGCGGTGTAGTGCTCTGCCCATCTCCTGTTGCACCATGATCGTTCCGATATTCGACGATTCGATCAGGATCTGCGAAACCGACATCCATTCGTTGGGGTGCTGGTGGGAGTCCTTCAAGAGGTCGTCGTAGTACTGCTTGCGCCACGGCACCTCATAGCTGGTATCGGGCGTGACAAGACCCTCGCTCAGGGCGCTCGCGACGGTGATCACTTTGGCAACCGAGCCGGGCTCATATGCATCAACAGCGGCGAAGTTGCCCGATGTGACTTGGTATTCGCCGGCAACTGCATCCAAACGAACCGAGGCCATGCTGAGAATTTCGCCTGTCTTGGTCTCGATGACGATGGCAGTCGCTCCGCGCGCCCCGATCTCGGAAACCTTTTCGAGCAGCACCTGTTCCGTCGAAAACTGGATTGAACGATCGAGCGTCAGAACCAGGTCATCGCCCGCAATCGGCTGCTCCGTCACCGTCTCCGAACCGGGGATCGAGCGACCGTTCGGTGCAACCTCGCGACTTCTGCTCCCACCCGATCCGGTCAACACATCGTCGTATTGCAGTTCCAGACCGGCGATTCCTTCGCCGTCGATGTTCGTCCGACCGATGACGCTACGACCCGTGTCACCACCTGGCATCTCTCGGCGGCTTTCCCTGTCGACATTCACACCCGCCAGCCGCATCGACGAGATCTGGTCACCGACGGCGGCATCCGCCTGACGCGCAACGTAGACAAACCCGCGGTCTTTGCTCTCGATTTCGTCCAACAACTCAGCGGTCGTCGCGTCGGGCAACTCGAGTAGATCGTCGAGCAGTTGGATCGTGGCCGGCCCATTCTCGACCAGCTTCGGGTTGATCGACACACTCACTGCCGGTACGGACATCGCCAACTCGTTGCCGTGACGATCGAAGACGGTGCCGCGCTGGGCCGCGATGTCATACGACCTCGTCCATTGGTCCGCTCCCGCCGAGCGCAACGTCTCGGCTTCTGTGGTCTGCAAGAAAGCCACTCTGGCAACGATCGCCAGCATCACCAGGCTCATCACCACGAGGGCGGCGATGAGGCGGCGACGCGGGGAGCCAGGCCTGAACCTCGATGCGCGAGCTTCAGGTGGTGGCGCCGTTACTCGCGATCGCCGTATTCCTTTCGAGCGGCGCATCGGCGTGCGGTGCTCGGCCCTCCGACTCGACTTGCGCTTCGCTGACGGCTTCTGATGAGTCGCCGAGGTCTTACCATTCTTCGCTCGCTCACGAGTTGCCCGGCCGGGCGCACGGCCCCTCGCTGATCTGCCGTGGGTACGGCTTGCCGACTTCTTCGCGACCTTCTTCACGACGAAACTTCCCCCATCATGGCTGACCATCTGTTACCGACTTCACGTCACGGAATTGTTCGAGTGGTTCGGAACTGACGATGATCTGCACAGCACCTACGTTGACGACCCCCGCCGCGGCCAACTGACGTGCCAACTGCTGAGCGCTTACCTCGACAAATTCACCATTCGAGCCGCGCCTCATTCCGATCTCACCTGCCGCTGTTGCAAGGCGCACCGGAGAACGCAGTCGGGCTCGCTCGTATCGCAGCTCGTCGAACAGTTCGCGTTGCGCGGCGACGGATCGTTCGAGCCGGTCGATCTGTAGTTGGCGTTCGGCAAGCTGCGTATGAAACACCGCTGCTCCCAGAAGACCCGCGAAGACGAGCGCCCACAAGAAGCCAGCCAGCACTGCTGGCCAGCGACGGCGGTTCTGTACAACCGCCAGGTCTGGGCGTTTACCCAGAGTCGACTTCCGCAATGGTTGAACATCACGCAGTAGTGGCAATGCCGCCATCAGTGGTCCCCCCGCTCATGCACCGGCTCGTCGAGCAGTTCGTCCACCGGTTGGCCATCGCCCTTGCGAGTCGGGACTATTCGCTCCACCACTCTCAGCCGCGCTGAGCTCGCTCGTCGATTGTCAGATTGTTCGGCCTTGCTCGGCCGTTTTGGTATGCCGCGGACGATCCTCACCGTCTGAATCGCTCCACACACACAAGGAAGGTCGTCTGGACACTCACATGCGCCTGCGGCGGCCGTGAACCGATCCTTCACGATGCGGTCCTCACCGGAATGGTACGAGAGCACCGCAACCCGTCCGCCGGGCACCGTCGCCCCGATTGCCTGATCAATGGCGTCTGGGAGCACCTCGAGTTCATTGTTCACTTCGATTCGAATCGCCTGAAACGTTCGTTTGGCAGGATGCCCGCCGGTGCGGCGTGCCGCTGCTGGTATCGCATTCGTCACAACCGAAGCGAGTTCTGACGTGGTCTGAACAGGTCGCGCCTCACAGATTGCCCGCGCAATCCGAGATGAGAACCGCTCGTCGCCGTATGCACGGATTATTCGCGCAAGGTCTTCTTCGCCGTACCCGTTCACAACATCGACAGCGGACCACTGCTGGTCTGCGTCCATTCGCATGTCGAGCGGGCCTTCGTTGCGATACGAGAATCCGCGTTGGCCACGGTCCAGCTGCGGCGAAGACACTCCTAGATCGAATAGCACGCCACTGACATTCTCGATGTCGTGTTCTTCCAGAGCTTGGTCCAGTTCGTCGAATCGGCGATGACTTGTGATCAGCCGTTCACCGAACTCCGCGAGCCGGTCCGTGGCCGCGGCCAATGCATCGGCATCCTGATCGATGCCCAGCACCTCTAGGTCAGGTCGCGACGCGAGCAGCGAAGCGCTGTGCCCGCCACCGCCCAGCGTCGCATCAACCACAACACCCGCCGGCACCTCACCGAAGAGGTCGGTGATCTCATCGAGCATCACGGGTCGGTGGTGGAACGACGCCGCTGAATCGGATACGTCACTCATTTACTACCGCTGGCGATCTCATCTTGCCCGGCCTCTTCATTGATCCGATAAGCCTCGGG
This sequence comes from Actinomycetota bacterium, assembly GCA_015767405.1. Classification (GTDB taxonomy): domain Bacteria; phylum Actinomycetota; class Acidimicrobiia; order Acidimicrobiales; family Ilumatobacteraceae; genus Sva-07. Next base: position 10,567 of record JADWMG010000067.1, read on the forward strand.
TTCCCATATTTCGATCTGATCGAGTGAACCGAGGACCATCACGGCTGCCTGTGGCTCTATCCCGGCGTGATCGCGTAGGCGGGCATCGATAGTGACGCGACCTTGTTTGTCGATCGTGGCCTGGGAGGCCGACGACGAAAACGCCCTTTGGCGGTTGCGGCTGAGCTCGCCTCGCTTGACCTGACCGATCAGCTCGTTGGCCTGCTCGTCGAACGAAGCAACGCTGCGGATACTGACGCATCCGTCGTCACCAATGAAGAGGTAGCAGTGCTCGCCGAGTTCCCCTCGGAAGGTCGACGGCAAAGCCACTCGTCCTCGTTCGTCGAGCTGACGCTCGTAGACCCCGACAAACACGCGTCGCGTTCCTCGTTCTTCCTGCCTCGATCTCCCGCGCCGGACCTGCCGTGCCGGGACCACGGGAGTTTTCCCCAGCAATCCCCATTCTGCCCCCATTTTCCCCCGCCGTCAACCATCCTCCCCCAATTACCCCAGCGGCGAAGAGTTCCAGAGCGACCTGGCTAGGTTCTTCGAGAGGCGCCTGATGGTTGACGGGCGCGACTTCAGTGACATCGAGCAGCCTCGGATAACGCTCTACAACCGACAATCCCATGTCAGGGGTGAGCAGGGCAGTGCTGCCGCTCACTAGACCGTGGCTAGTTCATTGGCGACATCGGCATCCATCCGGAGCCATTGCTTGTCAAGCCACACTTCGAAATCGGCGCCGTCTGGGACGTCGCTCCGCGGGATCCGGCGGGCGACCAACCTGGCCGGGCGAGGGGCCATCGCCAGCTTGCGCAGGATACCGCTGAAGCTGTCGAGGCCGTCAAAGCCGGTGTGCCAGACAAGAATGATATCGGCGCCGGGCGCGCCGCTGACGAGCGCCCGCGAGCCCGCTGGCCGAGGCGGGAGAAGGTGTTTCAATGCCGACATTCGCGCCGCTCGTGCAGGGTCGCGCTCGGCGATCCGGTCGAGAGCGCGTGCTCGCTTGGCATCCGAGGCGCGCGTGCCTTCGGGGAAGATAACGGCAACAGATGCAGAGCTGAGGTCGTCCGAGAGCGCGGTGATGGCCTCGAGTTCGGGACCGCTGTCGGCCGCCCCACGGTCGACGAAGCAGTTCGGCACTCGCAGCCCGACGATGTCGAGACATGGATCACCGAGCAGTTCCTTCTTGAGGACGTATCGAGGCTGGAGTCCAGCCATGCAACACAACACCCAAGCGGACACCAGCGAGTCACCGAGGCTAGCGTGGCGCGAAAGGACGACTGCATTGCCCGTTGTCAGGGCATCGCTTCCGCCGACCTCGAGCCGGAGCCCTGTCGTCGCCCGGAGTCCGCTCATAAGTGCCCCGGTCCACCAACTCATCAACTCATAGTTGCGCTCCGGATCACCGCTGAAGCCGCGAACCCACTCACTGACGGCGCGGGCAATGCCTGCGCACTCCACCCACGACCAGATCACCGCGAAGCCGAGCAGCCGTGCCACCGGGAGCCGCCACCTCGCACGGGCGAGGTCCAGGATCACTGACACGGGCAACCAGATCGGCAGCGTGATCGGGAGGACCACCGCACACCCGAAGACGGCGGGGACCGAGATCACGCGCCGTCGGAGCCTGCTCCATCGACCGCGGTAGTCATTCATGCCGGAGACGATCGCTCGGGTCCTGGCCCACGCGCGCCAACCGCGAGGCCGTTTCGGTGTATTCGAGCTTCACCGGTCAAATCCCTCGACTCGCGCCTTGAGCGATCGGAGATTGCGGCGCCAGACCCAACCGAGTACCGGCCGAGCAACGCTCGCGCCTAGGCGGGAGCCGAAATACCACGGAAACCGGAGATGTTCGCACCATCGGAATTCGGTCCGATTGTCCCCGATCGCGGTGAGTGTGAATTCGCCGGCACCCTCCACGGCTCCCGTGTGTCGCACACTGATCCGATGTCCGCGTTCCCATTCCGTCACCTCCATTACGTCGGTGGTCGTCAGTGGACCGATCCTCGTATCGCACTCGAATCGAGTCCCGACACCTTCCCGCTGTGTCGTGAGGAACCTGATCTCAGTGGCGTCGGTCATCCACTCTACGTGGCGCTCGATGACTGCAACTTCGCGCCAGACGACGTGCGTGGGGCGGTCAATGATGACTGCGACGTCGAGCGGTCGGGACACGTCAGGCCTGGACGAGTGCGCCGCGCAGGATCGAACGGCCAGAGTGAGCGGGCTGTCCATCTCGAGGCTCCACGCTGATGTCGACCACAAAGAACGTCCGAGGGTCGTATCCGTCAGGCACCTTGTACACACCCGGTTCAGCCGGATC
>JADWMG010000245.1 GCA_015767405.1 Actinomycetota bacterium
TTCAGGCGTCAGTCGGGCGTGAGGTGGCCGTGAAGGTGATCCGTCCGGAGTTCGCCAATCGCACCGATTTTGTCAAGCGGTTCGAGGCTGAGGCGCAGTTCATTGCTCAGCTAGAGCATCCGCACATTGTGTCGTTGTATGACTATTGGCGCGATCAAGACGGCGCCTATCTGGCGATGCAATTGTTGCGTGGCGGCAGTTTGGCGACGTCGTTGGAGCGATCGCCGTGGCGGCCTCCGGCGGCGTTGCATCTGCTCGACCAGATAGGTGTTGCGCTCGATTATGCCCATCGCCATGGTGTGGTGCATCGTGACTTGAAACCGGCGAATGTCTTGTTGGATGAGGAGGGCAACGCCTACCTCACTGATTTCGGGATCGCCACCGAGCACGTTGAGGCCGTTGGTCTGCCGATCGAGAGTTCCGCTGCGTATGTGTCACCGGAGGAGTTGGCGGGTGCCGCGGTGGGGGCGGCTGCCGATGTCTATGGGTTGGCTTTGCTGACGTACGAGATTCTGACCGGTGAACGACCCGAGCTCGGTGGTCAACCAGAGTCTGTTAGCAGGCGCCGGCATGACCTTCCGGCGGCTCTTGATGAGGTGTTGGCCCGAGCCACGGATGTCGACCCGAATCGCCGGTACGAACGTGTCGAGGACTACCTGCGAGCGCTAAGGCAGGTCTTCGGTATCGACGTTGTGGGCACCCGTCCCTCTTCACCAACGGTCGAGGTCCGTAACCCGTTCAAGGGGTTGCGTGCGTTCGGGGAGACTGACGCCAGAGATTTCTACGGTCGCGAGGCGCTGATTGACGATCTCATCAAGCACGTTGCAGCCAATCGGCTTACTGCCGTTGTTGGCCCGTCGGGCAGTGGCAAGTCGAGTCTCGTCCGTGCGGGCCTTTTGCCTGCCGTTCGCCGCGGGGCATTGGGTATCGATGGTGACGTTTTGATCACTGAGATGTTCCCCGGTTCATTCCCGTTCGAGGAGCTTGAAGCAGCGCTACTGCGTATCGCGGTCAAGGGCCAGGAGGGGTTGCTGTCAGATCTGACGAGCGACGACCGTGGATTGCTGAGAGTCTCGAAGCAGATTCTCCCGAACGACGACAGCGAACTGTTGGTCGTGATTGACCAGTTCGAAGAACTCTTCTCGCTGACCACTGACGAACGCACCCGACGTCAGTTCCTTGCCTGCCTCGTGACTGCGGTCAGCGATGGGCGTGGCCGAATCCGTGTCGTAGTCACGATGCGGGCCGACTACTTCGACCGGCCACTGGCCGACCCCGAATTCGGTTCCTTGCTTGGCCCCGCACTCATCCCCGTCGCGATGCCAACCCGAGAGGAACTCAGCGTCTCGATTGCCAAACCCGCGGCCGCGGCCGGATTGGAACTGGAAGATGGGCTCGTGCCTCGCATCGTCGGTGATGTCGTCGGGCAGCCCGGTGCGTTGCCGCTACTTCAGTATTCATTGACTGAGCTTGTCGGTCAGCGCGACAGGGAGCGTCTCACGATCGACGGCTACGAACGCACCGGCGGTGTGTCGGGCGCCCTGACGGCGCGCGCCGAGGAGATCTACCAGGGGTTCGCCGGGCCGGCTCGGGACGTCGCCAGAGAAGTCTTTCTGCGCCTCGTGGCTGTGGACGAAGACGCCGATGACACTCGTAGACGGGTGCGACGCTCCGAACTTGATGCGCTCGGCCTCAACGAGAGTGCACTCAACAACGTGCTCGACGAGTACGGGTCGTTCCGCCTTTTGTCATTCGACCGCGATCCCGTCACACGGGGCCCGACTATCGAGGTCGCGCACGAAGCGCTCATTCGTGAATGGCCGCGTTACCGCGAATGGGTCGACGAGCGGCGAGAAGACTTGTTGCTCGAAAGGCGACTCGAAGTCGCCTCGACCGAATGGGACTCGAACGATCGCGACCCGAGCTTCCTGTTCACGGGCGGGCGGCTCGAGCAGTACGAGCTCTGGTCAGAGTCGATCGATACGCGGCTCACCGAGACCGAGCGCGTGTTCCTCGATGACGGACGCGACGCCGAAGACGAATCTCGCGCGGCCACCAGGTCACGAAGGCGGCGTGTACTTGGAGTCGTCTCCGCGCTAGCAGTCGTGGCCGCACTGTTCGCCGTTGTCGCAATCGTCCAACGCAACGAAGCCGACGACAAGGCAGCTCTGGCCGAACAAGAATCCGACCGAGCCCAACAATCCGCCGACCGCGCCGCAGAAGAGGAACAGAACGCGCTTGATGCAGCGGCGCTCGCATCTGAGGAGACGTTGCGCGCTGATGACGCTGCGGCGCAGTCTGATGAGCTCCGATCCGAGGCTGAGCAGACAGCTCAAGTCAATCTTGCGCGCAGCCTTGCGGTGCAGGCCACGGCAGCGGCGGAGGGTTCAGACGAGGACCTGGCGCTATTGCTGGCAATTGCGGCGAGTGAACAGATTGACCAAGCGGGCGTAGATGACAACGAGGTTCCGGAGGTCATGACCGCGCTTCATGACGCGACTCGAGCGCAACATGCCATTGCCCGTTTCGATGTCAGTCCTCGGGCGGTGTTGCCGCAGCCAACAGCCGTGAGTACGTCGGTCGGTCCAGTTGGTACTGATCAGATCGTGGCACTTACGCCAGCAGGTCCTACCTCGTCGGTGGCGCAGGTCGAGATTCTCGATCTCCGAACTGGTGAACCGGTGCTACGCCTGGACGGGATCGATGATCCGACGTCTGTGTACTGGGAGCACTCGACGAACGAGATCCTTGTGAGTACCGAGAATGGCAAAATCTCGGTTTGGGACCCTGACTCAGGCACGGAAATCCGAACAACGGACACTGGTGGGTTGGACGTTTCGGTCATGGACACATCCGGTCCCTACATTGGGTACCGCACGCAAACGTCTGGGTCCGGCATCAACGGAACCATCATTGTGCAGGATCGCGACACAGGAACCATCGTTATCGAGACCGCGCCCGCGGATTTCGTTCGGTTGTCACCCAGTGGAAGTTTTGCGGTCGTGTGGGATGAGCGCGGCGAGATGCACGTACACGATCTGCCGTCAGGGGACGAGCTGTTCACAAGGGAGGGGCCGGATGTTGGCTGGCTCAACTTCGATTGGGTAGTGGGCGAAGACGCATTGTGGCAGAGCAGCGATGCGGGTTTCACGAAGATCGATCTGGCTACAGGTGACGAATCTCAACCTGCGGCATCGGGTGATAGCCGTGGAACGGTCGGAGCGAGTCCCGACGGAAATTGGATCGCTTCAGCATGGATCGACGGAGTCGTCAGAATATTCGCCACAGGCTCAGAACCATTCACGCAGGAGTTCGCTCTAGATTCGCTTTCTGGCGCACCATGGAAAGTCGAATGGTTGCCGGACAGCACCGGGTTGGTTGCTGTCGGCGGCGATAGCAATGCGGTGGTATGGGATATTCGACCGAAGACCACCGCCATCGAAGCCATATGGCCGACCCCGACGTACGCGGTGGACACCGTGTTCCTCGATGATGGGTTGATGTCACTTTCTGGGCCAGACGGGGGTGGTGTTCTCTGGGATGCCGCGGCGGGTGAGAGCGTTGCACAGTTCCAATCAGGTCCAGAGAACTTCCCCATACTCAGCTCACAGTCGGCGCGTATAGCCGGCTCGCTCGGCAATGGCGTCGGGCTTGTAGTTGGTGACATGGCACGGAATGAGATTGTCTTCGAGTCGGCAGTTTTCGACCTGCCACTTGCGCTGTCATCT
>JADWMG010000246.1 GCA_015767405.1 Actinomycetota bacterium
GACAGGCTCGGGATCGCTGAGAAACGCCCGCGAGGCGAGGTCGACTGCTGCCGCGTACTCAGTTGCATCGGCGGTGCCAGCGCACGGACACTGTGCGACGCCGAGTTGGGCTGCACTGCAAGTAGTTGCGTCCGGTGGGGGTGTGTAGTTCCGGCCGAGACGGGCTGAACATCGTCGCAGCGGCAACGCGCTGTGTAGGGCGTCAACGACCAGCTGGGCCATCGTCCGTGATGGCAACGGACCCAAGTGCAAACCTTTAGCGGACGGATTCTTGACCACGGCGAGCCTGGGCCACGGGCTGTCGGTATCGAGCCGTACGTAGCAATATTTGTCGGCGCGGGTCCCAGCTTTGTTGTAGCGGGGGAGCAGCCGGCTGATTAGGCGGCTCTCGGTGATTTCGGCGCTCATCGGGTCAGGGAGATCGAGATGTCGCACGGATTGTGTTTCGCGAAGCATGGGCCCGACCTTGCGTCGGTCGTCGCTGCCGAAGTAGCTGCGAACACGCTGACGGAGATTGGTCGCTTTGCCGACGTACAACACTTCATCACGCTGACCGCAGAACATGTACACCCCTGAAGTGCGGGGCAAGCCGGAAGTCATCTTGAGTTTCGCCGCTTGCGGATGCCCGGCGAGTTTCGACAGTGCAACGAGATCGTCGAGGCCCAGGACGCCGAGCCCGGAAGCCCGCTCGATTAGGAAATGGAGTAGGTCGGCCGTGGCGAGAGCATCATCGAGCGCCCGGTGACTGGGTTGGTGATCGAGTCGGAATCTGGAAGCAAGAGTGCCGAGGCGGCAATTGGGGACCTCGTCGCGGACGAGACGTCTTGCCAACGCAACAGTGTCAACAAAGGTTCCCTCCAATCGAGGGCGACCGGAACGTTCGAGGGCCTTGCGGACGAAAGCGACGTCGAAACCGATGTTGTGCCCGACAATCACCGAGCTGCCGATGAACTCGAGCAGAGATGGAAGCACAGATTCGATGCGTGGCGCAGTGGCAACCAGCGCGTCGGATAACCCAGTGAGGATGGTGATCTTGGGCGGGATTGCGCGCCCGGGGTTGACCAGTGTTTGGAACGTTCCGAGGCATTCTCCTCCCCGGAGCTTCACAGCACCTATCTCGGTGATCAGATCGTCGGAGCGATTCCCGCCGGTCGTTTCGAGATCGATCACGCAGAACGTCACCTGGGCGAGCGGTGTCCCAAGATCTTCGAACGAGCGTTGCAGTGTGTGTGAAGTAACGGCCCCAACTGGCATGATGCCATGTGAGCACGAACGTGCGTACGATGTCAAGAACAGACGTTCGTGAAGTATCGTCTGGGTATGCCTGAGCTCGTCGAAATCGAGCCCCGCTACCTACGTAGTGCGATCGAGTTTGCGGTCGCCATCGCGGCCGAGGCACAGAAACGCAAGATGTCGATTCCCTTTCCGGGCGAGCTCAAGACCCAGTTCTCAAAATCTCGTATTCCGAGTAAGTCGTTGGGCCGTCTGCGGCGTGCGATAGAGGCCGACGACGTCTTTCGGCAACGTGTGGCGCTCGGTGTGACTCCGGAACTGGTCGACGAGGTCGGCACTCTCTGGCTGACGCAACCAACAAATTGGGAGACCGACGCGGCGAAGTTGATCGTCGGGATGGAGTCCGCCGAACAAGAGGCTGGGCTCGAGGCTGCACTGCGGACTTCGGAGAAACGACGGTTGGCAGCCGAGCAGGTAACTCTGCGTACGCGGGCCGACTTGGTAAGTCTCGCCGAAGGCCTCGATTCGCGAGAGAGCGAGATCGACGTGCTTCGAGCAGATCTGACCAAAGCCGATGACGTGCTATCCGAAATGAAGGCGGAGATCATCGATGTCCGCAATGAGGCTCGCCACGCCAGCGATCGTGAATCGGCTGCGGTGACAAAACTGCAGGCGGCGATGGCTGAACTCGAACAAGTTCGACGTTCCAGCGAACAAGACGAGCCCTTGGTACCCGAGTCGGCGCCGAACAACGAGAGCGAGATCGCCAACGCCGTTCAAACCGCACGGGACCTTGCTGACCAGCTCGCGTCACTGTTGCCCGATTCCGCGGAAACCTCGGCCGTCGAACCGAGTCGCACTACTCGACCGGAGCGACGACAAATACTGCCACTACCTGGTGGTGTCATATCGCCCGACCGGAGCGACGACAAGTACTGCCACTACCCGGTGGTGTCATATCGAGTTCTGCCGAAGCGGCGTTGTTCTTCGTTCGATCCGACGCCGAGATCCTCGTTGACGGGTACAACGTCGCCAAGCTCGGTTGGCCGCGGCTCGATCTCGAAGAGCAGCGCAATACCTTGCTCGATGCTGTAGAGAATCTCGTGCGCCGTTACGGAGCTGACATCACAGTCATTTTCGACGGGGCCTCCATCGTTGGTGCCCACACGGGCCGCCGTAGCCTCACGAGGGTCGTATTCTCACCGCAGGGTGTGACTGCAGACGATGTGATTCGTGACGAGGTACGGCGCATCCCCGCCACGCACTCCGTTGTAGTGGTGACGAACGACGCCGAAATCGTGCGCGATGTACGTGCCGACGGGGCCAACGCGTTGCCCAGCAATGCGCTGCTTGCTGTGATGTAGCCGAACGGTCATGTAGCGGCCCGGTTCGCTCGCTGGTGAGGAGCCACGGCAACTCGATTTTCGTAGTTGTCAACCTAGGTTGCCTGAGTGGCAAGGTGCGTTGACATTTGCCGGTTCGTCCATGGGGCCGCCGCTCCGCTGTCTGCAACGTTCACCCCGTCAGCGCAATCGTGACGTTCCAACAATCATCTCTGTTACACCCTCGGACGACAATGAGATACATGTTCGAAACGGATCATTTCTCCATCGAGTGCGGCACATGCCTGGCCAGCGGAACAACCGCATGTAGCGACTGCGTTGTGACGCACCTACTCGCCAATGACGACGGTCCAATCAATCTGACGACGGTCAGTGTTGACTTCCCACTCGCCCCACAGGAGCAGGCGGTTCTCTTGTTCCAGCAGGCTGGCCTTCTCGATGATCCTGTCGAGTTCATTCCATTTGATGTATTCGAGTCGCTTGCAACCGCTGGAGAGCGCGCTGGAGTAGCCGTACGCTGACAGGCAGTGCGACGCCCCGAACCACTTCCGACGATCGAAGAGATCAAAGCGCAACTGATGCCGAGCGGGGTAACGCACGTCGGAGTTGCGTCGGCTGATGTCCTCACCGACGCGCGTCGCGATCTGTACCAACGCCGCGACGAAGGACTCCACGACACGATGGAGTTCACCTATCGGAACCCTGACAGGTCGACCGACCCGAGGCAGGCCGTACCCGATGCCTTGTCAGTCGTCGTCGCGGCGCGCCCATACCTGACCGAAAGTGATCCTGAATGCCCCCCTCGTGAAGCGGGGCCGCATGCTCGTGTCGGCCGCTACGCATGGGTCGACCACTACGCCCCACTTCGTGAAAGCCTCCGTGAAGTGGCAAAACGGATCCGCCGATCAGGTCATCGCGCCGTTGCTTTCGCTGACGACAACTCGATAGTCGACCGTGCTGCGGCCTACCAGGCTGGTCTCGGTTGGTACGGCAAGAACGCGAACCTTCTGCTGCCAGGGGCAGGGAGTTGGTTTGTGCTCGGTTCGATTGTTACCACAGCTGACTATCAGCCGTCGTCGACACCCGTTGGAGACGGGTGCGGCACGTGCCGTAAATGCCTCGATGGCTGTCCAACCGAGGCAATTGTTGCCCCGGGAGTGATCGATGCTCGTCGCTGCCTCAGCTGGGTGCTTCAGAAACCGGGAACCATCCCCCTTGCGTTCCGCGAGCAGATACACGACCGGATCTACGGGTGCGACGACTGCCAAGACGTTTGCCCGATCTCGGTTCGGCTGGGCCCGCGCAACACCATAGACACCGACGACGTAGGTCATGCCTGGGTCGACGCGGTTGCGCTTCTAGATGCGCCGGACGACTGGATCGAAGAGCGTTACGGCTACTGGTATGTCGCCGGCCGCGACTTTCGCTGGCTGCGCCGCAATGCCTTGATCGTGATTGGCAACGTTGCCGACCCTCGAGACCGTCGCGTAGTGGCGTTACTGGAGCGCTACCGTTCCGGAATCGATTCGACTCTTGCCGAACATGCCGAGTGGGCACTGGCCCGTCTCGTCAGCCGACGGTCACTCTCATGAAACATCTCCTCGTCACAAACGACTATCCACCGAAGATCGGCGGAATCCAGTCGTTGCTGTGGGAGTGGTGGCGGCGCCTGCCAGCTGACAAGTTTGCCGTTCTGACGAGCCCGTACGACGGGACCGAGGAGTTCGATGCCGGCGAGGGCTACCGAATTGAACGGACCCGAGAGCCGGTCCTGCTTCCTCACCCCTACATGGTGCACCAAGTCAACGAACTGGCAAAGGACTTTGGTGCCGACCTAGTTGTTCTCGACCCGGCCGTTCCGCTTGGGCTGATCGGCCCATCTCTCGACCTGCCCTACGACCTGGTGTTACACGGCGCTGAAGTCACCGTTCCGGGCCGATTGCCGGGTGCCAAACAGGCCTTGGCTTACACATTGCGCCGCGCCCGTCACATCATTGCGGCAGGAGAGTACTCGGCTGCTGAGGCTGAACAAGCAGCCGGTACGAGCCTGCCGATCACCGTCGTGCCGTGCGGAGTCGACCCTGAGAGGTTCCATCCACTATCAGCTGACGAGAAGACCGCGGCGCGAGAACACTTCGGAATACCAGTTGACACCGAACTCATCTTGAGCGTGTCCCGCCTTGTTCCCCGAAAAGGGTTCGATACTGCTATCCGTGCCGTCGCCCGGATGAAACGCACCCGCCCCGATGTCTTACTCGTGATTTCAGGCGGTGGGCGCGACGACGAGCGGCTGCGCAAACTCGCAGCAGAACTCGACGCCCCCGTCCGCTTTCTCGGACGAGTCCCCAACGACGACCTACCCTCGCTGTACGGCTGTGCCGATGTCTTCACCATGTTGTGCCGCAATCGCTGGGGCGGTCTCGAACAGGAGGGTTTCGGCATCGTGTTCGTCGAGGCAGCGGCATGTGGTGTTCCGCAAGTTGCAGGTGACTCCGGCGGGGCGGCAGAGGCCGTAGCCGACGGAGAAACAGGGATTGTGATCCGTGAGCCAGAGAATGTGCAGTCGGTTGTCGCGGCGTTCACCAAGCTGCTCGAAGACGACGTGCTGCGCGAGCGGATGGGGCAAAAGTCGAGAGAGCGAGCGGTCGGCGACTTTGCATACGACCTTCTCGCCAATCGGCTCGGGACAACACTCGGCGTGTACGACTGATGCGGGCCTCACCGCAACCTCACCGGCCGCTGGCAGACTTGGCATGGTGAGCGGCCAGAGCAGACAAGAAAGGGCTCCGGGCGATGTCATCGTGCTGGGTAACGCCATCGGCACTCTTTCGTTTGTGATCACCGCACTGACCGCCGCGATCGTGTTCTCGACAGCGGCCCAGTGGGTCGGCGCGGTAACAGCGATGGGCCTGTTCGCCGTTGGTGTGTTCGCCTTTCTCTGGTCTTTCTACAACGCCGTTCAGCGCAGCCGTGAAGAAGAGATCTCCGTAACTCAGATCTATTTGCTGCTCGGGACGCCGACTCCGCCGAGAGTACGTTGGACGATGCTGAGCCTGCTCCTGATCCAGTGTGTCACGGCCATGGCCACCGCCCTCGCCCGCCCGAACGGGCCTGATGGTTCACCGGGTTCGTCCCTGGCCGTCGGCATTTTGGTGCCGATGT
>JADWMG010000247.1 GCA_015767405.1 Actinomycetota bacterium
GAAGCGGAGGGGTTTGACCCCTCCGTTTCATCGTTTTCGACACCCTCTTTTTCGGCAACTGCGTCACCGTACAAGAGCGTCAGAGCGACTGCGGCAAGTGGCACGATCAGTGCGTAGACGAGCGTTACGAGGCCAGAGAACAACCACAGCGGGATTCCGGCCACGATCAACAACAGCAGCAATCCGATTACCATCCCCGACAACGCAATGAGCGCGTTGAACAAAGTGATCATCACTGCGGTGTGCCACCAGCGACCGCGCACGAGTTCGCTACTTCGAGCCAAGCCCTCTCGCCCATCGAGATCCTCGAGGACGACCGCCTGCGGCATGAACTGGTAACGAATCAGCTGACGAATGCCCCACGGAATGCCGACGATGCTGACCATCAGCACCACCACGATGGCAAACGCTCGGGCGAAGCCGGCCACCAGCGCGGGCGCGTGTTTCCATGCAAGTCGAACTGCGTCGCCTGCCGAGACTTTCTCGCCGCCGGCCGAACGCCCGTAGTACGCGGCGACCATGGCATTGACGGCTACGAACGAGATGAGATTCGCGAGACCTCCGGAGAGGGTGACAAACAGTATTCCTGTTTCGATCCCGTGGCCCGCGAGTTCAACAACCGGCGCGCCGACGCATGACGAGTGGCCGAGCAGGTACTCGGCCCCAGACCGTGCGTCGAACAAGCCACCGAATGGCGAAGAACACCAGACCCAGAACGATCACGAGGCGTAGCGGCGTTGTTTTCAAGGTGATCAGAGTTGCGGATCCCCATTCGACAACGTTGCAGAATGAATTGACGATCACATCGCCCTGAGTGTCGCCGGCTGGAACCACCACGCCGTCCGATCGAAGTTCGTCGTGCCAGTCGATCGGGTTGGTCCAGCGCTCTTTATCGAGCGGGCCGGTGGGCCCATTGAAGGCACCGGATTGGCGTTCTCCCCAGCGCCCTCCGAACGTGAGCCAGGCAAGAGGATCATCAGGGTCTTCTACATTCGTCGGCAGCAGCACTACGTCGGCACCGACACGATCGGAAGGTCCGTCGGTCGTATCGCATCCAAAGCCTTCACTGGCGCTTCGGCCGAGATAGAGCGCCGAGCCGTAGTAGCTGGCATGGGACCCGGCGGACGGGTACACAACCGGCCGATCACCGTCACGTTCGAGCTTGTCTGAGTCCCAGTCCGCGTGCTCGCCACCCTCGTGTTGGGCATAGCCGACGCTGACCGGCTCAGTGGTCAACGCCTCCTCGACCGACGCCGTGTCGAAAAGCAACTGGATTCCCTCCCAGTCGCCCTCGTGCTTATTGTTCCAGTCGTTGAAGTACCAGTAGAACCAGTACTGCAAGACAAACTCGTCGGGCCGATCGTCTTGTCGAGCGATGTGGGCGTATACGAGGGCTCGCCGATCACCCGGCCCGGTCTCGGAGTATCTGTCGAAGTCCTTTTCGTAGATACACCCGGGGGCGAGTGCTCCACCTGGGTAGTCGAGATAGAACCCTTCGCTCAGACCGAACAAGTCGAACGCCGACGGCGCGATCTTGATAACCGGGTCGTTGTTGCCGACCTGACGAAGCACGACATCTGGATTGTCGAGCACGATGTCAACCGACGACGGCGCGTACTGCTCGCCCTTACTGTCGCAGGCTTCTTGCTGCGCCTTGAGCATCACGATCGGCGCGTATTCGCTCAGCCCGCGCCCTGCACCAGCACCGGGCATACGGCATTTCGTACGACGTAGTCAGATGTGGAGCCCATCATGGCTCGCCTGACCCCACTGTGTCCGTGAGTGCCGATCACGACGACGCTGGCGGGCAGTGACGCTGCCAACTCACATATCTCGTGGCCGGCATCGCCGACCCGCACGATCGTCTCGGCGTCGAGGAGTCCCAGGCCGGAAACGACCTCATCAACCGCCAGTTGGGCTTCCGACTGCTCCTTCTCCATCGCCTCGTCCCTCTCATCGGGCGTCATCACCCCACCGGCAAACCCGGTTCCCGTCATCAATGACGGGTCGAACGGTGCCATCACGCTGACAACCACCGTCCTTGTCCCAGGGACCAGCAACTCCAAGCCCTGGCGAAGAGCATCGAGCGCCAGCCCGGATCCATCGGTGCACAACATTACGGTGGTGTCCATGAACCAACTATCGCATGCCCAGCAGGTTGTGCCCGGGCTCTGGGGTTCTGCTGTGGTATCCGGCGATGAATGACATCATCGTCGGAGTGATCGCGCTACTGACCGGAGCAGTGTTCTGCTTCCGCGGCTACCTCGCCATGCGTATCGTCATCCCACTGTGGGGTGCATTCGCGGGGTTCATGCTCGGCGCCGGGATCGTCGCCGGCGACGCTGGCTTTCTCGCAACTGCGCTCGGCTGGATCGTCGGGTTAGTGGTCGCCGTCGTATTCGGGCTCATCGCCTACCTCTACTACGAGGTCTCGGTGATCATCGGCATGCTGGCGATCGGCTTCGTTCTCGGGACGAGTGTGATGGTCGCCCTCGGCGTCACCTGGTCGTGGGTCATCGTGCTGAGCGGGATCGTGCTGGCCATCGCGCTCGCATTCGTTGGCATTGTCGGAGATCTGCCGATGGTTCTGCTGACGATACTGACCGCGCTGGCCGGAGCGAGCACGATGGTCATCGGACTCATGCTGTTGTTCAACGTGGTCGATGTGGGTGAGTTCAACTCGGGGCTCACGACCGAAGTCCTCGATGACGACTGGTGGTGGTATGTGATCTTCGGTGTCCTGGTCGGAGCGGGCATGATCATGCAGTTCAGTGACACCGACCGCCGTCGTGATTCGTTGCGAGCCGCATGGAGCGACTCCGCCGAGAGCATCTGGTAAGAACCCGAAATGGCCGACGAAACTGCTGACTGCGAGGTCCGTGATACCTGGTTCCTCGAACAAGATGTGAACGCTTGGACATCGCTCTCATACGTCGCGGCTGGGATCATCCTGTTCGTCGAGGTCGGCCGATCTCGCCTCCCGAAAGCCGTGCTCGGCCTCGCGCTCGTTGCGGTTGCCGAGGGATTCGGGAGCCTGCTCTTCCACGGAACCGGTGGTGATTTCAGTCAGTTACTGCACGATGTACCGCTAATCGGTGCCCTTGGATTCATTGCCGGATGGCATGTCGGTCGGCTTCTCAACGCGCCTGACCGGTGGTCACTGATCGGACTGTCCGTGGGCGTAGCGGCATCAACCATTTTGTGGGCTGTGGCCCCCGGCGCGACGAACGCCACCGTGATTGTGGCCGTCGGGGTCGCATTGGCAGCGAGCGCCATCGCCCACCGCCGCAAGATGACTGCGGTCTGGAACGCACCACTACTCATACTCACGGCTATAGCTCTGCTGTCGTGGGCCGCCGGAACAGCCGATAGTCCGGCCTGCGTCGCCGACTCGTGGCTCCAGCCACACGGCCTGTGGCACATCCTGACCGCTGTACTCCTGCTCGCCTGGGTCGATCAGGCCTACGCTGCCGAAATGCCCGATCGCGCACCTCGGATGTTCCGACGGTTCACCGACCGGACACTCGGGCTACTCGCACAACTGCTCGTGTACGAATTCCACCGGTCTGTCAACGTTGCGTTCGCCGACCGGGTGCCGAAAGATCGTCCGGTTCTAATTGTCGCTAATCACGGCAACGGATTTGTTGACCCGATCGTGGTCTCTGCGGTGCTCGGCCGGATCCCGCGCTTCATCGCTAAGGCTGCACTCTGGAAGGTATTCGTGGCGCGGCCGTTTCTCTGGCTTGCCGGGGTCCTCCCGGTCTACCGAGCCAGCGATGGCGACCGCTCGAGCAACAACGCATCGGTGTTCGATGCATGCCACCGCAAGCTGGCGCAGGGCGCAACCGTCGCCATCTTTCCGGAAGGGACAACAGGCGATCGTGGCGGACTCGATCGTGTGCGATCGGGGGCCGCACGAATTGCACTCGGTGCTCTGCCCGCGGCTCCCGATCTCGTGATCGTGCCTATTGGCCTCGCATACGAGGACCGAGTTGAAACTCGGAGCCGCGCCGTGGTGATGTTCGGCGAGCCGATCATCGTGGCCGACCACGCATCGGCCCAGCATTCTCCTGACGGCGACCCTGATCGTGACGATGTTCGTGAACTCACGGCAACGATCACGGCATCGCTTGAAGATGTCTCCCCCTCGTTCGCATCGGTGGACGAACGGGAACTGTTGCGGGCGGCCGCGAATACCGAAAGAGCGGCAGAGGACGGAAAACACATCCCTAGTTTCGGTGAGATCGAGGTCGTAGCTCGACGGCTTGCTGCCGCTCCAGCGTCAGCACGCGCCCGCGTGGTCGAGGCGTACGAGCGCTACGCAACTCGGCTTCAACTGGTCGGAATCAGCGACAGCCAACTGAGTTCGAATCGAGTGCCTCTCAGCAGGATCGCGATGTCTGCTCTGGCGCTGGTATTCGCCGGTTCGTTACTGATGACGGTCACTCTGATCAACTTGCCGGCTGCGTTCATCGTCGTGATTGCGACTGCCCTGGTCCGTTCGACCGCGACAAAAGGCACGGTTCGCCTGCTTGTCGGCCTAGTGGCCGGTTTGGCAACGTGGATCATCGCTGGCATCGTCATCGCCGACGGCTGGTGGGCGGTTGCCGTAGCACTTGCGGTAGCGCTCGGTGGCGTGGCTGCACTCTTCATTTGGCCACCGCTCATCCACCAGGCGGTCATCCTCATCGGCCGAATACGGCTCCGAGATCGCGTCGGCTTGCTTCCCCCTGTGTTGGAGGCGCGTGAGCGCGTTGTCGCCGAGGTTCGCTCGGCGGCGGACTAATCGACTAGCGGAAACTGCACCGCGGCTCGGTCGGCAACATTTCCCTCGATGTGGTCGGCAATGAGACGTAAGTGCACGGGATGGCTCCGGTAGATCGCCAGATCCTCCTCACTCGCAAAATCGGCGGTGACGGCATATTCGAAATTGGTCTCGGAGAGGCCGAGGTCTCTGCCATGCCGGTATGTGACGATCTCGGGAATCTCACCCGGTAGCGAATCGAGTGCTGCGGCGAGTGCGTCAACCTGTGCACTCGTGACCGTGTCTACGAATGTGAATAGAACGACGTGCCTGATCATGGGTCTCCGGTGTGGTCGGGCGTTCCAACCCACTCGGGGCTGACG
>JADWMG010000248.1 GCA_015767405.1 Actinomycetota bacterium
TCCCAGCGTCTGCCATGTCTATGTGATCGACGCCAAGGGTGAATCCGTTCTTGATGGTCTTGCATCGATTGCACATTGCGCGGGCGTCGTCCGATTACACGAGACCGAACGTGTGCGGCGCCTGCTCCGTCGGCTCGATGGTGAGATCGATCGGCGCTCATCTGGTGCGACTAGTGCTCCCGGCATCCTGCTGTTCATCGATGGGCTCGGTTCGCTCCGCACGAAGCTTGGCGTGATCGAGCACGCTTCGACGCTGGCGATACTTGACCGTGTTCTCCAGGATGGGCCACCTGTCGGAGTCTCGGCGTGCTCGACGACTGACGGTTCGTCCTCCGCAGCGTTGACATCACCATCGGCGCATCGGTGGGTCTTTCACGTTGATGATCCATCGATTGCGCGTGCCGCAGGCATCCGGGGTTCGCTGCCTCCATCCGACGTGCCGGGTCGGCTACGAGTCGTGGAAACGATGCTCGAGGCGCAGGTCGCATTTGGCGCGGCGGGCCTAGCAGACCTTCCGCACCGATCGAGCAGCGTTGGTCCGCAGGAAATCCGGGTTCTGGCCGAGCGGATCAACCCGACCGAGCTCTCCACCGTGTGTCGAGAGGTAGGAGGGGTCCGCCACCTGGTGGTTGGGGTTGGCAGCGATGACCTCGCCGATGTAGCGCTTCACGTTCCAGTTGGCGATCATGTATTCATCGGAGGCGCAGCGCTCACCGGCAAGTCGACCGCACTGCACAGGGTCGTGGACGCCTGGCGCCAGCTTCACCCCACCGGCGACGTACTCGAGTTGAGACGATTGGGGTCAGTTCCCATTCGTCTCAACCAAATGACACGTTCGGGGTCTGACCCCAACCGTGTCATTCAGACGCTTGTTGTGGTCGACGATGCCGAGCGCGTCGAAGACACCTCAGGTGAATTGGCGGCGATTCTCGGCGGGCATCGACCAGGCGTGACGATCGTGGCCGCGGCCCGGCTCGATGCAGTTCGGGCAGGGTACGGACACTGGGTGCGCGATGTTGCGCGAAGTCGGTGCGGCCTGATCTTCACGTCGGCGGGAGAGGTCGACGGAGACTTGCTGGGGATCACTCTGCCGAGGCGCTCTCCGATCCCGCCACGCCCTGGCCTTGCGTGGCTCGTGGACGGTAGAGGACATCAGCTGGTGCAGGTCGCTGACAGAATGACTGGATGACCCGCATCGTCACTGTCGGTGGAGCCCAACTGGGGCCCGTCCAACTCGCCGATGGCCGCGCATCGGTTGTGAGTCGCCTGATCGAGCTGCTGACTACGTTCTTTCCTCGCTGGTTTCTCGACGACATTGCACAAGCCGATCATTTCTACGAACGATCGATGCCGAACGACGCCACTCAGCCGTTGTTCGACGAGGCGAAGCGGCTCGGCATCGGGTTCTGTCTCGGCTATGCCCTTCTCGAAGAGAAGCCCGATGGAACCCATCATCGGTGGAACGTGCAGTCGCTAGTTGACAAGGCTGGTTCGATTGTCGCCACCTTCAAGAAGGTGCACATTCCTGGCCACGAATTGAACGAACCGGGTAGGCCGTTCCAGCATCTCGAGCGCTACTACTTCGAGCCGTCTCCGGAGGGCTTCGGTGTGTGGGATGCATTCGATGCGCGGGTCGGAATGATGATCTGCAACGACAGGCGGTGGCCCGAGTCGTATCTGTTGATGGGTCTCCAGGGCGTCGAGCTGATCCTGTGCGGCTACAACACCCCGTTGCACTACGCGCCAGATCCGAGCCAGGACCCACTCCAGGGTTTTCACAACCAGCTGGTGATGTCGAGCGGCGCGTATCAGAACGGTTCGTTTGTAGTGGGCGTCGCGAAGGGTGGTGTCGAAGAGGGTGTCGACTCGTTGGCCGAGTCTTCGATCTTCGGCCCATCGGGGGAACTTCTGGCTCGCGCCGAAACGAACGGGGATGAATTGATCGTCGCCGAGTGTGATCTCGACTGGTGTGCGCAGTACAAGGAAACGCTGTTCGACTTCGCCCGCTACAGGCGCCCCGAGCTGTACGGAGCGATTACGGATAAGCACGTCGCCGATTGACTGTGTGCGAAAAGTTCTGCACTCTTGGAACCAAATGTGGTCATCAAGCGTTTGAAAGTGTGACGATCGTGACGACGGCAGATGCGGAGAGTGCTGACACGGCGCCATGGGACGCGGTTGCCGCCGACTTCGACACGTTCTTCTCGCGCCACTACGCCGAACTCGTGCGGGCCCTTTCGCTCGCTCTCGGTGACGTCGAATTCGGGCGAGACGCGGCGTCCGAGGGGTTCACCAAAGCGCTACAACGCTGGAATTCCGTCTCGCAATACTCGAACCCGACCGGCTGGGTGTATCGCGTTGGGCTCAACTGGGCTCACTCACGCTGGCGCCGATCACGACGCGAACGAACTGGTCTCGTTGTGGACGCAGCAGCTCCCGCGGTTGCAGGCCGGGATGCCTCGCTAATCGCCGCGCTCCAGCAGTTGTCGTTTGACCACCGGTCGGTCATCGTGGGGCGCTACTACCTCGACTGGTCTGAGGCGCAGATCGCGTCCGCGCTCGATATTGCCCCCGGCACGGTGAAGAGTCGCCTCAGCCGGGCACTCACTCAACTTGAAGAACTCTTGGAGGATACGCATGGCCGATCCTGACGACATCCGGGCATCTCTTGGCGATGCCGCAGCGTCCATCGAACCTGGTGACCTGGAAACGGCTCGGACCAATGTGCACGGCATCTTGCGCCGCCGGCGCCGCCGGACCCGTGTTGTCGCGGCTTTCGGGGCTGGTGTGCTGGTAGCTGGTGGCGTAGTGGCATTCACGTCATTCGACAAGTCCGATGAGGCTGCAACCCTGGTCGGCGTCGACCCGACCACCACCGTCCCAAGTGAGCAGAGCGATCCCGAGCAGGCTCCAACAACTACCGAGTCGGACGCACAGGACACGTCGGCTACACAGCTGGCGTCGGGGGGTGTCGTCAGTCAGCAAGGCACGGCGATCGCATCTCCCGATTTGGGCAACGCTGACGGCTATGGGGCGCAGTGGGCAGTTCCGTGGAAAGACGGATTCCTGGTTGTTGGTATGATCTTCGAACCACAACCCCTTCCAGCGGACACGTTGCCCGACGATGTCGTTGCTCTCTTCCCCGATGAGGTTGTCGAGTTGTTCCCCGATGGCTTGCCGCCAACGGTCAATGAAGCGACCGCGATCTTGTCAGAGGCTGGATTGCTCGACGTTGTCACTGAGATCATCAACTCAAATGCGGATGCGAACACCGCGATTCTCGGTACGCCGACAGCAGCCCCGACCATTCAGGCCATGTTCACTATTGATGGAACAACGTGGGAGCCGGTCGAAATGATCCTGCCTGACGGAATCGACGGGGTGCAATCCATCACAAGCACTGATGACCGTTTGGCAGTCATGGCCATCCCGTCGGGTGGCCAGCCGGGGCAGCAGAGCGGGGTCCTCATCGCATCCACAACTGATCTGATGACCTGGACGGTTCAGGAGATTGAGATACCGCCTCCACCGATCGAACTCCCCGACTATGTCAATCGTAACTTGGGGGTGCAAAACATGGTTGCGAACGAGTCGGGCTGGGTTGTCAGCGTCGATGAATTTGTCGACGTGAACGTGGAGGCACTCCTGCCCGCGGATGTCTTTGATCCCGCACGTGATGGTGGATACGGACTCGGAATCAGCGAGACCGGAATCGAGGTCTCTCCCGGCTCCGGTGAGGGCGAGACGGAGCCGCTGACTTACACCTGGGAGGAGCTTGGTGTCCCACCGGAGGTCGTCGAGTCGGTGACTCGTGGCCAGGGTGGCGTGCAATTGTGGGCCGCATCGTGGGATGGAACACCGGTTCGTTCCGACCTCGACGAGAGGTTCGGAGGTCCGATCATTGCGACAGAATCAGGGTTCCTTTTCCTGGCCGAGCAGAACATGTTCTCGGAGGATGGGGTTTCGTGGATGGCTAGCTCCTTGCCCGGTTCGGTCTCTACGCACGATTCGATGACGTTCGAGGGCGGCGCGATCCTTCTAACGAGCGATGAAGATGGTCTGCCCGCGCTCTACCGCGTTGATTCTCGCGGACAGTCCGCAGAGCTGCTGAACATTCCGGGCTTGCCCGACACCCTCCAAGGAGGTGGCTTTCCGGAGTCAAATAGCTCGGCGATTGTGTTCGATGCGAACACTCCGGAAATCAATACCGATCCCCTCGTCATGCAGGCTGATGGATTCGAACTCTCGATGTCGCTCAACTCTGGCGCATACGAGCTTCGTGACGCATCGGGCGAGATTGTCGTCAGCGAAGAAGGCTACTCACGCGGCGATTCCTCGGATGACTCCAACTTCGTGGCGGACGCCAGCGGCTGGTCGTTCACCGATCCGGAGACGGGCGAAGTATTGGTGTTCTTTCCGAACGATGTGGTGGACGCCGCCCACGAGGAGATCTTTGGTCCGCCTTCAGAAGAGTATGACCCCGATTTCTGGTTGCTGGCGACTGCTGACGGTGAGCGATTCATTGTTGACGATATTGACGACGGCTTCGAGTACGGGCCCGTTCTGACGGCGATCAACGGCGACACGATGCTGGTCTTCTCAGGAGTCGAGTGGACTCGCTACACCTTCTCCTGAATCGTCGCTGGGTTAATCCTGAATTCGGCCGACGAGGGCAGATCCCTTGTCA
>JADWMG010000249.1 GCA_015767405.1 Actinomycetota bacterium
GCGAAGCTGACGGCATCCTGTGGGGATGTTCTTGGGAGAGGATCTCCTCGCGTATCTTGTGCTCGCGTTCGGCGGAGCGTTGTTCGTCGGCAACTTGCTCGCCGTTGTGCGTCCACCCGCCGCGCAACTCGACGAATCGAACCTCGAGCGGGCGCCGGTCGCCCGGAGCCTCTTCTTTTCTGGTCTCGGGTTCGTAGCCGCGCTCTGGGCGTTGGCGTCGCTCGTCAGCGGTTGAACGACGTCAGCTGCTCTGGATCAGGTTGATGCTGATCTGCGGTTCACCCTCTATGCCTTCGAACGCGGTGACCGAAACATCCCAGGTGTCGTTGGTGTAGAGCCGCAAGATGCTGCCGTCTGACTCGAAGCTCGAGGCCTGTTCGAATCCGGCCGAGATGAGAGCATCTCCGTAGTCTTCGACAAAGTCAGCCACATCTTGGCTGGTTTCGCCCACAAGGCCGATCAGAATGTCGTCGCCCGTGCCGATGACCGATGACGTCGCGATCAGGAAATCATCAGGTTGTGGAATATCGCTCGGCCATTCGCTCGGCATCTCTTCGCCACTGCTGATCGTCAGTGAACCGTCTTCGCCCTCGACGCTGAATTCGCCGTCCTCTTCGCTTCCGGTGATTGTGCCGTCTTCGCTCTCGATCGTGAAGTTGCCGTCATCGTCTTCGCTTCCGGTGATTGTGCCGTCTTCGCTCTCGACCGTGAAGTTGCCCTCGTCGTCGGCGTTTCCGGTGATCACCTCGCCGTCCTCGCCGGTGATGACGAAGTTGCCATCTTCGTCAATCGTCATACCGCCTTCCTCGGTTTGAATCGAGAATCCGCCGTCACCGTCCAGGTCGAGGTCGACGTCTCCACCGCCCTGCTGCTCGATCAGCTCTTCGATCCCCGATTCGGTGCTGCCACCGCATGACGCCGCGACGAGAGCGATCCCAGCGCCGAAGGCCAGCGAACGAGTAATCCGGATGGTTGCCGAGTCTCGAAATCTCATACTCACGATCGTAGGTCGTGAAGTTGTCAGGATGCCATCAATATTCGGCAGTTGTAACATCAGGGGTCTGACCCCTGGTGTTACGTTCGTCTGGCATGAGTGGGCCACTACGACTGACGTTTGTCCAGTCTGCGAGCCGTGTCGACCAACTGCCTGACTCTCCGGTTGAAGTGGCGTTCGTCGGGCGGTCAAACGTCGGCAAGTCCTCATTGGTTAACTCGATCGCGAACCGCAAGCAGCTGGCAAGAGTTTCAAATACGCCCGGTCGAACACAGCTCATCAATCTCTTCGATGTCGAAGGGAACCGTTCCGAGCCGGGCACGCTGGTCGACCTTCCGGGATACGGATACGCCAAAGCATCGAAGAGTATTCGTCGAGACTGGCCCGAGATGATCGAGGGCTACATCCTCGAACGCCCTAACTTGGCGATGGTTTTCGTTCTCGTCGACGGCGCCATCGGACCTACGAAACTGGATCAGCAGATGCTCGATTGGCTTAGGTTCAACGTCGTGCCGCACACCGTGGTTGCGACGAAGTTCGACAAGGTCAAGTCATCAAAGCGATCGACCCGTAAGAAGGAGTTGGCCGCAGGATGCCAACTGGATCTCGGCGACATCGTGTGGGTCAGCGCAACAAAGGGCGATGGTATTGACCAACTTCGTTCGCTCGTTCGGGACTGGGTCGGTTGAAGAGCACCCTCCGTCACAGCACTAGCGTGCACGCATGACCTTGCCTGCAGCCAGCGACGTGTCGATCACGGGAACGGGACTCTTCACGCCCCCTGAATCCGTCAGCAATGCTGAATTGGTCGTATCGCTGACTGAATCGACGCTTAAGTGGAATGTTGAGAATGCTGAAGAAATCGCGAGCGGTGAGGTTGCCGAGCGCGCTCTTCCCGACGAGGAGTTCATTCTCAAGGCCTCTGGCATCAAATCTCGTTACGTAATGGAGAAGTCCGGCGTTCTGGATCCATCCCGGATGCGGCCGCGTCTGGAACAACGCGGTGAAGAGCAGCTCGGCATTCAAGCCGAAATGGCGTTGCCGGCTGTTCGCGAGGCGCTTGCCCAGGCGGGTCGAACCGAAGCAGATGTTGATGCGGTGATTGTCGGTTGCTCGAATCTGCAACGCGCGTATCCCGCGGTCGCAATCGAGATTCAGGATGCGATCGGTGCGGGCGGGTGGGGTTACGACATGAACGTTGCATGCTCCTCTGCCACATTCTCCATTCAGGCTGCTGTCGATGCGCTCCGTAACGGATCAGCGGATTGCGTTGTGGTCGTGAACCCAGAGATCACGACTGGCCACAACAACTTCGAGTTGCGCGACTTCCACTTCATCTTCGGTGACGCGTGCACTGCGCTCGTTCTGGAACGAAGCGATGACGCTGTCGCTCCGGCACAGTGGAAGGTGCTCGGCACCAAACTGGCGACAAAGTTCTCGAACAACATTCGCAACGACGCCGGGTTTCTCAACTCATCTGAGGTCGGCGAACGTGATCCGCACGAACTGATCTTCCGCCAGAACGGTCAGATGGTCTTCCGGGAGGTATGTCCGATGGTTGCGAGTCACATATCCGATCACCTTGCCTCGCTTGATCTGGCAGCTGATGATATCCGACGGTTCTGGCTGCACCAGGCGAACCTCAAGATGAATCAACTCATAGCGAAAGGGGTACTCGGTCGTCTGCCGACCGACGATGAGGCACCTGTCATCCTCGATGAGTTCGCCAACACGAGTTCGGCTGGGTCGGTGATCGCGTTCCATCGCCATCGGGACGATCTCGTGCCGGGTGATGTGGGCGTGATCTGCTCCTTCGGTGCTGGATATTCGGTGGGCAGCATCGTCGTGCAGAAAGTTTGACGAATCGACGGACTCGGCAGCCTCTGGGAAACTGATGCCATGAGTTCGTTTCAGATTGGCGTACAGCTTCAGCCGCAGGCAACGACGTATCAGGATCTGCGCTCGGCGTGGCGCCGCGCCGAGTCGATTGGCGTTGATTCGATCTGGCTTTGGGACCACTTCTTCCCGCTGTACGACGACCCCGAAGCAGATCACTTCGAGGGTTGGAGCTTGCTCGCGGCCATGGCCGGAGATACATCCCGAGCGAAGTTGGGGATGCTGGTCACCTGCAACGGCTATCGGAACCCTGAGCTGCTGGCCGACATGGCGCGCACCACCGACCACATTTCGGGTGGCCGGATGTACCTCGGGATTGGCTCCGGTTGGTTTGAACGTGACTACACCGAATACGGCTATGAGTTCGGAACCGCAATCGCTCGGCTCCACAAACTCCGTGACGACCTGCCTCGGCTCAAAGCTCGACTCTCGAGTCTCCGGCCGGCCCCGATTGGTGACTTGCCGATCCTGATAGGAGGCTCGGGCGAAAAGGTGACCTTGCGCTTGACAGCGCAGTACGCCGACGCTTGGAATTCGTTTGGCCCGCCAGAACAGTACGCACACAAGTCGGTCGTACTGGACCAGTGGTGCGCCGAGGTTGGTCGCGATCCCGCTGAGATCGAACGAACCGTGGCGGTTTCCCCCGCCGACGTGGAAGATATCGGCCGCTATCTAGACGCGGGCGCCTCTCATATCATCGTGATGATCGGTTCACCTTTCGATCTCGGCCCGATCGAATCACTCCTCGCTCAGCGCGACGGCTGACGAGTCGCA
>JADWMG010000068.1 GCA_015767405.1 Actinomycetota bacterium
ATTTGTGTCAGCGCTTACGGCTGTGCCATCGGTATGTGCTGACACAAACCTTGTGGTGGGTCCTTGGGGTGGTGGTCGGTCCTTGGGGCGTGTGGTGGCCGGATCGGCGCTTGGGCGGAATCGGCGGGCGCGGCGCAACATCGGGCGACGCAAGATGAGGGCGGCGGAAACCTGTGGGGATTGCGAGGACGCGCTGGGCGAGACTGGCTGAATGTCCAGGTCACCGGATGGTCGATGGAGAGCACTTGGCTCGTTGATCCGGCCCGACGCAACGCGTTGGGCCGGCCTCGGCATGCTCGTAGCCGTCACCTCAGCGCTCACGCTCGCCGGGCCCCTGGTCGTGCGCCGGCTCATTGACGACGCGGCAGCAGGAGCTACAGCGAGTGAGATCACGAGGCTTGCGCTCGTCTTCCTCGCAATTGCGGTGGTCACCCAACTCCTGTCTGTCGGTGTCGCCTGGGCCGCGACGGCCGTTGCCTGGAAGACCACGAATGGTTTGCGAATGCAAATGGCTCGGCATGTTCTCGATCTGGATCACGAGTTCCACCGCACCCACACGCCAGGTGAGCTGATACAGCGCGTCGACGGTGACATCACCTCGGTCTCTGACTTCCTGGGCACGGTGCTCACCAAGGCTGCCGGCGCGGCGATGCTTGTCGGGGGAATGATCATCGTTCTCACGGTGCTCGACTGGCGTCTCGGGATTGGGATGGGCGTCTACGTGGGGCTTGCACTCTTTGTGGTCCTCCAGAGCCGGGATCGGGCGATCAGTGAGTCGTCTGAGGAAATGGGTGCACTCGGGCGGCTGTACGGCGGAATCGAGGAGCGCCTTACTGCCGGCGAGGATCTGCGTGCCAACGGCGCCGCTGACCACGTCGCGTGGCGATTCATTGAAGACAGCGAGGAGGCATTGACCAGCGCTGTGCGGAGGGAACGCGCCTTTCTCGTGATGTGGTGGTTCGTTCAGGGAGCAGTCGCTGCAGGTTGGGTTCTTGCGCTCGTCCTCGGAGCAATTCTGACCAATGCCAACGTGATCTCCATCGGCACGGCGTTCTTGCTCTTCCAGTACGTACTCCTCATCGCACGACCCCTCGAAGAGGTCGTGCACGAACTCGAAACGGTGCAGAAGGCCAATGGGGCCATGGTGCGAGTGGTCGACCTGCTCGGCATTCGGTCAGTAATCGTTGATGATGGTGTCGTCAGCCCTCCGGAGGGTCCTCTCTCGATTGACGCCGGGGCGATCGGGTTTGACTACGGCGACGATCAACCGGTTCTCAGGGACGTGGACGTGCAAATTGCCGCGGGACGTTCGGTCGGAATAGTCGGAAGAACGGGTAGCGGAAAAACGACCTTCTCACGGTTGCTCCTTCGCCTAGTCGAGGTGACGTCCGGTGACCTGAAGCTCGGTGGTATCCCGATCGCTGACATCCCGATTGTCGAGTTGCGACGACGGGTTGCACTCATTCCTCAAGAAGTTGAACTCTTCACCGGCACCGTTCGTGACAACGTCACATTGTTTGACGATGCTCCTCGTGACGATGATGTCGTTGCCGCACTTCGAGGTGTTGGCCTCGACTCGCTCGCCGAGGCCGGAATCCACCGCGAACTCGGTACAGCCGGCGCTGGGTTGTCGGCCGGAGAAGCTCAACTTCTTGCGCTGGCTCGAGTGTGGCTTCGCGACCCGGATCTTCTGGTCCTTGACGAGGCAACGGCACGAGTCGACCCCGACACGGAGTTGAGGCTGGAAGTTGCGGTGGCCGCGTTGATGCAGGGAAGAACAACCTTGGTCATCGCGCACCGGCTCTCAACGCTTCGTTCGGTCGACGAGATCTTGGTCTTCGAGCATGGCCGAGTTGTCGAGCAAGGGGAGCGCATTGAACTGATTGGCGATGACGACAGCAAGTTCGCCAACCTGCTCACCCTTTCGCTCGAGCGTGAAAATGCACCGACCAACTCGGAGGTGACGTCATGACTGCAACCGAGCAATCCACCGAGCAGAGAGTTGACGTCAAACACATCGCCGTTCAGCACCCGTCGAGTTCGAGCGTGTGGCGACTGGCGTGGCGCGTCTCCCAACATCGGCCGCGTGAATTCTGGATCGGTTGGTCGCTGTTCGTGGTCTTCTTCACGATGCCGGCACTCACCGGCTATTTGCTTGCGCGCGGATACGACGCGCTAGCGAGTGGCGACACTGCCGCAACGATCCGCTGGTCCGCTGCAATCGCTGTGAGCGAAACGGTCAGGATGGTTGCGGTCCACCATGGGGCGCTTGTGTGGACCAAGGCATGGATTCACATGCAGACTCTGTTGAGGGCAAACCTGATGGCTGCCCAGATGGCGAGTGGGGGGCCGGAAGCCGGCCAGCCCGTCGGCTCGGCTGGATCCGCGATCACTCATTTCCGTGATGATGCTGAGGACGTGGCTGACTTCGTCGACGGGATGATCGACGTATCGGGCGGAATCGTGTTTACCGTGATCGCTGGATTTGTACTCGGCGCCGCCGACCCGACTGCCGCTGTGGTCCTCATTTTCCCGCTACTGGGAGTTGGCTTGCTTACACGAGTTCTCGACAAGCGGATCAAGGAGTATCGGGCCGCTGATCGGGCAGCCACGGCCGATGTCACGGGGTTGCTCGGCGATGTGATGGCTGCAGCCACCACGGTCAAGGTGAACGCCGCCGCCGATCACATGATGCGCCGACTTTCGGTGCTCGTCGATCACCGACGGCATACGGCGGTTCGAGACCGTGTACTCGAAGAAGGTGTGCAGGCTTTCAGCAAAGGCGCTGCTGATGTCGGCCTGGGCCTGGTACTGCTGGTGAGCGCAGGTGCGATCGCGTCCGGCACATTCAATCTCGGTCAACTCGCGTTGTTCACCGCCTACCTCGGCTGGTTGAGCTTTCTGCCGAAGATGGTCGGGCGAGTAATGGCTCGTCACAAGCAAGCTGGCGTTGCGTTCGACCGCATGCGCATGTTGGTTGCGAGCCAGACCGCGGCAAACATAGTGGTTGCACGTACTCTTCCGATCGACCCTGCCGACGAAAGGTCGCGACCCGAAACGATCCGACCCGACCGCGTGCCTTTGGAACGCCTCGACGTTGTTGACTTCTCGGCCCGTCACCCGAGTGGCGCGGGTGTGTTCAACGTCAATCTCTCCGTTGGCCGAGGCGACTTCGTTGTCGTCACCGGTCCGATTGGAGCCGGCAAGAGCACACTCCTTCGTTCCCTGCTCGGTCTCGCGTGGCAGGCGGAGGTCAATGGATCGGTGCAGTGGAACGGAGTCGAAGTTGACGATCGGGCCGCGTTTTTCGTGCCTCCGAACGCGGCGTTCCTGTCGCAAGTTCCTCAACTGATCTCTGACACTGTCGCCGACAATGTCGGCCTTGGGCCCGTGTCGGGGGACCAGCTCACAACAGCGCTCGAGCTGGCAGCGATCCGAGATGACATCACCGAGATGCCTCTCGGAGTCGACACGATGATCGGGCCGCGCGGCCTCAGATTGTCAGGTGGTCAACGGCAACGTCTTGCGACCGCTAGAGCGCTCGTGCATTCACCAGAGCTTGTCGTCCTCGACGACCTCTCGAGTGCGCTCGACGTGGAGACTGAACTCCAACTCTGGGACAACCTGGCGTCGGCGAACATGACGGTGGTCGCAGTGTCGCACCGTGCCGTCGCCTTCGACCGGGCAGATCAGGTCATTGAACTACGGGCGGGTCACGTCGTGGCGGGCTGACTCGTTGACTGTCAGGAGCTCTTCTGACGCGCGCGGTGGTCGGCTGTGTGTGTCCGGCTTGCACATCGAGGGTCCGCGCAGAATCTCCTCGACCCGTTGCGCGTCGAGTCATAGAAGAGGTGTTCACAATCAGTCGCCGCGCAGATTCCGAACCGACTGGTTCCGTGGTCGCACACTTCCTGCGCTAGGGCCATGAGCACGTCCGCAATCACCTGATCGTCAAATGCGGCAGATGCTGGAGTCCAGTGAATGTGTAGGGGAGCATCGTCGTGGATCGTGAGCGACGGCGCGATGTTGATCCGCTCCAATTCGATGTTGACCCAGGCCGTCGTGTCGTCGGCGTCGGCAGTGGGGAGCGACAGGAATTCGGGCAGCAGAGCCGCCATTCGCTCTTCGATTCGTTCGATCTCCGGTTCTGATGCCTGCTTGGCGCGGAGGAATCCATGAGCATCGAGGAGTGCCCGCGCATCCAGATCGTGATCGGCCGCAAGATTCAAGAAATCGACAGCGGCTTCCAGCGTCAACCTGATCTCGGTGTCATGTCCGGATGTGACGTACACGACAGGAGCGTACCGAAAATCATCGTGTAAGGTACTAGATATAGTTAGGGCCTTACGGGTAATCGTTGCTTAGTGGAGAGTGAACTGAAATGACGTTGGCGTTGAATTTGCTGGTGTTGATCGCAAGTGTGGTGGGCTCTGCCATGGCCTTTCCGCAGGCCCAGCGCTTGGTTCGTACCCGAGATGTCGAGGGCATCTCGGCAAGCTGGATCGGTGTCAGCCTCGCGTTGAACGCTTGGTGGTTCACTTACGGGATCGGTGCAGAGGTGTGGGCCGTCGTTCCCGTCTCGGTCGTTTCGTTTGCCATCTATGCCACTATCGCTGTGGTCTACGTGCACACAACGGGCCGAATCGGACTGTCGAGCATCGCCCTCGGGTTCCTCGCGCTGGGGTTCATACCCCTGCCCTTTGCCGTGATCGGCGGGTGGGAACTGCTCGGAATTGCGATCGGTCTCTGTTACGGCCTACAGCTGCTGCCGGCGGTTATCGGCGTTCATCGAACCAGGGAATTGTCTGGCGTATCAGCCGCAACGTGGTTCCTCGCAGCGGTCGAATCGATCATCTGGTTCGTCTACGGTTTGGCCGCTCGTGATTCAGCACTGACTCTTGCAGGTGTGGTTGGTGTGGCGATGTCGGCTTTGATTTTGGTGCGGCTCGCGGTCACCGGACACCAGCCGATGGGCGCCTTTACAACCGCGCGCCGGGTGGCTCCAGCGCGATAGTGCGTCCCGCGCGGTGGAGGAACGCCGAACCGTGACTAGCGTGGCAGCGCAAACGTGAGTCAAAGGTGGCTCCGAATTCAACAAGGAGCCAAAATGGCTACAGGCACAGTTAAGTTTTTCAACGACGAGAAGGGCTTCGGCTTCATCTCACGTGACGATGGTGACGATGTTTTCGTTCACTACTCGAACATCGTCGGTACGGGTCGTCGGTCCCTGAACGACGGCGACACAGTCGAGTTCGAGATCGCCGCAGGGCGTAAGGGTCCTGAGGCCGTCGACGTCAAGCTCGTCTGAGGAGGCGATCTGATTGGCTCGAAGTCCTCAGTCCTATCAAAAACGTCAACGCGAACTCCGCAAGAAGGAGCGCAAGGCTGAGAAGCTCGCCGTACGACATGGCAAGAACTCAGACTCCGATGAAGAGCCCGTAGAGGGCCCTGATGAGGATGCACTTCTCGAAGAGTTCCGGCTGCTGAACGAGAAGTTTGCAGCTGGCGACGTCCCGGAGGACGACTTCGAGTATCGCAAAGCGGAGATCTTCGCTGAACTTGGCCTCGGGGAACCCCCGGAGCCGAGGGAAGAGAAATCCGACTCGGATTCCAAATCCGACTCTGCTGACTGATCAACCTAGAACTGAGATCTGCCCCCGGCATTCGCCGGGGGCAGATCTCGTTTTCGACTCATCTCTGTAAGAAAATCTTGCGTGGATTGAACGCTCAGCGTTCGAAGTCCGCAATACATCGAGGAGGTGCGTCAGTTCGGTTGGATATATCACTCAATGATTGTAGAGTGCTGAACCATGCCAACGGATCTGCCGGTCGAACTACTCGAACATGTAGCTAACCGCTTTCGCGTGCTCGGTGACGCTACGCGGCTTTCGATCATCAGGATCCTGCTCGACGAAGGCGAACTCAACGTCGGCGAGATCGTCGAACGTCTCGACACGAGTCAGGCCAATATCTCGAAGCACCTTCGAGTCCTGCACGACGCTGGCATCGTGGCCCGCCGTCCTGACGGAACCGCCGCCTATTTCTCCGTCGCCGATCCGAGCTTGATGCCGGTCTGCGCGATTGTGTGCGACCGACTCCGCGATCAGGTCGCGGCCGAAGCACGCACGTTCGCCGTCTGACCGACGGTCATCGTCGTGACTGTCAACTGTTCGCATCACGACACTTCGTTCTCTCAATCATCACTACATCGTTAACAAGTAAGGAAAGTAAATGAGCGACCTCGATGTGGACAATGCACCCCTCGCAAGACTCGGGCGGTGGGCGCACAGCCATAGGCGACTGATGATCATTGTGTGGGCATTCCTCGCTATTGGCCTCGGCATCTTTGCCCCCAGACTCGAACCCGCGCTGTCCGGCGCCATGTGGGAAGTCAACGGCAGCGAGTCTCTTGCAGCCCGCGAGGTCGTCGAAGAGCAGTTCGGTGGTCTCTCATCCCAATCCGCCGTTGTAGTCATCCAGAGCGAATCAGTCGCTGTTGACGATCCCGCCTTCCAGCTTGTTGTCGCGGACGTCAATGCTGTGCTCGACACGGAGCCGGCATTCGGTCAGCCGCTACCGCCGCAGCCGGGAATGGATGGCCACACGGTGATGATCCAGGCCGGGGCAGTGGTTGACCCGACCGAGGCTGTGCGCGCCGCCGAACGTGTCGGTGGTGACATCGGTGATCTGTCCACGGTCGATGATGGGGGAGAGTTTGCCGTTGCCCTCACCGGCTCTCCGGCTTTCTGGGCTGACTTCAACGAGGTCAACCGCGAAGGAATGGTCAAGGCCGAGCTGCTCACATGGCCGGTAACCGCAATCATCCTGATCATCGCCTTTGGCACGCTCGCGGCGGCGGGTCTCCCGCTGTTGTTGACGGCTGCCGGGCTGCTGGCATCGATGGGTGTCTTGTACGGCATAACGCAGATCACGGACTTGTCGATTTGGACCCTGAATTTCGCCATGATGTTCGCACTCGCACTCGGGATCGATTACGCCCTCTTCATCGTCACGCGGTATCGAGCGGCGCTTCATGCCCATCCCGATGAGCCCCAACACGCAGCCGGAGTCGCAATGGACACAGCCGGGAAGGCCGTGCTCTTCTCAGGTATCACGGTTCTCGTCAGCCTGTCCGCCGTGCTTCTCGTGCCGATACCGGCATTTCGCTCAATGGCGGCCGGCATGATGTTGTCGGTCGGCTTCGTCTTGCTGGCTGCCCTCACCCTGCTGCCAGCTCTACTCGGTCCGGGCATCGACCGGTTCGCGCTGCCGTGGCACAAAGCTGGCGACCATCACAGTGAGTTCTTCGCGAGGCAGGCGGACTGGATTCGCGGTCACAAGATGGCTGTCACGATCGGATCGATTGCAATTCTGATTGGCCTGGCAACACCCCTCCTCGCCCTGCAAACGGGAATGCCAGGTATCAACGTGCTCCCGGAAGACGAGCAGGCTCGTCAGGGCTACGAGATGATTGCCGAAGGGTTTGGCCCAGGCGCTCCGGGTCCGATCCAGGTCATCGTTCCAGCAGGGGAAGATGCGCAGGCCGTGGCCGACGTCGTCGCATCGACGGATGGAATTGTCGCAACGTTCCCGCCTCAGCCGGGAATGGAGGGTGCCAGCATGGTTGCCGCGTTCGGTGCCTACGACCCGTCGTCGCAGGAAGCGATTGCACTCATCCCAGCGCTTCGTGAAGAGCTGCCCCCAACGGTCCTCGTCGGTGGCCCTGTTGCTGAGAACTACGACCTCGATCAGACGCTCAGCCAGAAGGCAGCAATCGTCATGGGAGTTGTACTCGTACTCGGCTTTCTCCTCCTGATGATCGCCCTACAGGCTGTCATCGTGGCCCTCGTCGGGGTTGCGTTCAACCTTCTGTCGGTTGGCGCCGCATTCGGTGTTGGCGCACTGGTCTTCCAACACGGATGGGGAGCGAATCTGCTGAACTTCGAGAGTCAGGGGTACCTGACCTCTTGGGCACCTCTGTTCTTCTTCGCTCTCGTGTTTGCCATTTCGATGGACTACACGGTCTTCCTGTTGGCCTCGACGCGCGAACACTACGAGCGATCCCATGATGCCGACGAGGCTGTGAAGGGGTCTCTCGGCCACACCGGCCGGCCCATCGTCGCCGCAGCTGGTGTCATGATTGCCGTCTTCTATACCTTCGCCATCGCCGGCACGCTGCCGATGAAGGAGATGGGTCTTATCCTTGGCACAGCGGTATTGCTCGATGCGTTCCTCGTCAGGCTTGTGCTGGTTCCTGCGGCGCTCTATCTGATCGGTGATCGGGCCTGGTGGCTGCCTCGTTGGCTCGATCGGATTCTGCCAAACATCAAGTTTGCGCACTGAACATCGGTCGCCCAATTGCCGCGAAGGTCACCGCGGCAGCATGACCGACGTTCAGCGAGTCGACTTCAGGGCGGATGGGAATCCGCACGCGTCGGCCGCTTGCGATCAGCGTCTGTTCCGCAAGACCCGGGCCCTCGGCGCCGAGCAGCACGGCGAGTCGCTCCGGCACGGGAGTGCCCCAAAGGTCGCTCGCGCTGGGCTCCGGCGTCATGGCCCAGGTCTCGAACCCGGCGGCCTCGAGCGTGTGGAGCGCTCCTGGCCAGTCAGGTTCCGAAATACGGACGATTGGCAGGAACAAGACCTCACCCATACTGACTCGTACCGTTCGTCGACTGTACGGATCAGTACAAGTCGGATCGATCAGCAATCCGTCTATGCCGAACGCGCGCGCGGCCCGCGATATTGCACCGAGGTTCTCTGCGTCGTTAAGACCTTCGAGCACAGCGATACGAAGTGACGTTGAAATCAGTTCGTCGAGGCTCGGGTTCGGCTTGCGATTCGCGGATGCGATGACTCCACGATGCATGTCGAACCCCACCACCTCGGCAATCGTTTCTCTCTCAGCGACGTAGACCGGAACGTCGGCCGCGGCGAACCTCTCTAGATGAGGTTCGAATCGAGACACTCGAGACGGAGCGAGGAGCACCGATCTGACCACGTGTTCGGACTCGATCAGGCGTTCGATCGCGACGTAGCCCTCAGCGATGAAGAACTCGTCGGACTCCAGCTTGCGGCGTAGCGACTGATCGTTCAGAGCACGGAAGTCGGCCAATCGGTCGTCGTTCGTATCGGCGATGTAGGTGGTGGTGGTGGTGGTCACAGCTGGCAGCAACTATCTGGCGAACACCTGGGTGTCGTCGGCGAAAGACTTGAACTCGAGTGCATTCCCCGACGGATCGAGCAGGAACATCGTTGATTGTTCACCCACTCTGCCCTCGAATCGAGTGTGTGGCTCGATGATGAAGTCAGTTTTGGCCGCGGTTAGGCGTTCAGCAAGCCGTGCCCACGCCGGTGGTGTGAGGAGCACTCCGAAATGAGGAACCGGAACTTCGTGACCGTCCACGGGGTTCGAGGCGCGAGGAGCAGATGGACGCCCACCGTGGACATGAGCGACGAGTTGGTGGCCGAACAGGTCGAAGTCGACCCAGGTAGCGGTGGAACGACCCTCTGGGCACTGGAGTAACTCGCCGTAGAACTCCCGAGCACCGTCGAGGTCGTCGACGAGTATCGCCAAATGAAATCGGGGACGTTCGCTCGCCGTGTCGGTCACAGGGGTAGAGCGTAGGTTCCCTGGGCTGTGGCAGTCGGTTTGTCCTCCCGGTCGTCACACCACAGGCGAACAGTGCCGACAACGTTGCGGCGGCCCGCAACTTCCAACGTGGCGCGCGCCCAGAGGACTGACCCTTGTGCGGGGCGGAGGAACCGAATCGAGAGCTCCGAGGTCAGCGCCATCGGTTCGATGCGTCCAATGGCTCCGAAGACCAGATACCAGAGAACCGCATCAGCGATCCCGAATTGAGTCGGGCCCGATATGAAACCTCCTGGGCGAAGTTCTTCTGTCGTGATCTCACGGCGTGCAAGGGCGGAGTCCTCATTCACCTGAACACATGGGTTGACCGAGCCAGGAAAGAGCTGGTCGACCATCTCGTTGACTTCGGCGGCTGACGGCGTGCTCTTCTGCTCTTCTGTGCTCTTTTCTGGCATGCGCGTGAACCTACCGACTTCACGGTGCCCTGGGTTGGAATGTCCCATGATGGGTGATGCCGACGCGCAAATTGTTCCTCGATCGTGCCTCGTGGACCGAGGCACTCACCGCGACAACCGATCTGTCCACATAGGATCCTCGGATGACTTCTGCGGTATCTCATTTGTCGAACGTCTGGGCCAAGACAACCGACCTTCAGGTTGTCCGTGGGCACGGGTGTCGCGTCGTCGACGTCAGTGGCCAGGAGTATCTTGATTTCACGGCGGGCATCGCCGCGGCATCAACCGGTCACTCTCATCCGAAGGTCGTCCAGGCGGTCGCTGATCAGGCCGCCGAGTTCATCCATGCCCAGATGAACGTGTACACGCACAATCTTCTCGAGCCGCTTGCTGATCGGATGAACGAGATCACGCCAGATTCGATCGACACGTTCTTCTTCACGACGTCGAGCGACGAGACCGTCGAGACCGCGGTCAAAGTCGCTAAGCACGCAACTGGGCGGCACAACATCATTGTATTCGACGGGGCTTTCCACGGCCGGACGCATCTCACGATGGCGATGTCGACTTCTCGCGCCATCGATCGCGCCGGCTACGGACCGTTTCCTCCCGGAGTATTTGTCGCACCGTTCCCCGACCCTCACGTGTCGGATCAGGAGGCTGAGATATCCCGCGCTCTGCGTGGGCTCGATCGCCTGTTCCGCACGCAGACGATGTCCGACGAGGTTGCAGCGATTGTCATCGAACCGGTGATCAGCGAGCGTGGATACATCCCGACACCCGCGGCGTTTGTTGCCGGCCTCGCCGAACGTTGCCAGGAGCACGGCATCTT
>JADWMG010000069.1 GCA_015767405.1 Actinomycetota bacterium
CGGAAACTGGCAAGACAGCAACCGCCTGTACGAAGCCGTCTACGAACAGTTCGGGCGCTGCGACGTACTCGTCAACAACGCCGGAATGTCGCCCATTTATCCAAGTGTCGATGCCGTGACCGAAGAACTCTACGACAAGGTGCTCGACGTCAACTTGAAGGGGCCGTTCCGGCTCTCGGCCGTCATCGGGACCCGGATGGCCGGGCCGGATGACGGCGGCAGCGACGGTGGTTCGATCATCTTCGTTTCGTCCATCGCGTCCCATCGGCCGACCGCCGGTGAACTCGTCTACGGAGCAGCGAAGGCGGGCGTCAACAATCTGACCTACGGGCTTGCACGCACTCTCGGGCCGAAGGTGCGTGTCAACTGCATCGCACCTGGACCATTTCTCACCGATATTTCCAAGGCCTGGGACCTCGATGCCTTCAGTGAGACCGCAAAGACGTCATTAGCGCTGGGCCGCGGTGGCGAGCCACATGAAATCGTCGGAGCAGCGTTGTACCTGGCAAGTGATGCCTCGTCGTACACGACAGGCACCGTAATCGACGTCAATGGCGGGCCCCGCTGACGGAGCCAAACCCCAAGATCCCAAAAGTTTGTGTCGGCACATACGGCGACATCACCGATAACTGCTGACACAAAACCCCGATCAGAATTCGGTGGTTGCCAATTCGAGCATCGTACGAAGAAGGACGTTCGCCCCAGCTTCGATATCGGAGGGCTCGGTGTACTCCGTCACGTTGTGACTGATCCCGTTGACGCTGGGGACGAAGACCATGCCGGTGGGACAGATTCGCGACAGCATTTGAGCGTCGTGTCCGGCGCCCGATGGCATACGTCGGGTCGAGTATCCGAGATCCCGAGCATTGCGTTCGACGGATTCGATGACACGATCATCGAAGTCCACGGGCTCGAACCTCGCCAGAATCCGCCGTTCAACGTCAACACCCTCGCGCTCAGCGACGTCAGAAACGTAGGCTGCAAACCGAGCTTCGACAGCACGCAGCGTCACTTCGTCGGTATTGCGAAGATCGACGGTCATCGTTACCTCTGAGGGAACGACATTGACGAGGTTGGGCCTGAACGTCATTGCCCCGACAGTTCCCACCTGCGCCCCACCGAACTCCAGTGCAAGGTCGTTGACAAAGGCACAAATCCGCGCCGCGACCAGCCCTGGATCCCGCCGCATTCGCATAGGCGTCGTGCCGGCATGGCATGACTGACCCCGAAGTGTCAGTTCCGTCCACGAAATCCCCTGCACCCCTTCGACGGCACCGATCCCGATACCGGCATCTTCGAGAACTGGCCCCTGCTCGATGTGCAGTTCGACGTACGCGTGCGGTGTCGGCCCAGGGGTCGGGGCTGTACCGCGATACCCGATCCTCTCGAGTTCGTCGCCAACGACGGCCCCGTCCGAATCTTCGATACCCAGAGCGCCCTCCAGAGCCATTCCACCCGCATACACCAGGCTGCCGAGCATGTCGGGCGCGAAACGTGCCCCCTCCTCATCGGTGAAGAACGCGACAGCGAGTGGACGTGGAAGCTCGACGCCTGCGCGGATCACAGTTTCGATGACCTCGAGGCCCGCAAGCACGCCCAGATTCCCGTCATACTTTCCCCCCGTCGCAACCGTGTCGATATGGGAGCCGGTCATGACCGGGGCAAGGTCACCCTCACCTGGCATGGTCGCTACGACATTGCCGATCCCGTCAATGCGAATGTCCAGCCCGAGATCTCGCATCCACGTGAGTACGAGGTCGCGGCCAGCCTTGTCCTCGTCGGTGAGTGCGAGCCGAGCACACCCAGTGGTGCCCGGGATTGCGCCGATGTCGCCAAGCTCGGCAAGATGTCGTAGAAGTCGATCAGTGTCGATGGCGAGGGAGCCGTAGTCCGCTGTCACCTCAGAAGATTAGACAATCTCGCCCGGTGAGTCGCCCCTGTTCCCATGACACGTAACGTCAGAGGCCTGGCCCCTGACGTTACGGTGGGGCGCTAGAGCTCGAAGCGGAAGAGGGCCGTGACCGGTCCATCGCTTGTCGCTCCGCTGTTGAATTGGAGTGCGGCGAGGTATTCACCGCGACCTGGTAGATCGAGATTGAACCGAAATCGGTCCGGTTCCGTAACGGTGGCGTGGTCGTGGACGAACGCAAGATCGTCCGCCCTGAACAGCGTCAGAAGAGCGGGGGCACCGTGGTACTCATCGCCAGCCCACGGTTCGGACAACACGAAGTCGAAGCCTTCTCGCCTGATTGTGAGGTCGCCGTCGATCCAGACATCGTCGGTCGTGATGTACTGATCGCTCGGTGTGGAAGGCCCGCCCGGTACAACGTCTGTGCCGAGTTCAAGCAGGTCCGGGCCGCCCGCTGGCGCGGATTGAGTCACCACTCGTAGCGACTCACCTGAGATGACCTCAACCGGAGCCGATGATCCATCTGGAGACATCTCGGGATCAACGTGCACAAACCACGAGAGATCATCGCGGACCACATAGACGTGCATCTCAGCATCGTGGACCTCGCCGAATTCGGTAACTGGTTGCCCAGCCCGCTCAATCGCAACGCTGATCGTCGCGTCACTACCGGATTGTTCGACGACGAGTTCATCGACACCCAGCGCTGAGTTCAGCGCAAACGTCGATTCTCGCCCATCGTGATGGCCCTCATCGTCAGTCGTGAACACTCGTAACCCGAGTCCCGCAGCAATGGCAAGCAGGCCTGCGACGACCAAGGCGATCGCCAGAACCCTGGATTTCACTGCAGGAGCTTCTCCTCTAGGAAATCCAACACCCGCTCAACGCTCTCGTCATCACGGTGTTCGGTCAGGACTGAGTGATCGGACTTCTTTGCACTCGGCAACTCGATCGCAATAAAGGAATCGCCGAGAAGATCCTGCAACGTCGAAAAACGGTCGCCCACCGATGCATCTCGAGTGAAACGAAGCCCGAGCACTTGGCAGCCCTCCGAAGCGCGCTCGGCAACGGCGGCGGCATCGTCAGGAGAGAGATTGAGATCAGCGCCACGCTTCTTGCCAACGGGCAACGGCAGCGAAGGTTGAGATAGAACCGGTGCCAGCATGATGTCGTCGACCATCATCCCGAGTGCAAACCCGCCTGAGAAGCACATCCCGACAGCACCCACACCCGGCCCGCCGACCTCCTCATATAGGTTCCGGGCCAACGCCCGTAGCCAGGCGATGATCGGAGAGGTCTGATTTAGGGCAAACGTGGTGAATTCCTTGGCAATGCAGACTTTCGCCAATTCGGTAGTGATGTACGGCATGGCAGGAGCTTTGCCAGGAGTGCCAGTGAGCGAGGGCATGACGACGGTGAACCCGCGCGCGACCACTTCGTTCGCGAACTTCGCGACAAGCGGAGTGATTCCGGGGATCTCGTGGATGATTATCACGCCGGGACCATCGCCACGACGGTACGTCGGGTATGTCATATCGGCAGCTGAGAACTCGTCAAGCACCCAGCCCTCGAGAATGTCAGGTGTCGATTCTTCGCTCATTTTGGTCTCCTAATGGTCTTTCCTGGTCCGTCAAAGTCGTTGCATTGAGTCGAGTGCCGCCTGCGCAAGCACCTCCGTACCAACCTTGAAGCCCTCGAGGGTCTCCTCGTCGAGCTTTTGATCACCCATCGCTCCGTGAAGGAAACGAGCGTAGACACCTTCAGAGATCACCGCGAGACGCCACGATGAGAAAGCAACGTAGTAGTCGATGTTCGACAGATCACGACCGGTCCTAATCGCATAACGTTCGAGTAGCTCGGCGTAGGTCGGGAAACCCTCGATACCGGTCGGGTCATTCGAGCGAAGCTGTTGTGTACCGGAGTCGGCCCAATAGACACCGAGATAGCCGACGTCGGCAAGCGGGTCGCCGAGTGTGCACAACTCCCAATCGAGTACTGCCGAAATGCGGCCGTTCTCGATATCGGTGAGACAGTTTCCGAAGCGGTAGTCGCCATGGGCGATAGCGACACCTCGCTGCACCGGCAGCTGAGCCGCCAAACGCTTTGCGACCTCGTCGATCGCGGGGAGTTCACGAGTCTTCGACTTCTCCCACTGTGTACTCCAACGGCGAACCTGACGCTCGACATAGCCGTCACGCTTGGCCAGATCCCCGAGGCCGACAGCATCTACATCGACGTCATGAAGATCTGCCAAAACGTCGATCAAGTGAAAGCCGGCGCTCCGACGGTGTTCGATGGTCATCGGCTCAGCGCGTTCGACCCCATCGAGCACGACCCCGTCGACGTAACCCATCACGTAGAACGGAGCGCCGTTCACTTCTTCGTCGACACACAATCCGAGTGCCGGTGGTACCGGCACCGCAGTGTTACCGACCGCGGAGATGATGCGGTGCTCACGCGCCATGTCGTGCGCAGTGGCGAGCACCGCTCCTGTCGGTGGGCGACGCAGCACGTACTTCGTGCCGTTGGCATCGGTGACGGTAAACGTCAGGTTCGAGCGCCCGCCGGCGATGAGTGAAAACTCGAATGGTGCTGTGGTGCCGTCGATGTTCTCGACAAGCCAGGCCGTGACGCGATCGTGGTCAATTCCGTGAATCGGGTTCTGCACAATCGACGACCGTAGCCGAGGGCCGGTAGCGGAGATGGAGCCGGTGGATTGGGTCAGCCGGGACGACCGACACCGACGACCTTGCCCCAGTTGACGGACCCGGTCTTTACGTGACTGCCGGTATTGGGTGCGTGGACCTGCATGCCGTTGCCGAGATAAATGCTGACGTGGCTGATCGGGCTATAGAAGAAGATCAAGTCACCAGGCTGGGCCTGTGAGGTCGGGACGTGGGGAACCGATGCATACTGCGCTCGCGACTGGTGCGGCAGATATACGCCGGCCTGACTCCACGCGTAAGCGGTCAGCCCGGAACAGTCGAACGACACCCCGGGATTCGAGGTTGCATACCGGTACGGAACGCCCTGTTGGCCAAGAGCTGCCTGTACTGCGCGACCTGAACGTGATGACACCGCCGGTGCCGCGGCTACCGGAGCCGCCGCTGCCGGAGCGGCTGCGCTGCCACCGGAGCTCACAGCGCCGCCGGAGCTCACTGTGCCGCCACTGCCGCCACCACCACCACTCTGCGTACTGCCGCCACCAGAACCACCGTTGGTTGCCTGACTTTGGCTTGCCGCGACCTGCTGCTGCAGCAGCCGCGCCGACTCACGGGCTCGTCGTTCTTCTTCTTCAGCAATCAGTTGGCCGAGCTTCGCTTCTGCGTCTGCTCGGGCCTTTGTGTACTCCGTTGTCAATGACTCGGTCTCAGCTTGTGCAGTGGTCAAGCTTGCTGCCAGCTGTTCGGCCTGTTCACGCTTGGAGGACAGCTCCTGCTTTTCGTCATCTAGTTCGGTGACAAGAGCATGCAACTCATCGGTGGAGGCGTTCCCTGCGTTCAGAGCAACACGAGCGAGTTCTTCTCGTTTGAGTGCGTCGTTGAGATTCGCAGCGTCTTCGAACAGCGGACCAAGCGGTGCTGACCCGCCACCGACGAACGAGCGTTGCGCCATTTCACCAAGATTGGATCGGAGTTCGCCGATCTCGGCTTCTTTCTCCGCTACACGTTCCTCGGCTTCGCCGATTTCGCCATCGAGCTGGTTCTTGGTGTCGATTGCCTCGACGTAGTCCTCACCGAGCTGATTTGCGCGTTCCTCGAGACCCTCGAGCATGTCGACGATCTC
Source organism: Actinomycetota bacterium (assembly GCA_015767405.1). Taxonomy (GTDB): domain Bacteria; phylum Actinomycetota; class Acidimicrobiia; order Acidimicrobiales; family Ilumatobacteraceae; genus Sva-07. Next base: position 5,696 of record JADWMG010000069.1, read on the forward strand.
TTCAACGCGCTGGCGCTGCTGGTCGACGCTCTGGGCGCTCGCAGTAGTTGGGGTCATTGCCGGGACGACGAGAGCCACGACAATCGCGACGGGGAACACCTTCAAGAGTCGTTTCATAGACAAGTGCAAAGCCTAGCGAATATTACGAACACGTTGCGAAAGTCTGACGAAACACTGAGTGACGCGCGTCACGTCCCAGATTGTGGCTGGAACGCTTCGGTGAGCTCTATTCCCACTCGATCGTGCCGGGAGGCTTCGAAGTGATGTCGTAGGCGACCCGATTGATACCGGGAACCTCATTGATGATCCGTTGCGACATCGTCTCCAACACGTCATACGGAATCCGTGCCCAATCAGCCGTCATGGCATCGTCACTGGTCACTGCCCGGATGATTATCGGGTGGCCGTACGTGCGCTCATCACCCATCACGCCAACAGATCGAATGTCGGCCAGGACAGCGAACGACTGCCAGATCTCTCGTTCGAGCCCAGCCAGACGAAGCTCCTCGCGCACAATTGCATCGGCTTCCTGGAGCAGGGCAACACGTTCACGTGTGACCTCACCGATGATTCTGACCCCGAGCCCCGGCCCAGGGAACGGTTGACGCCACACCATCTCGTCGGGCAGGCCGAGTTCGATACCAAGCTTGCGGACCTCGTCTTTGAACAGCTCACGCAGCGGCTCGATGAGCTCGAGCTTCATGTCCTCAGGCAGACCGCCCACATTGTGATGGCTCTTGATGACAGCAGCCGAACCGTCGACCCCGCCACTCTCGATGAGGTCCGGATAAAGCGTTCCCTGGACAAGGAACTTCGCCTCACTAAGGCCGCCTGTGTACTGCTCGAACACGCGGATGAACTGTTCACCGATCGCCTTGCGCTTGGCTTCTGGCTCTGTGACTCCCGCGAGCACGTCGAAGAACCGGTCCGCAGCGTCGACATGGATCAGCTCGATACCCAAGTTGCGACGGAATGTTTCAACGACCTGCTCACTCTCGCCTTTGCGCATCAAACCCGTGTCGACGTATATACACGTCAGTTGGTGCCCGATGGCCTTGTGGACGAGAGCTGCAGCAACCGACGAGTCGACACCGCCCGACAGCCCGCAGATCACACGGTCATCGCCGACTTGTGCACGGATCGAGTCAACCTGCTCGTCGATCACCGACGACATCGCCCACTCCGCTGGAATCCCGGCACGCTCGTGAAGGAACCGCGCGAGAACTGCCATGCCGTGAGGAGAATGCACAACTTCCGGATGGAACTGCACTCCGTAGATCCGCCGCTGATCGTTCTCGAGTATCGCCACCGGGGCGCCCGGAGTCGATGCCGTGACCGCGAAACCCTCGGGAGCCTCAGTGACTCCGTCGAAATGGCTCATCCAGACGTCATGCACCTCAGCCGCACCTTCGGGGAGCAGTAGGGAGGATCCTCGGCGAGTGAGCTCAGCCCGACCATATTCACCCTTCATTCCACGGCCCACGACACCACCGAGCTGCTCAGCTATGAGTTGCGCTCCGTAGCAAATGCCCAGTAGGGGGATGCCGAGTTCGTAGATCGCGGGGTCAAGTGAGGGAGCCCCCTCGACGTGCACACTCTTCGGGCCACCGGACAGCACTATCGCCGCCGGCTGTCGAGATCTGACCTCGTCGGCACTGATCGCGTGCGAAACGATCTCGGAATAGACACTCAGCTCGCGCACGCGGCGAGCGATTAGTTGGGCGTACTGGGCGCCGAAGTCGACAACGAGCACAGTGGGGCGGTCGAGATGCTGCGGTTGAATCAAGAATGTGAATCGTAGAGCAGTCGCATGGATGGTCCATATCCTCTCCGTCTCGATCATCACGGTCGCGCTCGTAGGCGGGGCGGGAACCTCCTCAGCGGCCATCGCAAACAGTCCGACGACCCGAGCCAGCGCAACTGTCGACTCGACCATTCCCGACGAGCCGCAAACTACGGCGAATGATTTCTTCCCCGAGGAGCGCGACGTAACTGATTGCCTCGGAACAGTCGAACGGCCGGGGTGCGGGAGCAAGGCCCGAGGCGGGTGGCGTCAGACATTGGTGTTCATCGCCATGTTCATCGGACTGTTCATCGTCTTCGGCCGCGTTGCAGTCGGAGTGAGCCGCAATCGCAAGAAGCTCGACGACAGCTCTACGATGCGCGAGTGACTCCCGAAGAATTTCGCCGGCATGGCCATGCACTGATCGACTGGATTGCCGACTACACCGAGAGTGTCGACGAGAGACGCGTGCAACCCGATGTCGAACCCGGTGATATTCGGTCGCTGCTGCCGGAGCACCCGCCAGCCAAGCAAGAGTCGTTCAGCTCGGCGATGGATGACGTCGATCGGATAATTGTCCCCGGGCTGACGCAATGGCAACACCCCGATTTCTTCGCCTTCTTCCCATCAAACAACTCCTATCCGTCGATCCTCGGCGAACTCCTATCAGCCGGCCTCGGAGTCCAGGGAATGAGTTGGTCGACGTCGCCGGCTTGTACTGAGCTGGAAACCCTCATGCTCGACTGGATGCGCGAGCTTCTCGACCTTCCCGCCAAGTTCCAATCAACCAGCGAAACGGGCGGTGGCGTCATCCAGGGCACGGCCAGCGAAGCAACGCTCGTCGCCATACTTTCGGCCCGGTGGCGCGCAACCGACGGCATGGTCAACGCTGACGGTGACACCACTCGACTGGTTGCCTACTCAACTTCGCAGGCCCATTCGAGCATCGAGAAAGGGCTGCGGATCGCCGGGATCGGCACGCATCGGATGCGGATAGTTCCGCACGACGATTCATTCGCCATGCGACCCGACGCCTTGGCTGACGTGATCGCCGAGGATCGCGCGAAGGGGCTTGTTCCGTTCTTCGTGTGTTCGACGCACGGCACCACCTCATCGTTGGCGTTCGACCCCACAATCGACTTGGGGAAGATTTGCGCTCGCGAAAACATCTGGCTCCACGTCGACGCCGCGATGGCGGGGATCGCCGCGCTGGCCCCCGAGTTCCGATGGGTGAACAGCGGCCTCGACCTCGCCGACTCGTACTGCACCAATCCACACAAGTGGATGGGTGTGAACTTCGACTGCAACCTCTACTGGACGGCCGATCGCACCGCACTTCTGGGCGCGCTCAGCATCCTGCCCGAATACCTCAGGTCTGCCGCGGCAGAGGAAGGTGCGGTCATCGATTACCGCGACTGGCAGATCCCCCTCGGCCGGCGTTTCCGCGCCTTGAAGCTGTGGTTCGCCATCCGCTGCGACGGGCTCGACGTGTTCCAGCCGATAATTCGCAGTCACGTAGAGCTCACCCAGGAACTCGCTCAATTGGTACGAGACGACGCACGATTCGACATCGTCGCGCCCCACCCCCTGAATCTCCTGTGCATTGCTCTCAGCGCAGACAACATCGAAGATTCCAACTCGGCAACAGACGCACTGATTGAGCGGGCCAACGCGTCGGGTAAGGCACTGTTCACGAGAACCGTGCTCGACGGCCAATCGGTGCTTCGCGTCTCGATTGGCGCACGCTCAACAGATCGGCACCACGTTCTAGCCGGGTGGGAACTCCTATCCCGTCTCGCCGACAGCTCGCAATGACCATGACGTCTGGCAAGATACGCCGATGACCGACACGCGCCCCACCGCCCTTGTCACAATGGCTACCGGCTATCTCGGGCCGGCACTCGCCCGCAACCTTGCGTCGAAAGGCTTCGACCTTGTCCTCCAAGGCATGCCCCAGAGCAACAACATGGTCGGAACAGAGGTCCCGTTCAGCGAACTCGTTCCCGAACTCGAAGCAGCCGGCTCGGTGGTCCACACCGTCACCGATGTCGACCTGAGTACTGCAGAGGGAAACAAGTCGCTGGTGGCCCAGGCCATCGAACGCTTCGGCCGGCTTGATTCCGCTTGCTACGTGACCGGGTTGATTGTCATCGGCAAGTTCCTCGACATGACCGAAAAACAGTGGGACACCGTGAAACGGATGAACCTCGACATGGTCTTCCACGGCCTCCAGGCGGCCATCCCTCCGATGGTCGAGGCAGGATCAGGACAGATCGTGGTCTTCACGTCAGCTACCGGAGCTCGCCCGGATCCGATGGTTTCGATCTATGGCGGCACACGGGCGGGCGCCAATGGACTGGTTCGCGCCGTCGGCCTGGAACACGCCGCCGACGGCATACAGGTGAACGCTGTTGGCACCAACTACATGGACTTCCCAGGCTTCCTCAAGGCAACCGGTGCCGACAGCAGCCCTGAACGACGCTCCGCTATCGAAGCGCAGGTGCCCATGAAGAAGCTCGGCACCATGGAGGAGCTAGCGGCGTTCACATCGGTGCTACTCGATGGGTCGAGCCGCTTTCAGACCGGCCAATTCTTCAGCTTCAGCGGCGGTTGGAGTTCTTGAGCAGTTCCATCAGCATGTAGGCGGTCGCACCCCAGACCGTTTCGTCGTCGAGTTCGAAGAAGTGCAGCGCATGGTCGCTCGGGGGGATTCCCCAGCGCTCAAACCGGTAGGTGCCCGGCATGCTGAACTCAGCAAGTGGAGTCCAGAGAACGCGGTCGACCTCGGCCGTCTCCGCCACGAGTTGCGGCCGTTCGTCGAGGACCGCCACGATCGGCACGATGTAGCTCTGGCTGACCATCGTGTTGAGGTGACCCAGTTCGCCGACGATCGTCGGTGCTGTTGGGTCGAGACCCACCTCTTCTGAAGCCTCCCGAAGAGCGGTTTCGATCGGCGTTTCGCCTGAATCGAGCCGCCCCCCTGGGAAACTGATCTCACCTCGGTGGTTGCGAAGCTCCATCGAGCGGCGCGTAAGCAGCACCTCGACGCCACTCTCTCCATCGAACAGTGCGACGAGCACCGCCGAGACCCGGGCCTCTGGAAAAGCTGGCTGTAAAGGCGCTGACGCCGACGACACCGAATCGACAAGCTCGTCGAGAGCCCAACTCGCGCCGTTCGGCCAGGGCGGATCATTGTGCTGAGTGCAAGCCTCTGGTCTCGGTATCTGTTGCGCGCCGCCTGCACGGCGAGCGGTTCCATCCATTGGAATCAGGTCAGGAAGATGGTGTCCAGCCGTCCGCAGCGAGCTGGGCGAGAACGGTGGGCAGGCCAGCGGTCTTCATGTTCGCAAGGGCTCGGCCCGGCGTCTCCTCACCAGTCTCCCACTCTTCCAGCGCGG
>JADWMG010000250.1 GCA_015767405.1 Actinomycetota bacterium
GGCTGCGGGTCTCCTGTTGTTCATCGGCGCTGATCGTGATCGTGTCACCGGATCCGAAGACGGCGAGATTTCCCATTCCTGCCGGCCGGCGATCTGAGCCGAAGCTGCCGTGGCCGTTCAGCACGTATGCCAGGGCGTTGAACTCTTGTCGCCACGGGACCTGAAGGCGAGCGCCAGGAGAGAGGGTGGCATGGAACATAGTGATCGGAGTATGTGTCGACCCCGGGCCGCGGTAGCCGGCCATGTCACCGGCGATCAGCCTGATCAACACTCCACCGTCGTGTGTGGTCAGCAGCGTCACGTTCTCTGCACGAAGATCCTGGTAGCGCGGGGCGAGGAACTTGTCAGAGCGTGGGAGATTCACCCACAGCTGAAAGCCGTGAAAGAGACCACCGCTGACGACGAGTTCTTCGGGGGGTGCTTCGATGTGGAGAATCCCTGAGCCGGCTGTCATCCATTGCGTGTCCCCGTCGGTGATGACGCCACCACCGCCGTGTGAGTCCTGATGTCTGAGGGTGCCGTCGATCATGTAGGTGACGGTTTCGAAGCCTCGATGTGGATGCCAGGGTGTGCCCTTCGGCTCACCTGGGGCATACTCCACCTCGCCCATCTGGTCGAGGTGGATGAACGGATCGGTATCGGTGAGATCGACGCCGCCGAATGCGCGGCGCACGGGGAAGCCTTCGCCTTCGAAGCCGGTCGGGCCGGTCGTCACTGACCTCACTGGACGGTCGACCGCCCCAGGCGCGATAGCGTCGAGGCGCGGAAGCGTGAGGGTGTTTGCAACTGATACCGCTGGCACGATGCTCCGATCTGAAACTGCAAAGGTGCAACGGAGAGCGGGCACGGCGTATTCCTCAGCGCACACGGCGCAGGCTTCGAGCATTCCGACGGATAGGATGCCTTCATGACCGCCCCCACGACGACATCCGAAGCTCCCAAGACGCGCTGGTATGCCCTCGACACTGACACTGTCATCGCGCGCCAGTTGACCGATCGTCAACGCGGTCTCTCCGGTACGGAGGCGAAGAGCCGCCTCGCGCAGTACGGAGCGAATGAACTCCACGCCGAGGCGCCACCGTCCGTCTGGAAGATCGCATTCGCTCAGGTCATCGACCCGATGAACCTCATGCTGTTGATCGTGGCCATCGTCAGCTTCCTGCTTGGAGAGATTTCGACGGGAATTCTGGTGGCAGCCCTGGTGCTGCTCAACGTGGTCATGGGTTCCCGACAGGAGCTCTCGGCACAAGCGGCCGTTGACGCTCTGGCGCAGATGCAGGTTCCCCAGGCGCGTGTCGTCAGGGGCGGCACGCTCGAACTGCTCCCCGCGACAGATCTCGTGCCTGGAGACATCGTGAAGTTGGAGGCGGGAGACATCGTTCCTGCTGATGGCCGCATCCTGCGGTCTGCGACCCTCGAGGCTCAGGAGGCGGCGCTCACCGGGGAGAGCCAACCCATCGCGAAGGATGCGAATGCCCTTCCCGATGAGGACATCGGCCTCGGTGACCGCTTGTGCATGCTCTACCAGAACACGTCGGTCACTCGCGGCTCGGGCACGATCGTCGTGACCGCCACGGGAATGGCCACGGAGATGGGCCAGATCGCCTCCATGCTGGAATCCGTGAAGAGGAAGAGGTCACCGCTCCAACGGGAGTTGGATTCGCTGACCAAGATCCTCGGCTTCATCGCCTGGGGCGCCGTAGCGATCATCATCGCAATCGGCGCAGCGCGGGGACTCGAAGCCGGCGACCTGTTGCTGCTGGGCACGGCCATGGCGATCTCCGCGATCCCGACGGGCCTGCCAACATTCGTTCAGGCGATGCTCGCATACGGCTCGAAGCAACTGGCCGAAGCGAAGGCCGTGGTCAAGAACCTCACCGATGTCGAGACCCTTGGCTCGACCAGCGCGATCAACACCGACAAGACCGGCACATTGACGATGAATGAGATGATGGTCCATCTCGTGTACACGAATCATCAGTGGCTCACGGTCGAAGGAGTCGGCTACGACAAACATGGCTCGATCCTCGGCGTTGCAGGCGCTCCCACGCCGGATCTGACGCCCCTCGCGTACGGCCTCGCCCTCGACAGTGACGCGACGGTCAGCGACGATGGCGCCGTCATCGGAGATCCGACGGAAGCTGCCCTCGTCGTACTGGCCGCCAAGCTCGGCGTCGACGCCGTCGAGACACGGAGGACATACCCGAGAGAGGCCGAGGTCCCGTTCGACTCTGCCTACAAGTTCATGGCGACCATCCATCACTTGCCCATCCGGGGCGAGACTCGAACGGTGATGCTTGTCAAAGGGGCACCGGACGTGGTGCTCGCCCGCTGCACCGAAGCCGCCGGACCGGAAGGATCAGCGACGGTGATCGACACGGCGGCTCGCGAAGAAATCAACGCGGCGAACAACAGGATGGCAAGCGAAGGCCTTCGCGTGCTGTCGTTCGCCGCACGTTTCATCGACGAGAGCGACGTGGCCGCAGCGACGGACGATCCGATGGCCTTTGTCGAGAACCTCCGATTCGGCGCGCTGATCGGGATCATCGACCCGCTGAGGCCCTCGGCGAAGGAAGCCGTTGCCGTTGCCTCCGATGCCGGCATCGACGTCAGGATGATCACAGGAGACCACGCGACCACGGCGCTCGCAATCGGGAGAGATCTCGATCTGGGCCCGGGAGCGATCAGCGGAGCCGAATTCCGGAACCTCTCCGACGAGGAGGTACTCGAACGGCTTCCCAACCTCCATGTCTTCGGACGGGTTGCTCCCGAGGACAAACTCAGGCTCGTGCAACTCATGCAGAGCCAGGGCGTGGTGGTTGCGATGACCGGCGATGCCGTCAACGACGCTGCGGCACTGAAACAGGCCGACATCGGTGTTGCGATGGGGAGCGGAAGCGAGGTCACCAAGCAGGCCGCAAAGATGATTCTCACCGACGACAACTTTGGCACGCTCGTCCATGCCGTCGAGTTGGGTCGGAGCATCTATCAGAAGATCGCCCTCTACGTTCGATATCAGATGTCCCAGCTGCTGTCGCTGGTGTTCTTGTTCCTTGCCGCGAGTGTCTTCAACATCGCGTCCGGCGTAGCGCTCACGCCCATCATGGTGCTCTGGATCAACTTCCTCATCGCCGGAGCTCCGGTGATAGTGATCATGGTTGGAGGAGTCGATCTGGATCTGATGAGTCGACCGCCACGTGATCCGAAGAAGGTGCTCGCGAACAGATCGGAGATGGTCCGTTGGGCCATCTATGGAACCGCCCTCTTCCTGATGACGCTCACGCCACTACTCATGGGCCCCGATACACCGAGTGCCACGGAGGCGAGCGCAGCGATGACGATGGCGTTCGTTGTCATGTCGATCGGCACGCTGCTCAGCGGCCTTTCGATCCGCCGGGACCCCGGGTCGGGGCTCACGGCTCCGATCCTCAAAGCGTTGAGCATTCTCGCCATCCCCGCGGTGTTGACCTTGATTGCAACGGAGTGGGGCCTGCTTCAACGGTTCCTGATGACCCAGTCGCTCACCGGCTATGAATGGCTCGTCTCGATCGGCCTTGCCCTTGTTGTTCTGGTCGTGATCGAGACCGAGAAGGCCCTGCGTAGACGCGGAACCGTCGAGGCGAGTCCCGTCGAATCAGCGGTCGCACCGGAGC
>JADWMG010000251.1 GCA_015767405.1 Actinomycetota bacterium
GACTTCGAGGGCTGTACCTCGCGATCGTGACGCTGGGTCTCGTCTTCATCGGAATTCACCTCGGGAACACCAACTTCGGCCGCAAGATCGCCGGAGACCCGGGCCTAGGGCGGCAGTTCCCCGGGCTCGATATCCGGCTGTGGAAAGAAAACCCACCGCTGGTGTCGATGACCACGGATGGCCAGTGGCTGTGGTTCGACATCACGAGTGAGCAGAAGCGCTACTTGTTCATCGCCGTGTTGATGCTGGTTTTCCTCTTGATTGCAAAGAACCTGGTCCGTACCCGGACCGGCCGGGCATTGCAGGCGATTCGCGACCGAGACATAGCGGCCGAGGTGATGGGTGTGGCCGAGTTCAAGTACAAGCTGATCGCCTTCGGTATCAGCTCGTTCTTCGCCGGCGTAGCGGGGGGTTTGTTCGCTTCGCTGGCAGGGAAGTTGCCGGCGACGCAGTTTGCCCTGCTGCTCTCGGTTACCTTCATCGCGATCCTGGTAATCGGTGGCGCAGGGAGCGTGGCGGGTGCTCTGCTCGGGACATTCTTTGTCGTGCTGAGCCCAGACCTTGTCAAGGAGTTCACCGAATGGCTCGCCGACCAGATCGGACGAGGCGGTGTGTTTGGTACCGTCTCCGATGTCGTCCTCACCGAGGGTAAGGGTGATTTCGGACCGGTGTCGGTTGCGACGCAAACGCCCGGCTATCCACTCAATGTGTTCGACTGGAACCAACTCCTGTACGGAGTGTTGATAATCGTGTTCCTGATCTTCGAGCCGCGCGGTCTGTTCGGAATATGGGTCAGGATTCGCACCTACTGGAAGCGGTGGCCGTTCAGCTACTGAACAGATCAAGTCAATCACGCGGGTCGGGTTCAGTCGAGAGAGTGCGATTTACTAGCCTGAGCCGAGTATCTCCAAGAGAATCTTCAGATAACCAACCACAACAAGGGGGAAATATGAGAAAACAAGCGAAATGGATGGCGCCAGTGATGGCGTTCGCCCTAGTAATCGCCGCATGCGGCAGTGATGATGACGACTCCAGCACGGATACGTCGGCAACCGAGGGCACCGAGGCCACGGATGGCACCGACGCTCCGGCGGAAACTGATGCGACCGATGACACCGAAGCGCCTGCTGATACCGACGCCATGGAGGAGACTGATGGCGCAGAGGTCATCGGAGTCACCGACGACACCATCACGATTGGCCTCAACGCCGACCTTTCCGGAATCTTCGCACCGCTGGTCACACAGATTGTCGACGGTCAAGAAGCGTTCTGGGAGATTGTCAACGACAATGGTGGTATCGACGGGCGTCAAGTCGAACTCGTGGTCCTCGACAACGCCTACGATGTGCCGACACACCTCGAAAACTATGACTCGATGGCTGGCGAGGGTGACGATGGCGTCATCATGTTCAGCCAGTCGACCGGGTCGCCGCACACCACCGCTACTGCTGACCTGCTCGTCGAGGACGACCTGATCGCGATCCCGCTTTCCTGGTACTCCGGTTGGGCAGATCCCGCCATTGGCCAGAACGTGATGGAGCTGTACACCAACTACTGCTTCGAGGCGATGAACGGCATCGAGTACCTGGCGGGCGTCAACGACGCCCAAACGGTAGGGATCGTTTCCTTCCCGGGTGAGTATGGCCAAGACGGAGCAACCGGCGCCAAAATTGCCGCCGAAGCGCTCGGTCTCGAGGTCGTGTATGACGGCGAAGGTGCTGTCGTTCCCGGAGCCGACCAGACACCGGTGGTCACCGAGCTTGTTGCTGCCGACCCCGACATCGTCTGGGCTACGCTCAACCCCTCGACACTCGCCGAGATCCTCGGTGCGGCTGCCGCTCAGGGCCTCACGGCCCAGTGGTCAGGCAACTCACCGTCGTGGAACTTCCAGCTTCTGGCCACTGATGTTGGTCCAGTTGCCGACGAGGTTTACACACACTCGACGTACACGCAGCTGTGGAACACAGGCGACGTGCCCGGCATGACCGAAGTGGTGGAGGGAATGCGCGAAAAGCGTCCCGATGCCCCGATCTCCGACCAATACATCGTCAGCTGGACCGAGGGTTACGCGACTCAGCAGGTGCTCGAACTGGCCGCCGCCAATGGCGACCTGACCCGCGCAGGCGTCACGGCCGCACTGCCGGACCTTCAGGCTGACTTCAAGGGGCTTGCTCCTGATCAGACCTGGTCGGGCGAGCCGAACGACTTCGTCGTTCGTGAGTCCTTCCTGTACGACGTCGACATGGCGAACTTCTCAGCCGACGCAACCGTTTCTGATGAGGATGCCGGTACCGGCTACACCCTCCTCGAGGCGAACTACGTTGGCGATATTGCGGCCAACTACGACTTCCAGGAAGCATGCTTCACGCCTGAGGGCTGACGCCACCTGAGGTGAGTATCTGAGAGAACGGTGGGAGGGTTCGACGCTTCGGACCCTCCCACCGGGACCTCACATGACTGTTACTACTAACCAATTACGGAGCTGTGAATGCTGGAGCTGAGTGACGTCGAGGTCGTGTACAACGAGGTGATCCTCGTGTTGCGCGGGCTTTCGATAAAGGTGCCTGACGGCGAGATCGTCGCGCTGCTCGGTCCCAATGGTGCCGGTAAGACAACTACGTTGCGAGCCATCTCAGGTTTACTCGACCTGCATCATGGAAGTGTTACCAAAGGCCATGTCACGTACAACGGGGTCACGGTGGGCGCTAGGTCGCCTGCCGAGATCGTTGCCCTCGGGATCACCCAGGTGATGGAAGGTCGTCGGACCTTCGCTGATCTCACGGTCGACGAGAACCTTGTATGCGGCGGCATCACGATCAAAGACAAGTCAGAGGCCGCCGACGCGTATGAGCGGGTGATGGACTTATTCCCCCCGCTTGCCAAGCGGCGCAAGAATGTCGCCGGGTACCTGTCGGGTGGAGAGCAGCAGATGCTCGCGATCGGCCGAGCGCTGATGGCCAGCCCGAAGTTGCTTGTTCTCGACGAGCCCTCACTCGGCCTGGCGCCGAAGCTCATCGAGGTGATCCGAGACATCATCGTCAATATCAACGCGCAGGGCACGAGCGTGCTCTTGATCGAGCAGAACGCAATGATGGCGTTGTCAATCGCCAACCACGGATACGTCATGGATACCGGCAAGATCGTCATGGAGGGGGTCGCCAAAGACCTGCTCGCGGACGATGACGTGAAAGAGTTCTACCTCGGCCTGCATGGCGAGGCGACCGAGAAGCGTTCATTCAGAGATGTCAAGCATTATCGACGTCGCAAGCGGTGGGCGTCATGAATGGCGCTTTCGTCGAAGAGGAGTCCATTAGATGAGCACATTGCTCGAGCTCGACAGCATTTCACTGCGCTTTGGTGGCGTTTCCGCTATCAGCGACGTGTCGTTCAGCGTCAACGAAAATGAACTGTTCGCCATTATCGGACCCAACGGGGCGGGCAAGACATCAATCTTCAATGTGATCAGCCAGGTGTATCGCCCGCAAGCTGGTGACATCCGCTGGAAGGGCGAGTCGCTGATGGGCATGCGACCCGACCGTGTGGCCGCGCTCGGAATTGCCCGTACCTTCCAGAACATCGAGCTGTTCCCGCAAATGACGGTGATCGACAACCTGCTGACTGGCCGCCACGTGAGGATGAATGCATCTTTTCT
>JADWMG010000252.1 GCA_015767405.1 Actinomycetota bacterium
CTATCAACGCGGGATGGACCTGTACAACCCGGTCTGGCACATGCTCGACCTAACCCCGCAAGGCCGAGGCGATTGGTACGCGAGCCTCTGAAGGCCCATCGTCTGCAAAATCTTCGTTTGTAGGTAATTTTTGGGCGTCTACGACCAGGAAATTGCATACAAACGTGAATTGCAGGTGTGGGTCAGGTCATGCTGCCGCTCACGGCGGCCTTCTTCACTGATGCTCTGACGGTAGGGATCTGATCTTCCGGGAGCGGTTGCATCCACGTTTTACGGGCGAGTGCGGCCTCGATGTACGGCGCAAGTTCGGCGTCCTTGCGTGCTTGCCGTTCCGCCTGCTCGGCAGCGAACTCGGGCATGACATCGGAGGCGAACAACTCGAGCGACGCACAGATGTCTTCATGTTTGTTGCGGCCGGCCTGCTGGATGAAGATCACCTGGTCGACGCCGGCGTCACTCATCTCGCGGAGGTGTCGTTGAGCATCGGCGGGTGTGCCGATACAACTCGAGTATGTATCGTCATGCTCGGCCGCTGCAGCGATCCGCTGATCGGTGCTGTCAGGGTCACGCAGGCTCTGAAATTCACTCCAGAGGTTTGTGCGGCCGGGACGCACGTCGTGGGCGACGAGAGCGTTGAGCGCGTAGCCGAAGAACTCGAAACCCTCCTGTCCACGCCGGATTGCTTCGGCACGGTCTTCGTTGAGCGAGAACCCGGTCACGAGTGCGACGTTGGCATTCACCGTGTGGCCCAGGGGCACGCACTCTTCGCTCTTGATGATGTCGTAGTAGACGTCGACCCAGGTATTGGCCTCTTCTGGGTCGACGAAACTGAAGGCCAAGGCGCCGAGCCCATTGCGGGCCGCCACCTTGATCGTGTCTCGATTGGTGCAGGCAATCCACATCGGAGGGTGCGGCTTCTGGCGCGGTTTTGGCAGCACATTACGGCACGGCATCGAGAAGTTCTCCGAGGTGTACCCGGGGTACGGGTCGAGCACCATCATGTTCGCAATCTGCTCAGCCGCTTCGAGCGACATCGCCCGCTTCTGTTTTGCCGGGATGTCGAATCCGTGCAGTTCGAGCCGAGTGGCGCCTTCTCCGATCCCGAAGTCGACGCGACCGTCAGAGATCAGGTCCAGTGTTGCGAGACCCTCAGCGGTGCGCGCCGGGTGGTTGTAGTTCGGAATGACTTGGCGGATGCCGTGTCCGAGGCGAATGCGCTCGGTTCGCGCTGCGGCGGCCGCAAGAAAGACCTCTGGTGCCGACGAGTGTGAATACTCGTCGAGAAAGTGGTGCTCCACCTCCCACGCGTAGTCGAAGCCGAGGCGGTCGGCGAGCTCGACCTGATCGAGCGCGTCGCGTAGGAGCTGGTATTCGTCGTCGTCACTCCATGGCTTCGGAAGTTGATGTTCATAGAAAATGCCGAACTGCATACCTCCAGCTCACCACATGGAGCACCGCCAACGACTGTCGAAGCGTTCGCAAGCAGATTCAAATGACACGATTGGGGTCTGACCCCATTCGTGCTATTTGGCATGCAAGGCCTCGACGCGGGTGGCCGCTTCGGCGCGCAGGTCTCGTTTCAGGATCTTGCCTGAACCGGTGCGGGGGAGTGGTTTCGGCGAGATGTGGATGTGTCGCGGGATCTCGAAGCGGGCGAGGTGAGGAGCGAGGAACTCGCGGAGTTCCTCCGGCGTGAGGTCACCGCTGGTGTGAATGGTGGCGCCGACCTCTTCACCGAGCCGTTCGTCGGGCACGCCGTACACGCTCACTTCGAGCACCGCCGGATGCTCGAGAATCGCCGCCTCGACTGTGCCGCACCCGATGTTTTCGCCACCGCGGATGACCAGATCTTTGATGCGATCAACGATGAACAAGAAGCCTTCGTCGTCCAGATATGCAACGTCACCAGTCCGCATCCAACCATCAACGAACGTTCCGGCGTTGGCATCTGGGCGATGCCAATACTCACGGCACATCGATGTACCACGGACCAATAACTCGCCGCGCTCCCCAGTTGGCATCACACTCCCGAACTCGTCGACAATGCGAAGTTCGAGCACGGCAGAACACCGTCCGGAGCTCTCTGGCCGTTCGAGGTAATCGGCCCCGGCAATGCCCGCGCCGATCGCGTTCGTTTCGGTCATCCCCCAGCCTGTGTTCGGCAGGGCTTCTCCGAAGGACTTGTCGATATTGCGCACCTGCTCGGGCGCACGTGGCGCACCTCCTCCGCCAACCACCGCAAGCGAAGACAGGTCTCGGCCGCTGGTGCGGGCGTACTCGACGAGATCTCCGGTCATAGCGGCTGGGGCGATGAAGCGGTCGACCCGTTCGCGTTCGATCAACTCGGCTGCCTGAGCAACGTCCCACCGGTACATCGAAATGAGGCGGCGCTGTTCCCGAAAGGCGTGCAGGAAGATCGCGTTCGTGCCAGTGACGTGAAACAGCGGCACGCCGACAAGAGCAACCGGTTGACTCTCGGGCACGGGTGGCTCGGCGTCAAGCATCAGATAGGCCGCGTGGATGTCGAGTTCCCAAGACATCAGCGCCGCGATGATTGCGCGATGGCATGACACCACACCTTTCGGATGGCCAGTGGACCCGGACGTGTAGAAGATGGTCGCGTCAGCATCTGGATCAAGCGCAACGGCGGGCATCTCGCTGGAGCCGATCGCGTCGAGCGCGTCAGCGAGGGGTTGGGTGTTTGGTGTCGAGATACTTTCGCATCGCACGCCCAGCACCTGCAGCCCCGTAGGCAGCTCGGTGCACTTGGCCAACATGTCGAGACGTTCTTGATCGGCGAACAGCACCTTGGTACCGCTGTCGATGAGGCCGTACTCCATCTCCTCGGGTTGCCACAGCGAGTTCAAGCCAACGATGACTGCTCCGATCGAGGTGGCGGCCATGTACGCAAGCACCCACTCGGGGTAGTTGCGCATCGAAACTGCCACCCGGTCACCGGGTTGCACATCGAAGTTGTCGACGAGCAGTCGCCCAATTCTCGACGCCTGCTGCCAGGCATCTTCGTACGTGAGCCGCTCATCGTCGTAGACGAAGAACTCCGCATCGCTGCGCGCCTGGTCAAACAGGTCGCGCAGAGTTGTGGGCGCATGGCGGAACCATCGACAGGTCCGCCCGTACATCTCGACATCTTCGAGTTCGTACTGTGCGCCGGGAGCGGTGAGCTGCTCGATCGCTTCCGTTCGCTTCATCATCGAGACGGGACACTAACCGCGCGTCGGCTACTGCTCACGAGCGGCGGCGGCCGTGCGGTCGACGCGTTCGTCGAGTTGATCCCGAAGCTGGGTCATCGCCTTCAAGCCGACGCGCAGGAAGCTCGATTTTGCCGCGCTGCGTTGCTGGGGTGGAATGAGCGAAAGTACCGACACGTTGAGCGACGGTGACGCGTACAGCCGGAGTCGCACAGATCGTTTTTGCCAGGGGAAGACACGAAGGACCGCTTGCCAACTGAGCTCGTAGCGATCCACTTCCAGCGAAGGGCCGTCAACAGTGAGGCGTCCGATTGGCGGAACGAAGAGATCGCCGCCGACGGCCTCCGTGACAGCGAGGACCGGGTTCGACCGAAGTGTCACGAGTATCTCGTCGCGGAACCCCGGCCGGCCCGGCCGGCACGTGCCCTGTACCTGGCG
>JADWMG010000253.1 GCA_015767405.1 Actinomycetota bacterium
CACGAAGCGATCGCCCCGAATCAGCGGGAGCGTCCACCAGTCGACGCGTACGTCGGGCTCGATACCGAGCGCCCGGGTGACGATGTTGCGGCGGGGGTGTGTGCGGGCCTCCTCTTCTGTGATGTGGCCCGTGGCGACGAGCTCCTGCACGTAGCTGTGGTCGACAGTTACTCGCCGCAGGCGGTCGTGACGGAAGAGGTAGGTCCTCGAATCGCCGACGTTGGCGAGGACAAGTGCCTCGGTTGGTTCGTAAGGCCGAATCGGTGTGACATCGCCTGGCACGTCGCTGTCGGTCCCGCCAGGCGGATCCGCGTCGACTGGATTGCTGGTGTCGATGTTGGGTGCGCCGCGGCCAGCCAACTGATCTGCGATGACAGCGATTGCGGTGGCGGTAGTGCCCATCCCACGTTGTTCAGGATTCGCGATCGCTGCTCGGAAGATATCGCTGTTCGCGGTGCTGATTGCGGCGACGACAGCCTCGGCCGTGGGTAGCTCTGGCCCACCCAGCAGCTCACCGATTCGATCGACAGCAATCTGGCTGGCGACCTCACCCGCTTCGTGCCCGCCCATGCCGTCGGCGACGACGAAGATTCCGTCCGCTACCAACATGTTGTCTTCGTTCTCGGGGCGGAGTCGGCCAGTGTCGGTGGCCGCGCCCACTCGCAGTTCAGCCACGGCGGTAGCCCTTCGCGTCGTCGGTAAAGTCGTCGACCTGCGCGGAGGATTGCGGCCTTACGGTGAGGTCGCTCACTGTGCTTCGATCACGGTTGTGCCGACCTGCAGCCGGTCGCCTGGGTGGAGCAGTTTGCTCCCAACGAGCTTGTTTCCATTGTGGAAAGTGCCGTTGGTCGATCCGAGGTCTTCCACCATGGGCTGGCCCTCGTAGTCGTAGAAGCGAAGGTGGAGTTGAGAGATGAAGGGATCGTCGTCGATGGTGATGCTGCAGTCGGGCTCACGACCGAGGGTGATCTCACCAATCAGTGGCACGGTCATCCCGCGGCGTGATCGTGGTTCGAGGATGACCAGGCGGGCAGCCTTGCCGCGCTGTCCCTTCTTCGAGCGTTTGTCTCGTTTACTCTTCTTGCCGCTTTTCGCGGCGGGCACCGTAGGGGCAGGCACCGCGGGCTGCGGAATCACGCGTGGTGAGCCGACAATGGGGCGGCGGGCCGGGGTCTTGACTTCGCTCCACACTGCCCAGAGCACGCGTGCGAAGAACAGATAGAGCAGTCCGAGAAGGACAAGCTTCAAGATGTTGAGTACTTGATCGGTCATGGCATCGAGTGAAGAGCGGTGAAGCCCATCGGGAGAATCAGGACGCCTCGAAACGGACGTGGGTGGAGCCGAAACTGATGATGTCGCCATCGTTGAGACTTTGCTCGCCAATGATTTTGGCGCCATTGACCAACGTTCCATTGGTGGAGTTGAGGTCGACCACGAGGTAGGACGATGCACCTGCACGGATTTCAGCGTGATTGCGGCTGATATTGCTGTCGTTGATGGCGATGGTGCACTCCGGCAGGCGCCCGACCGAGATCACAGCATCGCTCAAGTCGACGCGTTGGCCCGAGGGGAGGACGATCGACCCCATGCCTGGGCCGGTAGCGGCTTGCTTGAGTTGGGAACTGACGCCGAATCGGCCCGTCTTCAGGCTGTTGTCGACTGTCAAGCTGACGGTCACGGGCCCCATGAAGTGGTAGCCCTCTTCGCGGGCATACTCCCGAGCGGCCTCTGCCAATTCGGAGATGAGCGCGTCTTCGATGTCGCTGAAACCGACATGGTCAATCGCACTGAGCAGCACCGTGAAATCGTTGGGAACGATGCGGCGTCCCTTCACATCGACCGAACGATTGCTGTCCATCTCGCGGACGAGACGGCGGCCTAACTCGATTGGACGGATTGACCCACGGGAACGACGAGAGAACACACCATCGACCATACGCTCCAAACGGCCCTCAAGTGACTGCAATCCCATAAGTGGCTCGCGAGGCTAGTGCCGGAACGGGTTTGGTTAGCGTCGTCCATCGGTGGTGTGGGTGGACTCAGCGGATAACGCGAGTGGTTATCGCCGACGTGCTGCGATACCGTGCTGTCTCCACTTGCGCGAGTGGCGGAATGGCAGACGCGCTGGCTTCAGGTGCCAGTGAGGGCAACCTCGTGGGGGTTCAAGTCCCCCCTCGCGCACGATTCAGGCGGCACATCACGTTTGTAGGTAATTTTTTGGGCACTATTGACCGAAAAATTACCTACAAACGAAGAAGCCGCGACTTATCAGGTGCGTTGGAAGGTGCCCAAGCCGTCGACGTCGAACCCTGACATCGTCAGTTCGGTAGCGATGCCATCCGGCCCAATCGTGAAGATCGCGCTCTCGAGGAAGTCAGGCAACTCGGGGTCGTGTATGTAGGTGAACGTGTTGGCGTCGTAGTGGGTTAGGACGTACGTGACCGCCGCGGGACCGGCGACAACTGCGAGGTCGCCATCGATGACAGTCACTTCGATGTCACCGACGTAGTCGTTCGTGTAGTTCCCTAGGTAGGCCGCGTTGTCGAGTGCCGGCACGGCATCCTCTCCGAGGTCCTCGAATTCATTGGGCTCGCCATAGAGCCCGGAGAATCGATCCGTCCAGATCGTGAAGATGTCGTCAGGCCACGACCCGGTCTGGATCTGGTCGAAATAGGCGTCGGTTATTGCCTCGGGAAGGCCGACCGGCTCGCCATTGGTCAGCACCACGATGCCGAGCCCCTCTGCCGGTATCAGCTTGGCGGTGGTGGAGGCGCCCGTGGAGAACGCGCCGGAATGATTCCATCGAGTGGCGCCAGTCGCGTCGACCTGGATGTTCCAGCCGAGTCCGTAGGAGGGGGGAGTGTTGGCGATCGTCGGCGCCGGCGGTCCCCTGAGAATCATCGTTGTATGCGTAAGGTCGAGAGCCTCCTCGTCGATGATCTGCTCATCACCAATTCGGCCTTCGGCTAGTTGAAGTCGTATCCACTGAGCAAGGTCGATCACGTTCGAGCTGACGCCACCGGCAGGAGCTTGAGCATCGGGCATTCGATCGAATTCGGCTTCCCAGCCTTCATTTGTCATCACGTGCAGCTCGGCTCGGTTCGCGGCCGATTCGTAGTCGGCATAGCGCATGCTGGTCGAAGTCATCCCGGCCGGATCGAACAGAGTCTCGTCAGCCAGGTCCTCCCACGTGATTCCGGCCGCGATTGCGGCGGACTGCCCACCGGCAGTCATCGCGAAGTTTGAGTAGGCGTATGTGTCGCGGAACGGGTTGAGTTCGAGATACCGAAGGCGCCGGAGCACCTCAGTGCGGTCATAACCAATGGCTTCCAGCACATCGCCGCCGCCCGCTGGGATGCCACTGCGGTGCGAGAACAGGTCGGCGAAGGTGACGTTCTCGGTGACGTACGCGTCACTCAACACGAAATCGGGGTTGTATACAGCCACCGGGTCGTTCCAGTCGAAGATGTCCTGTCCGACCGCGCCGGCCATGATCGTCGAGGAGATCGGCTTTGTAAGTGATGCGATCTGGAAGATGGTCTCCGAGTCGATCGGATCGTCACTACCGACCTCGCGAAGGCCGTAACCCTGGGCGTAGAGAACCTCATCGTCGAATACCAATGCGACAGCGACG
>JADWMG010000009.1 GCA_015767405.1 Actinomycetota bacterium
TCGCTGACGATCGGCAGCCCGTAGAGCGTGACGGCCTCCGTAACCACCGCTCGGCCAGCCTTCGGGTCCCAGCGGACGTCGCCATGGGAACGCTTGACCGCGTGAGCGCCGATCTTCTCCGCCCACTGTGGCTGTATCGCGGCAACCCGCCGGGCATACAGCCTGTTCGTCTCAACGAGCTCCGCCGCCATGATCCATGGCGGGGGTCGCCGTGTCAGCACCGAACCCGGGGCGACGACAAAGCGCGCGTCGCGAGCGCCGATGAACTCTCGTGTGTCCCTGTCGCGCATTCCGATATGTGAAAGCAGGCCCGACAGGACTGCTTTGTGCACGTGGTCAGGGTGGCTTTCCTCATTGTGTGGACGTATCCCGAGGTCGCCGGCGATCCGCCGCAACTGGCTATAGAGATCCATCCACTCGCGCACCCGCAAGTAGTTGAGGAACTCGGCGCGACACATCCGCCGGAACTGGTTCCCCGACAATTCGCGTTGCTTGAGCCGGAGGTAGTCCCAGAGAGCGACGAGTGTCAGCAGATCGGAGCCTTCGACTTTGAAGCGATTGTGCAGTTCGTTGGCCTTTTCACGTTTGTCATCGGGTCGCTCGCGCGGGTCCTGGATCGACAACGCGGATGCAATGACCATCACTTCGCGGACGCAGTTCTGGCGATCGGCTTCGAGCACCATCCGCCCGAGTCGCGGATCGATCGGCAAGCGCGCCAGTCGGCGCCCGATCTTCGTCAATTGCCGGACACGACCATCGTCTTCCGAGTTCTCGGATGCAGCAGGGTCGACCGCCGCGAGTTCCTCCAGCAGCAGATAGCCATCGCGGATGGCGGCGTGATCCGGGGCCTCGACGAACGGAAAGCCGGCGACGTCACCAAGCCCGATCGCAGTCATCTGGAGGATTACCGAGGCAAGATTCGTGCGCAGGATCTCGGGCTCGGTGAACTCGGGACGCGCGTCGAAGTCATCTTCGGCATACAACCGGATACAGACTCCGGCAGCGACACGACCGCAACGTCCGGAACGCTGGTTGGCCGACGCCTGCGAGACAGGTTCGATCGGCAGCCTCTGCACCTTCAGCCGTCGGCTGTAGCGAGAGATGCGCGCCGAACCGGCATCGATCACAAAACGAACGCCGGGCACAGTGAGCGAGGTTTCGGCAATATTCGTGGCGAGGATCACACGCCTCCCCGACCGCCCCTTCTTGGGAGTCTCGAAAATTCGGTGCTGCTCAACTGACGAGAGCCTCGCGTAGAGCGGGAGCACCTCGGTGTTGCGCAGCTCGAGTCGACGCAGGGCATCGGCGGTGTCGTGAATTTCGCGTTCGCCGGAAAGGAACACGAGAACGTCTCCAGGACCTGCATCTTCGAGTTCCTGAACGGCATCGAGGATCGCCTGCACCTGATCGCGCTCATCCCGACCAGCGCCGGTGTCGTCGCCGGCCGGATTGTCCGCCCCGAACGGCCTGTACCGCAGCTCTACTGGAAACGTCCGGCCCGTGACCTCGATGACCGTCGCGTCAACCGGGGCGCCTCTCGGGTCGTCGAGCGGCGACGATGCAAAGTGGCGGGCGAAGCGTTCGGTGTCGATCGTTGCTGACGTGACGATGACTTTCAGATCAGGGCGCTTCGGGAGCAGCTGCTTGAGATAGCCGAGTATGAAGTCGATGTTCAGGCTGCGCTCATGCGCCTCATCGATGATCAGTGTGTCGTAGCGACTGAGCATGCGGTCACGCTGGATCTCCGCGAGCAGGATGCCGTCGGTCATCACCTTGATCAGCGTTCCTTCCGCCACCTGATCCGTGAAACGAACGGTGTACCCGACGTCGGCACCGAGCTTGGACCCGAGTTCGTCTGCGATGCGTTCTGCGATCGTGCGGGCGGCGACTCGCCGCGGCTGGGTATGGCCGATCATGCCGGCCACTCCGCGCCCGGCCTCGAGGCACAACTTGGGGATCTGAGTGCTCTTACCGGAACCAGTCTCGCCGGCCACGATCACGACCTGATGTTCACGAATCGCGGCGAGCAACTCATCGTGGCGCTCCGTGATCGGCAGCGTGTCGGGGAAACTCAGCCGATCGTCGGAGATGATCGCGGCCGCGACCCGGGCGCGCGCCTCGGGGTGGTTGCGCGACCGCTGGGATCGTGAACGTTTGGACCGAGTCGCCATGCTTCTTCCTGCATCTCGTGAACACGCGATGCTAACTGTGACGGTACGCGGTCGGATCCTTGTCCAACCTTGTCGATATGAACACGCAACCTTCAGAGCGCGCCGGGATGCTCACGTCATGAGTGCACAACCGCAAGTGCTGACTGAACGTCCAACACACCACCCGGCAGGTGAACCGGCTCGCCTCGCGGCGATGACGATCGTTCTGTTCCCGGTCCGATTCTTCCTAGGACTGGGGTGGATGAGGGCCGGGACCGAGAAACTGATCAGCTCCGACTGGTGGACCGGGGTCAGTCTCGACGGCTTCCTGGTCGCGCAAAGGGAACTCGCTCTGCCGTTCATGCCTTGGCTCATCGACCATGAATTCGCACCGCTCGCTTTGCCGATTGCATTCGTCGTGATGGTCAGCCAATTCGCCATCGCGTTCGCGTTGCTGACAACACGGCTGCTTCGCCCCGCCCTCTGGGCGGCAGTGACGTTGAACTGCGTGTTCGTCGCGATGGGCGCAGTATCGCCATCGGTCTTCTACCTCGTCATCGAATTGACGTTGCTAGCGGCACTGGCCAACGGTGTATTTGGTGAGGAGCAGCGCAGGCCACCGAAGCCTTGGAGTATCGGCGCCAAACTGGGTGCCGCTGTGGCCTGCCTGCCATACATCGAAACGCTGCAGCCAGCCGAGGTAATCGACGACCCGGCCATCATCCTCGCGACGGTCGCCACCATCGCCGCCGCAACGGAGGCACTCGCCCTGATCGGCAACGTCGACTTCACGCGCCCACGCGAAACACTGACGAGGTTCCATTCTTCCCGGCGAGAGTGATCCACAGGGAGCCGTCGCGTAAGTTCGGACATCGTGGAGAAACTGCACCGAGTTCGTAAGTGGCCTGGTGCGGCACGTTGAAGTACCGCTCGAAGGTCCTCGCCATCTACGTCTTCGGATTGTTCAACACGCAGCGCCAGGTGGCCTATGCCGTGGGTGTTGCGCTCGCGGCCACCGTGATAGCGGCGCAGCTCGGCGGGCTGGGTGACGCAGCACCGGCCGTCCAACGCCTCGGCGCATATCAAGCTGGATTCCTCGCGGTGGGGCTGCTCATGGCTCCCGCATCAATCGTGTCGTGGTTCATCCACGATGACGATGTGGCCGCAACGCGGGGTCTGGCACCGGCCGAGAGCGCCAGAGTTCGCACCGGCTCAATAACGACGTGAACCGCTCGGTCTGGACACCTTCAGAACTCGGCGGCCCACTTCGGGACGAACGGCGACTCGTCACTTTCGGTGTAACGGGTGTGCACCACGATGCCGGAATCCGAGATGCGGAGGACCTGGTATCCAACAGGCTCGTGGATCAGTGAGACACCAGCATCGCTTGAGAGATCGAGATCGATGTGCTGAACGGTGGAGAGACCGACCTGGGCGGGGATTCCAGCAATCGAGGAAGTGATCGGTCGATGAAGGTGGCCGCATGCGATCTGGTCAACGGGATACTCCGTGAGGACTGCCTCGAGACGATCGAGTCCCGCGAATCCTGACCCATCCATCCATGCAATCCCTGTGATGAACGGTGGATGGTGCACCGCCAGGATGGTCGGGACGTCGACTTTGTCGCGCAGCGTCGCCCGCAGCCACTCCTCACGCTCGGCGTCGAACTCTGCACCCGGCTCGTCGGGAATGCTCGAATCGAGACCGACGATTCGAACGGAGGCCGTACCGGCCCCTTCGATCACCATCGACCAACTTGCATGACTTGCGTCGATCCACGGCATGTCGGGGAACGCCGCACGCATCAGGGCGCGGTCGTCGTGGTTACCGGGAATCGGAAGGAGGGGAACGGTGATCGGCTCGAGCAGCGATGCCAACGCCTCGTACTCGGCCGGATACCCCCAGTTGGTGAGATCACCCGTGGCGAGTACAGCGCTCACCCGCGGCGATTCTGAGATGACCATGTTGACGGCGCTGGCCAACCGCTCGTTGTTGTCGACGAACAACTCTTCATCCGTGCCTGGGACCACGACATGTGAGTCCGTCAACTGGGCGATGAATAGTGGGGACATGTTGGTGGGGTCGCTCATCCGGCTGAAAATGCAGCAGCCACCGTGGAGCCGTCGAGGTATTCGTCAATGGAATCCATCCGAGGAAACTACCCCGCGGCGACCTCGAGGGGGTTGGCCTCTGACATGCTACAGTATGTGCATGCTCAAGGAGCGCCTGCAAGTCCTCATAGACCGCGAACAGCGCGAGCGTCTCGAACATGAGGCTGCCGAACGCGGAACCTCAGTCGCCGCTCTCGTGCGCGACGCCATCGATCTCACTTTCCCGCCAACGATGCCTCGCCGTCGTGGCGCTGCCGACGCGATTCTGGCAGCCGCACCCATGCAGGTGCCCAACATCGATGAACTCCTGCAGGAACTCGATGAGCTTCGCGGACGTCACGAATGATCGTCATCGATACCACCGTGCTTGTGTACGCGGTTGGTCAAGATCACGAACTGCGCGATCCCTGCCGCTCAGTCATCGAAGCAATCGGCAGCGGCCGCATCGCGGCCACGACAACGGTTGAGGCGCTGCAGGAATTCGCCTATGTCCGCGCGCGGCGGCGAGATCGCAGAGACGCCCGTGCAACCACCCTGCAATTCCTCGATCTACTCTCGCCGCTGATTCAGCCAGACCAGAACGATCTGATTCGTGGCCTCGAACTCTTCGAACACTACGAAAGCCTCGGGTCCTTCGACGCTGTGCTGGCAGCAACGGTTCTCGAACGAGAGCACCTCAGCGGGCTGATGTCAGCAGACAAGGCTTTCGCCTCGGTCGACGGGCTTGGCCACATCGATCCGTCCAACCCGACTGCGTGAACATCTTGCGCACATAGTGCGCAAGATGTTCACGCGTTCGCTGAGGAGTCCTCGCGTCGGCGGGCGGACCTGACCGCGGCGCCGCCGATACGGAGGAACCGGGTATCGCCGAACGGGGTTCCGGCGACCTGATTGAGAACCATCGCCACAGCCAGACCTGAATCGGGGTCTCCCCACGCTCCCGAGCCGCCGAACCCGAAGTGGCCAAAACCGTTCGGAAGCACTCCGGTCGAAGTGGCAGCGAGGTGATAGCCGAGCCGCCAGCGCATGTTGAACTGAACAACGACATCTCGCCCTACGGCGTCGCCCGTGAACCCGTCGCCGGTCGTCTGAATACGCGTCGCTTCCGCCATTGTCTCCGCCGAGATCAGCGGCGGACCGTCGAATGCATCGGGCGTCGCCAACGCGGCGTACATCCGAGCCAACGAGCGGGCTGTGAAGACGCCGTTCGCGGCCGGGATCTCGGCATCGTGAATTCGGTCGGTCGTGGCTACGTCGAGGAAGTCATCGACAACGAGCGCTTCGTAGAGCGGGCGGTACCGATCGAAACGCTCCATACGGCGGAACATCCCGAGCATGCGGGCCGAGGCCTTCGGGTCGATCAGCAGGTCCGCGATCCGTGAACGTTGCTCGATGGGCGTACCGATGAACATGCCGTCGAGCCCGAGTGGTTCAGCCACCTCGCGTTGCACTGCCTCATTGACTGTCAGCCCCGTGACACGCCGGATGACTTCGCCGACGAGCCAGCCATAGGTGAGAGCGTGATAGCCCGACTTCGTTCCGACCTCCCAGGTGGGCGGTTGGGCTGCGAGTACTGCGATCATGTCGTCCCAGTCGAGGAGCCCCTCGGTCGACTCGACCAGCGTGCGCACCTGGTGCAGGCCAGCCTGATGAGTTAGGAGGTGTCGGAGGGTGATGTCATCTTTGCCGGCCGCCGCGAATTCGGGCCAGTACGTGGCGACTGGCTCGTCATAAGAGAGTTCGCCACGATCGACCAGGCGGTGCACAACGGTGGCGACGACACCCTTGGTAGTGGAGAAACTCATTGCCATGGTGTCGCTCTCCCACGGGGTTCCGATGGCGTCGCGCTGACCGGTCCACACATCGACCACCAGCTCCCCGCGGTGATAGACCGCGACCGCCGCCCCGCCAATGGCTGAGCGCTTTGACATGAGCTGTTGAAGCTTCTCGGTCACCAGACCGAAATCAGGATGAACGTGGCCGTACATATTTGCCTTTCGAACCGGTTGCCTTGAACTCGACTGCACGTTCGACGGTACCGGCGAAATACAGTTGGTTGTCAGAGGGTGATCACGATGACATACGAACGATTGACCGCAGCCGACACGGTGTTCCTACGTATCGAGACACCCCATGAACCCCAACACGTCGGCTCGCTCTCGGTGCTCGACGGGTCGCCCCTCCGGGACGCTGACGGTCGAATTCGTTTCGAAGAGTTGCGCGACCATGTGGAACGGCGCCTGCGCCTGGTTCCGCGGCTTCGCCAGCGAGTAATGGACGTCCCGTACGGTCAGGGGCGGCCCGTGTGGATTGACGATGAGGGGTTCGACATCGACTACCACGTGCGGCTGACGGCGCTCCCCCGACCCGGCGACGACGACCAGCTTGCGGCGCTGATGAGCCGCCTGCAATCGCTCGCGCTCGATCGGCGCCGACCTCTGTGGGAGATGTGGTTTGTCGACGGTCTCGAAGACGACCACGTTGCGCTGATCATCAAGACGCACCATGCCCTCGGCGACGGCATCGCCAATGTCGACCTGGCGCTGGCGCTCGTCGACCTCGAGGCCGATCCAGCCGAAGATGCCGAGGTTCCCCAGTGGGTTCCGCAGCAGGCCCCGACACCCCAAGAGTTGTTGGTCGACTCTGTTCGCGACCAGTTGATGCGCCCTTCTCGAACCATGCGGTCTGCCTTCGGGGCTCTGCTGAATCCGCGACCGGCCATCGATTCGGCCTTGAATGTGGGGAGAACGGTCGTAAGTTTTCTCGCCCAACCTGAGCCGGCACCGTGGAACGTTCCGGTCACGCCGCATCGGCGGTGGGTCACCGCGAGCGTTCCGCTCGAGGGCGTTCGTTCGGTGCGCAGTGTGCACGAAGTGAGCATCAATGACGTTGTCCTGGCCGCATGCAGCGGCGCACTCAGGACCTTCCTACTCGAACATGACGACTCGCAGCTTGACGATCGGGTGCTCAAGGCAATGGTCCCGGTGTCCCTACGTGGGGCAACCGAGCACGGGGACACACTCGGTAATCGCGTGTCGTTGATCCTGGTGGACTTGCCCGTTGACGAGCCTGACCCTCTCGTACGGCTCGATCGGATCCACGCGATCACGAGCGAACTGAAAGGCTCTGGACTTGTCGACGGCGCTCAGATGATCCTCGAACTTGCTGATGGCATCACCCTGCTCGCCGGGCCGCTCACTCGGCTCGTAAGCCGCCGGATACCTATGAACCTGGTCGTCACCAACATCCCCGGCCCGCCGGTGCCGTTGTTCCTGCGCGGGGCCCGCATCTCTCGGGTGTTTCCCTACGTCGAGGTAATCGACAACGAAGGCCTGACGATCGCCGTCGTGTCGTATGACGACCAATTGTTCTTCGGGATCACATCCGATCGTGACGTCTTGCCCGATCTCAGTGATGTTGCCTCGGCAATCGAGCAAGAGTTCGAGGTGCTCGCAGCCGCACGCTGAACCCCAGCCGACTCAGATGGTCTGGCCGGCGAATTGGGCGTTGTAGAGGCGCGAATAGGGGCCGTCGTGATCGAGCAGCGAATCGTGATCGCCCTGCTCGACGATCTGGCCGTCTTCCATTACGAGGATCACGTCGGCGCCGCGGATGGTTGACAAGCGGTGAGCGATCACGAAGCTCGTGCGCCGCGCACGCAGCGCGTTCATCGCCTCTTGGATCAACACTTCCGTGCGGGTGTCGACGGAGCTGGTCGCCTCGTCGAGTATGAGGATTGACGGGTCGGCGAGGAACGCGCGGGCGATCGTTATCAGCTGTTTTTCGCCCGCACTGATGTTGTCGCCCTCGTCGTTGATCACAGTGTCGTAACCGTCTGGCAGGGAATGCACGAAGCGGTCGACGTAGGTGACACGTGCGGCCTCGATGATCTGTTCGTCAGTCGCGTTCGGATTGCCGTATGCGAGGTTGTCGTGGATCGTGCCGCCGAACAGCCATGTGTCTTGCAGAACCATCCCGATCTTCGAGCGCAGCTCGTGGCGCGGGAAGCTCGAGATGTCCCGACCGTCGAGGCTGATGCTGCCTGAATCGAGGTCGTAGAAGCGCATGATCAGGTTGACCAGAGTGGTCTTGCCGGCGCCGGTCGGGCCAACGATGGCCACGGTCTCGCCTGGTTCGGCTACAACGTTCAGCCCTTCGATCAGCGGCTGGTCAGGCGAATACGAGAAATGCACGTCGTCAAAGACGATCCGGCCACGGACGGGAGCAGGATCGACGGTGTCGGACTGTTCAGGGCTCTGTTCGTCGGCATCGAGTAGCTCCAGCACACGCTCGAGCGAGGCGATGCCCGACTGGAAGGTGGCCGCCATCGAGGCCAGGTGGGTCAGTGGCTGTGAGAACTGGCGGGCGTATTGGATCATCGCCTGCATATCGCCGATGCTGATCGCCCCACTCGAGATCTGCAGACCGCCGACGACGGCGATCAGGATGTATTGGATGTTGCCCATGAACATCATGGCCGGCTGAATCAGGCTCGACATGAACTGTGCGGCGAAGCTTGCTTCATACAGCTGTTCGTTGTCTTCGCTGAATCGGGCTTCGACTTCACGTTGCCGCCCGAAGGTCTTCACGATCGCATGGCCGGTGAAAACCTCCTCGGCCTGCGCGTTCAGATCGCCGGTATGACGCCACTGCGCCATGAAGCGCGGACGCGCCCTCATGCCAATGAATTTGATGAGCCACACCGATATGGGAACGGTGGTCAACGCGATGACCGCCAGCGTCGGTGAAATCGTGAACATCATGATCGTCACGCCGATCAGCGTGAGTAACGAGGTGAGGATCTGGCTGACCGTCTGCTGCAAGCTCTGAGCCAGATTGTCGATGTCGTTGGTTACCCGACTCAGCAGGTCACCCCGAGGTTGACTGTCGATGTAGCTGAGCGGTAGCCGACTGAGCTTGTGCTCGACCGACTGGCGGAGTGCGTACATCGAGCGCTGTACTACGCCGGCCAATATGTACGCCTGTGAATAGGCAAGGGCCCAGGAGGTGAGATAGATGACCGTGACGAGTGCAAGCTTGCGGTGCAGTGCGGCGAAGTCGATCCCCTCCGGCGATGAGACTCCGCTGACAATGATGTCGGTCGCCTCGCCGAGTAGGCGCGGGCCGATGACGACGAGGGTGACGCTGCTGACGACCAGCGCGAAGACTCCGAACAGCCGCCACCTCTCCTTGCCGAGGAGTTCGACAAGGCGGCGAATCGTGTTGCCAAAGTTGTCGCTGCGCTCTGCGGGCATCCCGACCCCACCGCCGGGTCCGAAGGTTGCGCGTCGTGCTTGGGTCCCAGCGGTCGCGAGAATCTCTCGATCCTCAGTGTCCGCGCCGTTTGACGGGACGGACGTGGGCGGGACGGAGGGATCAGAGCCGTTCGGGTGGTTGCCGTTTGTCCGGCTGCCGTTGTCGCTCATGCCACCGCTCCCTGGCCGAGCTGCGATTCGACGATCTCGGCGTAGGTCGGGCACTCTTCGATGAGTTGGTCGTGTGTTCCGCGGCCAACGATCTCGCCGTCTTCAACTACGAGGATCTCATCGGCGCCGGCGATCGTAGAGACACGCTGGGCGACAATGAGGGTCGCCGAGTCAGACGTGTGCGGCGCGAGGGCTGCTCGCAGGCGGGCGTCGGTTGCGAGGTCGAGGGCCGAGAACGAGTCGTCGAAGACGAAGATCTCAGGATGCACGACGAGCGCCCTCGCAATCGACAATCGTTGTCGTTGCCCGCCCGACACGTTGGTGCCGCCCTGGGTGATCTCGCTGTTGATTCCATCGGGCATCGCTTGCACGAAACCTGATGCCTGGGCAATTTCGAGCGCCCTCCACAGTTCGGCATCTGTGGCAGTTGGTCGACCGAAACGCAGGTTGGAAGCGACCGTTCCGGAGAAGAGGAACGGCTTCTGCGGCACGAATCCGACCTTGCTCCAGAGCAGGTCAGGGTCGAGCTCGCGGACATCGACGCCATCGACGAGCACGGACCCGCTTGTAGAATCGAACAGGCGCGAAACGAGGTTGACGAGAGTTGTCTTGCCGGCGCCGGTGCTGCCGATGATCGCCGTGGTCTGCCCCGCATCGATCCGGAATGAAATGTCAGTCAGTACGGCGTGTTCTGCGCGTGGGTAGCAGAATCCGACGTCTCGGAACTCGAGCGTGCCGTGCTCTGCGACTTCGGTAACCGGGTCAGCTGGCGGCCGCACGGATGGCTCCGTGTCGAGTACCTCAGTGACTCGGTCGGCGGCTACCGAGGCCCTCGGAATCATCGACACGAGGAATGTGGCCATGATCACCGCCATCAGAATCTGGATCAGGTAGCTGAGGTAAGCAATGAGTGACCCGATCTGCATCTGGCCGGCAGCGATCCGGTCGGCACCGAGCCAAAGCACTGCGACGCTGGAGATGTTGATGATCAGCGAGACAGTCGGGAACAGTGCCGCCATCAGGCGACCTGTTCGGAGCGATGTTTCGGTCAACTCATCGTTGGCTCCGGCGAACCGTTCAGCTTCTTGGGGCTCGCGAACGAAGGCCCGTACGACGCGTATGCCAGTGATCTGCTCGCGCAATATGGCGTTCACTCGGTCGATGCGAAGTTGCATCACCCTGAAGGCGGGCACCATGCGAACAACGACCGAACCCAGAATGAGGACAGCAGCGGGCATCGCGACGATCAGAATGATTGACAGCCCGGCGTCTTCGCGAACGGCCATGAAGATGCCGATGACCATCGTCAATGGAGCGGCGATCATCATTGTTGTAGCGAGAACGACGAGTTGTTGAACCTGCTGAACGTCGTTCGTCACTCGGGTGATCAACGAAGGCGCTCCGAATTCGCCGACTTCACGGGCCGAGAAATCCGTCACGGTGTGGAAGAGGTCGCGGCGGACATCACGGCCGAAACCCATTGCTGCTCGGGCCCCGAACCAGACGGCGCCGGTGGCGAAAATGATCTGGATCACGGTGAAGCCAAACATGATCGCGCCCATGCGCAAGATGTATTCGTTGTCGCCGACCAATACGCCGTTGTTGATCAGGTTGGCGTTCAGCGTCGGCAGCGTGAGGGCCGCGAATGTCTGGATCGCTTGCAGGCCGACGACGAGCAACAACACGTTGCGGTATGGCCCGAGGTGGCTCTTGAGAAGCTGCCAGAGCTTCATCCTTTGCTCCCGACGGCATCCGTGGCGTCAGCCGTATCGGTCGTATCCGCGATGTTGGTGACTGCGATGCCGTGAAGGACTGTCGCGACGATCTCTTCGGCGCTGACTTGTTCGTTGGACAGCATTGGATGCGTCAGCGCCATCGTAAGGGCGCGCAACGTGCGCGCTGCGGCGGCTGGGTCGAGACGAAACCGGCCTGGCTCCGATGCGAAGATCTCGGCGAGACCGACGCTGTCGGTCATCGAGCGCCGGGCTTTGTCCTCACGTCGGCCTCCCAAACTGGATATGAGCCTCCACACCTCGACGATGCGCTGCTGCATCAACTCGGTTGCCTCGATCAGCCGCTGTTCGTACGGCAGCGACGTATCGATTTCCCTGAGCAACTGATCCAGCGGGGCAGGGTCGAGAGCCGCATCGATCGCGGCATCGAGCAGTTCGCCCTTGTCCGCGAACACCGTGAAGATCGTGCCCTCGGCAACTCCGGCGGCACACGCAATCTGGCGTGTGGTGACGGACTCTCCGTGCTCGATCAGGAGCGGACGGACCGCCTCGATGATCGCCGCGCGACGCTCTTCTGGCGGCAGGGCACTAGCACGCCGAGATGTCGTAGAAGCTGCGGGCATCCCCGCAATGTAACTGAGTGAGTGCTCACTCAGTCAGCGAAGCACTAGACATCCGTCACAATGGCACGAATGGGGTCTGACCCCGTTCGTGTCATTTGACGTCACGGAAGGTGCCTGGCCCCTGCTGTTACGCGATGGCTCAGTGGGTAGTGCCGCGGCGGCTTGCTCCGACGAGGAGCATCCCCGCTCCCAGGCTGGCGAGCGCCAGCAAGGCGAGGATCGTCGTTTCATTGCCTGTCGCTGGAAGCGTCTGTGCCAGATCTGGAGTTGGCGTGACAGCTGAGGCCGGCGCAAGCACGGCCACGGGGCCGAACACTTCGACTGCGGGAACAGTTTCGGCTGGGGCCAGTGTCGGGGCCGGCGCCGAGATGCACTCCGTGGGTCGATCAACCGTTGCGTTCACTGCAACGCCCTGGGCGCCACCCTCGAAGGAGACGTTTGCCGAGAGCGATGCTGAGGCATCTTCCATGTCGTGAGTCTCTTCGATTACGAAATCAGTCGCAGTCGACTGGGCGGCTCCATCGTTCAACTGCCAACCCCCACCGTCGGCGGCATTGGACGAGATCACGAACGTTGCCGACCACGAATCAGCGCCAGAGCAGTTCGACGAAGCGACGACCGATGGCACAGGAACTGCGTCCTCGGCAATGTTGTCGTCGGTCAACTGACTCACCGTTTCAACCTCACCCTCGAGTGGAGGTGGAGGTGGGGCAGATATGCACGCCTCAGGACGATCGACGGATGCTGCAACGGGACGACCCTGCGCGCCGCCGTCGAAGGAAACCACCGCAGAGAGAGCCGCAGACGCATCGCCCAACGAGTGCGTCTCTTCGATCACGAAGTCAGTCGCCGTCGACTGGAAGGCACCGCCGTTCAACTGCCAACTACCGCTGTCGCCTGCATTGGACGAGATCGCGAACGTCGCCGACCAGGCGTCAGCACCAACGCAGTTGGACGATGCCGAGACAGACGGTGCGGTAACCGACGATGCCACTACTGCGTCACCTTCAGCAGCAGCGACGGTAGTCGGCATGATCAATGCTCCGACCAGGAGTGCGCCCGTGGCGGCACCTGCCAACGCCCATGTCCGGCTGATTCGCCGACCACTTCCCGACGCTTGACGCGCCATCAATTCGTCGCCCCAACTGGCTGACCATCTCTTCATGGACTTCACCCTACGTGACAATGCCCCCACTCCGCCATGAAGAATTGACTACTTTCACCACTCTATGTGGTCGCTTCACTACACCCATAAACTTCCGCAAACGGCCACTTTGGGCTCGGTTCAGCGGTTGCTCAGACTGGGCAAACTCGCTGCAAGTGCTGAGAAATAGGCGTCGTAGCCCTTCTTGCTCGGGTGGAACGAGGACGAGCTGACATTCAGCAAGCCGTCGTTCCAGTGATTTCGCACTTCTCCACCGGCTGTCATGCTTCGCCGGAGTGTTTCGCCGATGACCAGGTCATTGATGTAGCGGTCACGTTGCCAGAATCGGCAGGCGCCATGGTTGTCGAACTCGTCGGTGACCGACACGAAGCGAATGTCGGCGCCCGTTCGCACCCTCGCCATTGCCGCAGCTGCCGCAATTCGCGCGTTGAAGCGATCAACTTGATCATCGATCCAATCAGCCTCGCCTCTACTAACACCAGTGACACCCTCACACCACCGATCGCTCTGCATCAGCCTCGGATAGCCAAGCACCCGCACCGCAACTCCGGGGAACTCTTCGCCAAGAGCGATGTAGGTCTCGAGCAGGTCGGAATGAATGCCGTCGAGATTGGATAGCTGATTGCTGTCAGATTGATGGCAACTGCTCGACGTGATGCAGCGCACAAGCACGTCGGGCCAGCTTTCACCACGGATGCTGCGCAGGTCGTTTCCTCCGATGATGACGTTGACGAGCGTGCCGCTGCCATCACCCGGGATGTCGGACGCTTCGACCTGGTTGGGCAACTCGGCAATGACGGCACCGGCGCACGCAACGAACACCGAATCGACGCCCAACTCGTCGGCCAGTCGTGGACCCGGGGTCTCGTCGAGTTCGCGGAGACACGCACTGTGCCCGAGTCGCTCGGACCGGTTGAAAGAGTGGCCGGCGGGGCCCTGGTCGTCGTAGTCGGACGCGTCGGAGTGGATACCGGTCCCCGAGCCGTACGAGTCCCCGAGGGTGACCACCCGCTCGAAAGCGGCCGCTCCGCCCGACGCCGCCACCTGCGGACCCACAGCGAGCACCGCAGATCCAACTGCCGCCGAAACGAGAACGAGAGAAACAACCGATCGCATACCTATCTACAACGCTACGCCCCCAACCGCCGCTCGCACCCGCGCCCGTACACCACATCCCCGATACGCGCCCCGACCGGGCCACTACTTGAGTGCGCCATCTGATAAGGACGCCATGACCGTACGAATTGTTGCCGACATCCTGATCCCGGGCCGGGGCGAGCCGATCGAGGGCGGCACGGTAATCCTCGATCGGAATCGGATCAGCTACGCGGGCCCGACAGCAGACGCGCCAGCTGGGTCCGAAACCGATGACGCCGTAGAGGTCCCTGTCGTGCTTCCTGGGCTGTGGGATTGCCACACTCACTTCGTTGGCTTGTCGCAACCGGATATTGCCAAGATCGCCGCGACAGACCCGGTCACCGCGGCTGCAAGAGCCGTGTCCGATGCCGCGAGCGTGCTCGATGGTGGCATCACGAGTGTCCGTGACGTCGGCGGCATGGGGTTGCGGCTGGCGCCAGCCGTTGAGGAAGGCCGCATCAGCGGCCCGACCATCTACGGTGCCGGACGAATCCTCTCCACCACCGGCGGCCACGGCGACATCCATGCCCTGCCGCTGGACACCGTGCACTCGATCTCTTGCAGCCACGGCTTCAGCATCCTGTGTGATGGAGTACCCGAGGTCTTGAAGGCTGTGCGCACCAACTTGCGAGCCAATGCGCGACTGATCAAGGTCTGCGCGTCGGGCGGCGTGATGTCGGAAGTCGATCATCCGATGCATCAGCAGTTCTCCGACGAAGAGCTCACCGCGATCGTTGCCGAGGCCGCACGTGCCGATCGCATCGTCGCCGCGCATTGCCACGGCAAGGCTGGGATCATGGCCGCGCTGCGAGCGGGGTGCCATTCGATCGAGCACGGAAGTTTCCTCGACGAGGAGGCTGCGGACTTCATGGTCGAGACCGGTGCGATGCTTGTCCCCACCCGGTTTGTTGTAGAAGAGCTTCTCGGCCAGGAAGACGCACTCCCTCGGTACGCATACGAGAAGGGCCAGATGGTCGCGTCGGCCCATGAACAGGCCATGAAGATCGCTATCGCCAAGGGAGTCAAGATCGCAGCTGGATGCGACATCTTTGTCTCAGGCCAGATGTACGGCACCGGCAGCCGGGAGATCGTCCACCTGATCAACGCCGGCATGACCGACCTCGAGGCGATCGAGGCCGCCACGGCGAACGGGCCCGACACGCTCGGCCCACAGGCACCGCTCAGTGGTCAGTTACGCGAGGGATACGACGCCGACGTGATCGCGCTCGACACAAACCCGCTCGACGACCGTTCCGTCTGGGGCGACCCCACCCGCGTTACCCACATTTGGCAAGCCGGCCAACGCGCCAAATAGGCCGAGCCGAACGTTTGTAGGTAATTTTTGGGCCATATCGACCCAAAAAATTACCTACAAACGAAAAGGACTGCAGATCAGGCAGGATGGGGAGATGCTGATCGATCAGATTCGAGCCGACCTCATTGAGGCAACAAAGGCGCAAGAGAAGATGCGCCAGCGCACGCTGCGCTCGGTCATCGCCGCGGTGCAGGAGGCGTCGGTTTCAGGCACAGAGGCCAAAGAACTCGACGACGACGCAGTGCTGGCAGTGATCAAGGCCCAGGTGAAACGCCGCGTCGATGCCGCGGAAGCTTTCGAAGCCGGCGGCCGCGCCGATCGAGCGGAAGAAGAGCGCGCCGAGATGAAGGTGCTGGAGGAATACCTGCCAGCGGCGATGAGCGATGAGGAGCTCGAATCGATCGTCGCGGGCGTCATGGAGGCAAACAGTTTCGAGACCAGGGCCGACATGGGGAACGCTATGAAAGCGGTCAACGCCGAGGTCGCTGGCCGCGCCGACGGTCGACGCGTGGCGGACCTCGTGAAATCCAGGCTGAACTGAGAGCCACTGAAATTGCATTCTCAATCCAACTGCAACGCAGACATTGACGGCCGTCCATGACCATCCGAGACGTACCCCTTTCGGTGCTCGACCTCGCGCCCGTCACGGTCGACAGCACACCTGCGGCCGCATTGGCCAACTCGGTTGACCTGGCACAACACGTCGAACGGCTGGGCTACCTCCGACACTGGGTTGCCGAGCACCACAACATGGCGGGGATCGCCAGCTCATCTCCTGCAGTGCTGATTGCCCACCTCGCAACAGCGACTTCGACGATGCGAGTCGGTGCCGGAGGCGTGATGCTGCCAAACCATGCGTCGCTCACAGTCGCGGAGCAATTCGGAATGTTGGAGGCGCTGCATCCGGGTCGGATCGACCTCGGCCTCGGCCGCGCACCAGGAACCGACCCGGCCACCGCTGCCGCGCTGCGTCGCGCCCCAATGACGAACAAGGACGAGTTCCCCGAACAGTTGGCTGACCTGCTCGCCTACTTCGAGGGGTCGCATCCGCAGATCCACGCGGTACCGGCGCAGGGATATCGACCTGCACTGTGGATGCTCGGTTCGAGCGATTACAGCGCGCAGGTCGCGGGCATGCTCGGTATGCCATTCTCGTTCGCCCATCACTTCTCATCGGCGAACACGGCGCAGGCGCTGACCGCCTATCGAGAATCGTTCCGGCCATCGGCATGGCTGGAGCAGCCCTACGCGATGATCGGCGTCGCTGTCATCTGCACGCCCGAGTCGGACGAAGCCAAGTTCCTGTCTGGACCAAGCGCTCTGTCAATGCTCCGGCTTCGACAGGGCAGACCGGTGCAGATGAGCTCCCCTGAGGAGGTCGCCGACCACAAGTTCACGAGTACGGAGCTGGCCTTCATCGAGCAGTGGCAACGTCCACTCGTTCTCGGTGACCCGATCTCGGTTCGTGAACAACTCGAGGAGCTGGTCGATCGCTATCAGGTCGACGAGTTGATGATCACGACGATGGTTTACAACCACGACGACAGGTTGCGGTCGTACGAACTCGTCGCTGACGCCTGGCAGATCAATCAGGATTGATCGCGGCGACGACGCAAGAGCACCTGCTGGACGATCGTTGCGACGTGCAGACCGTGCAATCCGAGAACATCGCCGGTGACGAGACCGCGACCTCCGGACAGACCATGCGATTGCATGTCGAACCAATGCCACTCGCGCGGATCGCTCGGCCGGTGGAACCACACCGCATGGTCGAGGCTCGCGCCCTGAAATCGATAGCGGTCACTCTTGTCGTTCATGAAATCAGGGTGCGGTGAGCGTGCCGCGCGCGAAGGCGCCGCGTCGGACATGAACGCCAGAGCACTCTGATGGTCAGCGGGATCGTCGCCGATGTCTGCGGTGATGCGGACCCAATACCCCATACGGCCATCGGGAAGCTCGGTCGCACGCCGTTCGATCAAACCGCCCCAGGAGGAATCGGCCAGGCCCGGGTCGTCGGGGCCCGGGAGCTCATCTGGAATCGTGGCGATTGATACGTCTGCTTCGTCCTCGTTGATCTGAAACGAGACCGACAGGTTGAGAATCGCGCCACCGGATTGACGGGCGACAACTTGACGCGTGCTGAACGACCGGCCGTCGCGAAGCCGCTCGACCTCGTAGCGGATCGGCTCGAAGGCACTACCCGGCCGAATGAAGTAGGAATGGAGCGAGTGCGCCGGCCGCGATTGGTCGACCGTTTCACCGGCGGCGCTCAACGCCTGCGCTACGACCTGACCGCCGAAGAGGCGATCGCCCCACGGGTAGCGCGCTGGAATTGCAACGAACGTGTCGGGTCCGTGGGGCTCGAGATGCAACAGATCCTGGAACTCGACGTCGTTGATTCGCGGCGTGGTCATCGGGACATTCTCACCGGCGGGATCCGCCTCACCCGAATCGCCTGTCCAGCCAAGTCAGCAGAGCGATCGCAACGGCGGCCGGCTGCTCCGGCAGAAGCGCGTGCCCTGCATTCGGAATTGTGATCATCGATGCTCGATCTCCCAGCGTGTCAACGATGCCTTGTCCATTCTCCGGTACCGCAATCACATCGTCGGCGGGTTGCACGACGAGCACATCTGCTGATCCCGCAGTCCACCAGGTTTCGACAGGAGTGCCCTGATTGGCCACCCCTTGAAAGAACGCTACGACGCCATGCCAGCCCTCGTTCCATACCGCTGCATCATTGCCTGGAGCGAAGAAACCAAGATCCACGGCGGCAAGGTGATCTTCCGGAGAGAGTTCTGGGTCAAACACCGCGCGGAGCGCAGCGGCGACGTCCGGAGCTGGCGGAATCAGGCCCCCACACGCGAGCAACACCACACTCTCAACCAGAGCTGGATGGCGAGTTGCAACCATCCTGGTCACTCGGTTCCCGAAGGCGTGGCCGACGATCACCGCCGGCGCATTGCCCACAGACTCGATGACAGCGGCAACGTCATCGGCAAGATCGGCCATCGAAAGGCCATCGAGCGTGCTGTCACTTCTTCCGATCCCTCTCGGCTCGGGCGAGATCACCCGGTAGCCGGCGCGGGCAACACGGGCCGACAGCGTGTCGAAGTCTTCGGCGCCCCGACCAAGCGATGGGATCATCACCACCGATGGCCCTTCGCCTCGGATATGCACCTCCAAAGGTCCGTCCGGGCCGGCGATCAGCTCGGTCCGGCGGTAACCGCAATCCGACTCGGCAGCAGTGATGAACTCAGTGAGCATCTCGAGTGCGGGGTCTGGTGCCGACTCAGGTCGATCGAGATCGGCGATCGAACGACCGACGAACCTCAGGGCGTCAGTGAAGCGGCCGGCCAGACTCGACCCCAGATGATTGCCGCCTCGGACGAGTCGGTATTCGTGGTCGATGCCATGTGCGAACAGTTGACGATGGAGCGCCTCGGAACCGTATTGCAGGTGAAGGCGATCTTCGTCACCACACTCGATGTAAATGTCGAGCCCGGCAGCCCCGATGAGGTGGCCGTTACGTTCGGCAAGATCCCGCGGATGGTTGGCGCGGAAGTACGCCGGATCGACCGGGTCACCGAAGAGCTCGCGCATGAGCTCGCCATCGCGATATGCCCGGTCGCGCAGCGACACATCATTCCAGCTGGACGATTCCTCCAGCGCTGGTTCAAGTGCAGCGACGGCGACAAATAGATCGGGTCGCCGAAATGCCAAGCGCAAGCTCCCGAGTCCGCCCATCGAAACACCGGTCAATGCAACAGCTGCACCTCCCCGACCCGCCCCGGTCTCCTCGATCAGACGGGGGAGGAACTCGTCGAGCAGAAACTGCTCCCATAGCTGCGACCCATCGAAGTAGTCGAGATAGAAGCTGCGCCCCGCAGAGGGCGTGGCAACAAGCATCGGAGGAAGCGTGCCGTCAGCCCAGAGCCCGTCGAACAGCGGGCGCATGGTGGCGAGGAACTCCGCCGAATCGCCACCCCCGTGAAGCATTAGCAGCAGCGGCAAACCTTCAGGCCCAGGGTCCATCACCTGGGGAGGCCGCAACACCCGGTACGAAACTGGTGACGGCACCAACTCTGTCAGTAGCTCATGCTCGCTGATGGTGCTGGCTGCAGATCCCACCGATTCGGTCATCCCGTGATCCTTCCATGCGCCCGACGCCCCACTCTCCCACCGAGCAATCCAAAGCGTCATCTGGCGCAATGTGACTATATTGCTCTACTATGTAGTCACATGGATGTTGGAGTGCGAGAGTTGAAGTCAAAGCTGTCGGAATACCTCCACCGAGCAGCTGCCGGTGAGGACATCGTGGTATCCGATCGAGGGAGACCGGTTGCCCGCCTGACGGCCTACTCGAGCAACTCGGCGTTCGAGCGCGGCATCGAAGAGGGATGGATAGAGCCACCCCGGCGTACGCAGCTCGGGCCTGCCGAACGGCATCGTTCCACGGCCAGCGTGCTGGATGTGCTCGACGAGGACCGAGGGTGACGCTTTATGTCGACTCCAGCGCGCTACTGAAACGCTACGTCGACGAGCACGACTCCGAAGCGGCCGTGAGCCTGATGGCGACCGATCCCGTACTCGTCACATCCCGCCTCACCGAGATCGAAGTTCGCCGAAACCTCACGCGCCTCCTCGACGGTTCCGAACTCACATCCAGCCGGCGGCAACTAGCGGTCGACCTCGATGCCTTTGCCCTCGTCAGCCTCGATGCGTCCACCTGCAACGAAGCGGCGCGAATCGCCGAGCAGACCCTGTGTCGTTCACTCGATTCACTACATCTTGCGGCTGCCGTGAGGACCGGCCCCGCCACGTCTCTCCTCACATTCGACCTGCGCCAGGCCCAGGTCGCGCGTACTCTCGGAATGATGGTCATCGGTACCTGAACGCTTCGCGGCGAGGGCGGGCTCGAAGTGGTAGCAACGCCGCATAGAACACCAGAGACACGAGGATGAGAAGTAGCCGTGACAGATGACAAGCAACGTTCCAAGAAAACGAGCAGCCTGCGCAACCGCATCCGATATCACTTGGACAACCTGTTGGCGCGGGGCACGTGGGCCGTGCTGGTCTTGCTGTTCGCGATCACGTTGCTTGTGGTCATCGTCAGCGCACTCCTGCTCAACGTGGCCGGTGTCACCTTCACCGGCAATCAGGACAGTTCATGGTTCGAAGATTTCTGGCAGAGCGGTCTGAGGACCCTCGACCCGGGAACGATGGCGAGTGATGAGGGTTGGGGCCAACGGCTGTTGGCGCTGCTCGTCACGATGTTCGGGATCCTGATCGCCGGCACGCTCATCGGCATCATCGCCAGCGCCGTCGAGCAGCGGGTCGACGCGATGAAACGAGGGCGCAGCGCCGTCGTCGAGTCCGGTCATGTGGTGATCCTCGGAGCGTCGGCACGCCTCCCAATCATCGTCGAGCAGTTGGCGATGGCCGGACGCACGAGACGCCGGAACGTGCTCGTCGTGCTCGCCGATTGCGAACCAAGTGAACTCGGTCAATCGATCCGGGCCGAAGTGGGAGACCTGCGCGGCAGCCGCCTAGTGATCCGCGTGGGCGACCCGACCCGGCCAACAGACCTCGCACTCGTCGGACTAGATCGAGCACGAACCGTGATCATCCTGGCCGCTGATGAAGCAGACAGCGATGCTGGCGTCGTCAGGACCACATTGGCAGCACATTCGGCACTTGCCGGCGTTGATCGAGTTCCGCTGGTTGTCGAGGTGACCGAACCCATTACCGGCGAAAGTTTGATCCGCGCCTGCGGTCATGGGGTCCACCCAGTCATGCCGACACAGACCATCGCCAGAGTGGCTGCGTTCACACTGCGTCAGCCCGGTCTCAACCAGGTCATCCAGGAACTTATGGATTACCACAACGCTGATCTGCACATCTTCGATCTCGGTGACCTGCGTGAGGAGGTGGGCGAACTCGTCAATGTCTGCTTCGCGGACACGTTGCTGATGTTCGACAAGGCCCGCGCGATAGGCGTCATGCACATCGACGGCAACGTCAGCCTCAATCCAGATCCGGCCAGGCAATTCGTCGAAGGTGACCGACTCATCATGATCGCCGAGGACCGACGTCCCCCGGCGAAAGCCACAGGCGTCGACAAAATGAATACGAGCGACGTTCCATCGCGGACCTCTCTCGATGGGCTTACCTCGTTTCAACGCGAGAATTCGCCAGAACACGTGTTGATCATCGGGTGGAACGCACTGGGACCGCAGCTGGTCACCCATTTGGCATCGCTTTGTGCTCCGGGGTCGACGGCCGAGATCCTGTACGACTCCCAGGTCGTCGACGAGGATGTCGTAGAGCTCCCATCGATGATCCACGGTCTCGAGCTGACATCAACAGCGGTCAGGGTGAAGAACTTGCAAAGACTGGCAAAAGTCAGTAACCCAGCGCTCACGTCCATCATCCTGCTCGGATACCGCCACGGCATCTCCCCTGGCGAAGCCGACAGCCGGACACTGTTGACCATGATGCTGATTCGTCAGGAACTCCAGGCTCGTGGCGGAACAGCGCCAAGACTCATCGTCGAGCTGCTCGACGCCGAAAACGTCGACCTGGCCATCACCTCGGGAGCCGATGACTTCGTCGTCAGCAATGCGATCGCAAGCCGATTCATGACTCAGCTTGCCGAAGTACCCGAGCGACGGATGGTGATGATGCATCTGTACTCCGATGAGGGGGCATCGATCGACCTCATCGATGCCAGCGCACTTGGCGTGACGGGTCAGATGGAGTTCCACGAGATGGTGAGAGCCGTTTACTCGCTCGGCCTGCTGGCAATCGGCTGGAGATGCAATGGCGACGTCACACTAAATCCCGCTACCAGCGATCGCGTCGATCTCGGCGACGCTGACCAGGTCGTTGTCATCACAAAGTGATAACAACGAAGCATGGGGAACATCGCTGAAGACACGCAGTGGCTCGACGCCACCGACCAGGCCGCACTCATCGCCAGCGGGGAGGTGTCAGCAGCCGAGATGGTCGATGGTGCAGCCGAACGGATCGATCGGATCGACGGTGATCTGAACGCGGTTGTCATGCGCTGGTACGACCGAGCCCGAAGGCAGGCAGCCATGATCGACGACGCTTGGGCCGACGGCGGCGCGGGGGATGCCGATTGGGGGCCGTTTGCCGGAGTGCCGTTCCTGCTCAAGGATCTCGGCGCCCACGATGCCGGTATGCCGATGACCAGCGGAAACAGAGCAATGCGCGCCGCCCAGCCGATCTCCGAACGCGACATGACTATCGTCACCCGCTTTCGCGACGCCGGCCTCATCACACTCGGGCGCACCAACAGCCCCGAACTCGGCAGCCTGCCGGTCACCGAACCAATGGCCTACGGACCCACCCGCAGCCCGTGGGACACTGATCGCACACCGGGTGGTTCGAGTGGCGGTGCTGCCGCGGCGGTGGCATCGGGCATGGTGTCGGTCGCCCACGCTTCGGATGGCGGCGGGTCGATTCGCATCCCAGCATCATGCTGCGGGTTGGTCGGATTGAAGACTTCACAGGGCAGGATCACGATGGGGCCATACGCCAACGAATCCGGATTGAGCGTGTCGTTCTGCGTGAGCCGATCCGTTCGCGACTCCGCCCGGCTGCTCGATGCGGTGCAGGGCCCAGGCGTGGGTGACACCGTGATTGCTGCTGCACCAACTCGGCCCTACATCGACGAGGTCGGCTCCAACCCGGGTCGCCTACGAATCGGGCTGCTCGATACGCACCCGCTCGGCAACGCACTGCACGACGACTGCATCACGGCTGTTCGGTCGGCAGCTGCGATGCTCGAAGGGCTCGGGCACGACGTATCACCAGGCCACCCGCCGGCACTCGAGGACGCTTCATTCACACCCCGATTCATGGCGATGTGGTCGACGATGATGGCCGTCAGCATCGACGCGATGGGCGAATCGATCGGCCGCGAACTCACCGAAGACGATGTCGAGCCGGTGAACTGGGCGCTGGCCCGACACGCCGACGACACCACGAGCGTCGAGTACGCGGAAGCGCTGGCGGCGGTTGTGGAGTACCGACGCAGCCTGCAGCAATGGTGGGAAGGCGGATGGGATCTCTTGCTCACACCAACGCTGTGCGAACCACCCGTGAAGATCGGCGAGCACGACTCAACGCCGGGAGACCCGATGGCCGGCATGAAGAGAGCCGGCGACTTCATCGCGTTCACGCCACCGTTCAACGCGAGTGGACAACCTGCGATCAACCTCCCGCTGCACTGGAACGACGACGGCCTGCCAATCGGTGTCCAACTGGTTGCCGCCTACGGCCGTGAAGATCTTCTGCTCGCAGTCGCCAGCCAACTCGAAGCCGCACACCCATGGGCCGATCGCCGCCCATCGGTCTGCTGACGAGCGGCGATCCGGAAGAGAGACGGCGGGAAGAACCGTCAGGTCGTAAGCGACCTCACTCGACCGTCTCGATGTGAACCCAGTGCGTCGAGACCAGCCCTGAGGGGTCGAGCAACACCACGTTGACACCCTCGCTCGACACGCCGGCTGCGGTGTCGGTGAACCGATTGGCTACCGCTTCCCATGCTCCGTTCTGGATCTCGAGGCCGCACTCGTTGACGTCATACGGCAATGCGTCGGCGAGCGCCCGGATGGCATCGGCCCCGATGAAGGCCTGTTCGGTATAGAGCGCGGGCTCGGCGGTCATGCGTGACAAGATCTTGTCGGGATCGGCACCATCTGCCCACGCAGCGCAGAGACTCATGGCGGCCGAATACACGCCGGTACCTGGGTCGACATTCGGCTCTAGAGCGCCTGCAACCGGCGTGTAATAGATGATCTGTTGATCGACCTTGCCGTCGGTGACATGCATGGCACCAATACCTTGGCTCACCGGACCATCGGCATTCAGCAGCGAGAATCCGCCAGCCACCCAATTACCGGCTTGGACCATGTCGCCACAGATAGAGCCTTCGATACCGAAGGTGGGATTCAGCCCACCGACGAACTCGGCGACC
This sequence comes from Actinomycetota bacterium, assembly GCA_015767405.1. Lineage (GTDB taxonomy): Bacteria > Actinomycetota > Acidimicrobiia > Acidimicrobiales > Ilumatobacteraceae > Sva-07. The sequence continues at coordinate 24,665 of JADWMG010000009.1, forward strand.
TCGACAGCACCCTGGTACTGCTCTCCGAGGACCGTCTCGGTGACGACCACGTCATCGGTCATCAATGCCATAACGGCATCTGTTCCGCCCGGCTCAGCGAGTTGGCCGTACGCTTCGCACAACGCGATCACAGGGTCGCCGACGGCAGGATTTGGGTCCGCAAAGTAGGTAAAGGGCACATCTGTGGAAGAGGTCGTCTCCGGGGCCTCCGTTGCTTCGGATGCAACTGTCGTATCGGACGCCTCGGTCGTCTCTGACGCTTCGGTTGTCTCTGACGCGTCAGTGTTGTCGGGAGGGACGACCGTGTCCGGCGTGGCCGATACGTCGGTCGGCTCGCTGGTTGCAGTGTTGTCGGAACTGCTGCAGCCGAGGCCGGATGCGAGAGCGATTCCGAGCACCGCAATTGCGGCTCCGAACCGACGGGTTCGTGGATGCGTTTGATGCAGGTTGGTCATGACTCCTCCTCATAGGTTGATGAGTCAATGATCCGCCCAACCTGTTGTGGCTCGGTTGTGGGACTGCTGCGGCAGGAGGTGCACCGCCGCTCCGGGTCAGATCACGGGTGCCTGGCTCAGCTGCTCAAGAGCGAGCGACAACGTCTCCTCGAGCGACTGGGTCGTGCCAGCCACGATCTCCGCTTGCAAGGAGACATCCGAGGCGTCTGGCAAAGATGCGAATAGCTCGCC
>JADWMG010000070.1 GCA_015767405.1 Actinomycetota bacterium
ATGGGGCGTGCCAGAGGGTGCCGATCTCAAGGAGAGTTGTGAGCGCTGGGCGCAGTTCCCCCTGGCCTTCCAACCCGGCAGCGAATGGAACTACGGAGTCTCGACGGACGTGCTCGGCCGACTGATCGAAGTGATCTCCGGCCAACCGCTCGATGAGTTCTTCCAATCACGTATCTTCGGACCACTCGAAATGACAGACACGGGCTTCTCGGTGTCGCAGAGCGATGTCGATCGATTCGCTCGGCTGTACGTGCCCAATCCAGCTACGGGCCAAGCCGTTCCGGCCCCAGCCGTACTCGCTTCCGTCGCGACAGAGCCTCCGCTGATGCTGTCTGGTGGGGGTGGCCTCGCGGGTACGGCCAGCGACTATCTGCGGTTTGCGCACATGCTGCTAGGGCGAGGGGAGATCGATGGTGTGCGCCTGCTCGGCTCGCGAACGGTGGACTACATGACCCGCAACCAACTGCCCGGAAACGCCGATCTCGAAACTTTCGGACGCCCACTCTTCGCCGAAACCAGCTTCGACGGGGTCGGCTTCGGGCTCGGATTTTCAGTCGTACTCGACCCGGCTGCCAACAAGGTTCTCCGTTCGGCCGGTGAGTACGCGTGGGGCGGGGCGGCAAGCACCATCTACTGGGTGGACCCCAAGGAAGACATCGTGGCGATCTTCCTCACTCAGCTACTCCCATCGAGTACCTACCCAATCCGCGCCGAGCTCTCCCAACTCGTCTACCAGGCTCTGGTCGACTGAGCCCGCATCCGACCCTTTCATCGTTTGTATGCAATTTTTGGGCGTCTACGACCTCAAAATTACATACAAACGCCGCGCTACTAGATGGTGTTGGTGATCGCGCCGGTTTCGGCGCCCTGCACAAGCTTGGCGTACTTGCCGAGCACACCGGTCGTGTAGCGCGCAGGGTTCGGCGTCCAATCTTGCCTACGGCGAGCGAGTTCGGCATCGTCGACGAGTAGGTCGAGCGTCTTCGATGGCACGTCGATGCGGATCAGGTCACCGTCATGCACAAAAGCGATCGGGCCGCCATCGGTGGCTTCCGGTGCTACGTGACCAATACAGAAACCCCACGTTCCGCCGGAGAATCGGCCGTCGGTTATCAGCGCGCAGTCACTGCCACGACCGGCACCCTTGAGAGCTCCGGTGATCGCGAGCATCTCGCGCATTCCAGGGCCGCCCTTCGGGCCTTCGTATCGGATGACGATGACCGTGCCCGGTTGAATCTCCCCAGCAAGGATTGCATCCATGGCGTGATCCTCGTCGTCAAAGACACGGGCCGGACCTTCGAAGTTGATCTGGGCCTCGGAGAGCCCGGCCACCTTCACTACCGATCCAAGCGGAGCAAGTGAGCCCGTGAGGATGTTGATCCCTCCGGCATCGTGGATCGGAGCATCAAGTGAATGCACGACAACTCCGTCGGGTGCAGGAGGATCGATCTCTGCAAGGTTCTCGGCCATCGTCTTGCCGGTCACCGTCATCACGTCACCGTGGACCAACCCGGCATCGAGAAGATGCTTGAGCACGACCGGTACACCGCCGACGCGGTCGAGGTCGCTCATGTGAAACTTTCCGCCCGGCTTCATGTCGGCAATGTGCGGAACTTGATCGGCGATCCGGTTGAAGTCGTCGAGGTCGATATTTACGCGCGCCTCGTTGGCGATCGCCAGGAGATGCAGCACCGCATTCGTCGAGCCGCCGAGCGCTGACGTCAAGGCAATCGCATTCTCGAACGCCTTCTTGGTCATGATCTGGCGTGGGGTCACTCCCAGGCGCAACAGGTTGACAACCGCCGCGCCGGCATCCTCGGCATCGGTCTCTCGGCGATCGTCGATGGCGGGCGGCGACGCTGTACCAGGAAGACTCATCCCGAGCCCTTCGGCAATCGAACTCATCGTGTTGGCAGTGAACATTCCGCCGCAGGCTCCTTCGCCTGGGCATGCATTGGCCTCGATCGCGTACAACTCGTCCTCACTCATCGTGCCCGCGGCGCAGGCACCAACCGCTTCGAAGACGCTCGTGATGTCGAGGGCCTCGCCGTTGTACTCACCCGGCATGGTTGATCCGTTGTAGACAAAAACACTCGGCAGATCGAGACGCGCCGCTGCCATCAACATCCCGGGGATCGACTTGTCGCAGCCGGCAAGGCCGACGAAACCATCGAATCGTTCGGCGTGCATCACGGTCTCGACCGAGTCACAGATGACCTCTCGCGATACGAGTGAAGCGCGCATTCCCTCGTGACCCATCGAAATGCCATCACTGACTGTGATCGTGCCGAACTCCATCGGGAAACCACCAGCTTCACGCACACCGATCTTCGCCTGCTCGGCAAGCTTGCGCAGCGTCATATTGCATGGGGTGACCTCGTTCCACGACGATGCGATCGCTACTTGCGGCTTCTCCCAGTCGTTGTCGGTCATGCCGACGGCACGCAGCATCGCCCTCGATGGCGCCTTTCTCATCCCGTCGGTGACGTCGCGCGAGCGGGGCTTGATGTCGACAGGAGTATCAGATGTTTCGGGCGAGTCACTCATGAGACCGACAGTAGCGGCGCCGCCCACAACGTGTCCTGGTGCTATGGGCACCCGTCAATGCCACACTGTACGAATGGCCCAGGTACGAGAGACGAAGCTCCCCGGTGTCGGGGTCCGCCACGACTTCACAACCGAAGACGGGACCGACATCGGTGTCCTCGTGCATCGAGACGGCCGACGCGAAATCCTCGTATACGACACCGGTGATCCTGACGCGTGTTCGTCACTCGTGAGCCTTTCGGCGGCCGACTCGCGCACCGTTTCGGAACTGCTGGGTGCAAGCCAGGTGACCGAGGTCGTATCGGTGGTTCAGCAGAACATCGAAGGTCTCGCAATCGAGTGGATCGAGATTGCCGCAACCTCCAGTAGGGGCGGTGAAACCATCGGCGATGGCCAGTACCGGACAAAAACGGGGGCCTCAATCGTGGCGGTCATCCGCGATGACCAGTCGATTCCCGCACCGGGACCGGACTTCGAGCTACTCACCAACGACGTGGTCGTGGCAGTCGGCACCTCGGAGGGCCTCACGATGCTCCGCGACCTCATTCATGCCTGAACGAGCTCGCAACAACCAACGACTCTGGCCATGCTGATTGCAGCAGGCAGCAGCGAGGTTGCTCTCGGGTTCATCGAACTCGGGGCCCTCATCTTCCTGCTCTCTTTGCTTTCTCGGTTGGCCGGTCGCTTCGGTATCACGGCCGTTCCGCTGTATCTACTCGTTGGACTCGCCGTCGGAGAGGGAGGCTTTGTACACATCGATGTCAGCATCGAGTTCGTCGAGCTCGGCGCCGAAATCGGGGTACTGCTTCTGTTGTTCGCCCTCGGCCTCGAATACTCCGAAGCCGAACTCCGGAGTGGTCTGCGTACGGGATTGGCGCCAGGACTGCTCGACATGTGTTTGAACGCTCTCCCGGGCGTCGCCCTGGGGTTCCTGCTCGGGTGGGACCCGCTCGCTGCGATTCTGCTGGGTGGCGTCACATGGATCTCCTCATCAGGGATCGTGTCAAAGGTGCTGGCGGACCTGGGTCGGCTCGGCTTTCGGGAGACGCCGGCCGTACTCAACCTGCTTGTCATCGAGGACCTGGCGATGGCGGTGTATCTCCCTGTTGTCGCCGCCCTCATCGTCGGCGGAACAATCATGGCCACGGCTACCAGCGTGACAATCGCGCTGATCACTGTTGCCACCATCTTGCTGATTGCACTCAAGTTCGGGAGGCCATTGAGCAACGCGATCGCCGGTGGTTCCGATGAGTCCTTTCTGCTCACCGTCTTCGGTATCACTTTGCTGGTTGCCGGGGTGGCCCAGCAGTTCGAGGTGTCAGGTGCAATCGGGGCATTTCTCGTGGGGCTCGCACTGTCAGGCCGCGCCAAAGAACGTGCCGAGATACTCATCTCACCGCTACGCGATCTGTTTGCCGCGATCTTCTTCCTGTTCTTCTCGTTACAGATCGACCCGACTGACCTTCTCGATGCGGCAGGGCCTGCGCTCGCCCTTGCAGTGGTTGGAGTGTTCACCAAGATGGCAACCGGATGGTATGCCGCTGGCCGAACCGGGGCAGGCCCTCGAGGGCGAATGCGGGCCGCGACCGTCGTGATCGCGCGCGGCGAGTTCTCAATCGTCATCGCCGCTCTTGGTTCCGAGCTATTGGATGGACCGGAATTGGGTGCGCTCGCCGCCGGCTACGTACTGGTCACTGCGATGGTCGGGCCGCTCATCACAAGATACTCAGACCACATCCCGATCCCAGATTTCCTTACTCGAAACGAAACCAGCAAACAGATCTCCAGCAACGCAGCGATCTCCGACCGGTCCTAAGGTGACACTCATGCCATCGCGACCCGACCTGCTCTCACTGCGCCGTTCGAACGGGGCCATCATCCTGATGACCTACCGCGGAGACTGGTGACCGTATTGCTGCGGTCAACTCGTGAAGTTGGCAACCCAATACGACCGGATTCATCAAGCCGGAGCTGAGCTCGCCGCCATCAGCGTCGATGATGATGCTCGTCAAGCAGGCATGTCCGAGCGCTGGGGATTCACGCATACGAGGTTCATTTCCGATCCCGGCGGTGAGACCTACCTCCAGCCGCTCGACCTTTACGACCCGGGCGAGCGCGGCGGCATAGCACTCCCGGGAATGGTGATCGTCACGCCTGATGGCGAAGAGGTCTACCGATATCAGGGCCGCGACTTCGCCGACCGGACCAACGATGACGACATCTGGAAGACGCTCGATGAGTTGCAGTTGCCAGCGGTAGATCCCGCGCCCTGGGTTCCAAGCGCTGAAGTACCAGATGACTTGACGGGCTACTTCAGACCGAAAGACTTCGCGCCCTACTTCGGTGGCAACCATTTCGGCGCGCTAGCGATCGAATTCCGGCTCCAGGACCCAGCGGGTAAGGCCATCGCCAAAGAACACCGCCAGATGTCGAAGTCCAACCTCGAAGCCTGGGCCGAGTGGAGCAAATAGCACGAATGGGGTCTGACCCCATTCGTGCTATTTGCGGCCGAAGCCGAAGAGTTGTTGGCCGACCTTGCGCATCTGGATCTCCTCGGATCCCTCGGTGATCCGGTAGCGACGATGGTGGCGATAGATGTGCTCGAACGGCATGTGGCGCGAGTATCCGACGCCGCCACAGGTTTGCATCGCCTGGTCAGCAGCGTCGCAGGCCAACCGGTTGGCGCGGTAGTTGCACATCGCCACCAGGTGAGTGACCTCCATGTGATGTTTCTGATCAAGCATCCACGCGGTGTACCGCACCAACTGGCGGAGCATCGCCGCCTCCGTGTGGAGTTCGACCAGCGGGAACTGGATGCCCTGATTGACCGACAGAGCCTTGCCCCATGTCGTTCGACCATTGGCGTAGGCAACGGCTTCGTCGATACAGAACTGTGCCGCACCAAGCGACGACGCGGCCTGGCGGATTCGGTTCTCATGCACGAAATGTTGCGCCAATTCCAGCCCTCGATCTACCTCGCCGAATAGCGCATCGGCACCAACACGGACATCGGTGAGGCTCGCCTCGGCGTGATCGGTCGGCATGTTGAACGTCCACCAGAAGAACTCGACCTTGAAGCCCGGTGCATCCGTCGGAACCAGGAATGCGCTGATACCCACTGGACTTCCGGGCTCTCCGGACGTCCGCGCGAAGATGATGTCGTGAGTCGCGTGATGGAGTCCTGAGTTCCAGCGCTTCATACCGTTGAGAACCCACTCGTCACCATCTCGTTCGGCCGTGGTCTCCAAGTAGGTGGCATCACTGCCGTGGTTGGGCTCGGTCAGCCCGAAAGCGAGGCGCCTCGTACCGTCTAGGAAGCCAGGCATCCAGTCGGCCTTCTGCTGCTCGGTGCCGAAGTCACGCATCATCAACACTGTCGGGAAATTCCCGACCACCGATGACTCGTTCTGAAGATCGTTGTGAAGCCCGAGACCTTTTGCCGCGAGATGCTCTCGGATTATGGCCATCTTCAGATTGCTTGCCTCTTGGCCACCGAACTCCGACGGCAGCGCTAGTCGCAGCCACCCCGCATCGTCAGCGATACGACGCATTTCCCGCAACAGCTCCTCCCAGTCCTCCCGCGGGACACCGCCGTTGTCGAAGTCGGTCCGCGCCCACTCGCGACGGTGGTCGAAGAAGCGCATGTTGTCGTCGCGCTGTTCGAGTGGCTTGATCTCTGCCTCGATGAACTCGTCGAGTTGATCGAGCGTGTCTTGGATGTCTGTGGGAATCTCGAAGTCCATTGTCCGAGTGTCGCAATGCGGCTCGGTCAGCGGCGAGTCGGGACCGCTGTCAGGTGTTCTGTCGACGCTCGTTCAAGATCGCTGTGACGGCCTTGCCATCTGCTTGACCCCTGGATGCCTTCATCACTGCTCCGACCAGAGCGCCCATCGCCTTGCCGTCGCCAGCGCAGAACTTCGCCCAGGCATCTGCTTGAGCCGAAATCGCGCCATCGATCATTGATTGAAGTTCGCTGTCGTCCATCGCCTCGAACCCCTTCGACGCGGCGATTGCAGCCGCGTCGCCGCCGTTACCGGCGACTATCTCGGCTAGTACCTGCTTGGCCTGTGTTGCAGTCAACGCGCCATCGATCTCGAGGCTCGTGAGCTTGGCCAAGTCAGCCGCAGGAATCGACGGGTCGTCTCCTTGCTCGGCGAACGCCTCTTTGACATGGACCAGTGCGCGTGCGGCATCGCCGCCGGCCTGCGCGACGCTGAGCACGTACTCGTCTTGGCCGCGTTCTGTAACCACGAGAACTGCCTCGGCATCAGTTGTTTGACCGGTCAGTTCCGCTAGCAGCTGTCGGCGCGCTGCCGGCAGAACAGGGAGCGACGACCGCACAGTTTCGATCCACCCGACGTCCGGGTCGACCACTACTAGGTCCGGTTCCTGGAAATACCGATAGTCGTCAGCATCTTCCTTGCTGCGCAGCGTGTGCGTGCGCCCATCGTTCTCATCCCAGTGGCGCGTTTCCTGGCGAATTGATTCACCGGCTTCGAGCATTCCCACCTGACGCTGCGCTTCGTACTCGATCGCGCGGCCGACCGAGCGAATCGAGTTGACGTTCTTGACCTCGCAGCGAGTGCCGAGCTCGGCCCCTGGAAGCCTGACGCTCACGTTGGCGTCCACGCGCATCGAGCCCTCTTCCATCTTCGCGTCGGATGCGCCGACGGCGATCAAGATGGCTCGGAGCTCGCTCACATACGCCTTCGCCTGTTCGGGAGTTCGGATGTCGGGTCGGCTCACGATCTCGACCAGCGGAACTCCCGCCCTGTTGAAGTCGATAAGCGAGTAGTCACTGCCATGGATACGTCCGCCCGCACCACCCATATGAGTCGACTTGCCGGTGTCTTCTTCGAGGTGTCCGCGCTCGATCCCGACACGGAACCCGCTCGGAAGATCGAGCCATCCGTCAACACTGATTGGCTCGTCGTACTGACTGATTTGGTACGCCTTCGGCATGTCGGGGTAGAAGTAGTTCTTGCGAGCAAACGTCGACCTCTGGATCGTGCAGTTGAGCGCCAGCCCGAGCCTCATCGCCAGTTCGACGGCCTGTCGGTTCAAGACCGGCAGCGCACCAGGCAGACCCAGGGAGACCGGGTCGATGTTTGTATTGGGATCATCGCCGAAGTGATTCGGCGATCCCGAGAAGAGCTTTGTCCGAGTCAGGAGTTCGACGTGAACTTCCAGCCCGACCACCAGCTCGTACCCGTTGGACGTCCATACTTCGGTATCGGCAGCCTTCTCGCTCACGACATGCTCCGCTCGAGCTCAGCAGCGGTTCGGAACATGACGTCTTCCTTCAAGGCTGGAGCCAGAACTTGCACACCGACCGGTAGGCCCGAATCGCCCGTCCCAAATGGAACGCTCATTCCTGGGTCACCCGTGAGGTTGGATGGAATCGTGTATGTGTCGCAGAGATACATCGACATCGGATCGGTGGTCTTGTCACCCATCTTGAATGCCACAGTTGGCGAAGCCGGTGTGAGCAGAATGTCGGCCTTCTCGTAAGCCTTCGCGAAGTCAGCAGCGATGCGACGACGGACTTTTAGTGCGCGTCCGTAGTACGCGTCGTAGTAGCCCGCCGAAAGGGCGTACGTGCCGAGCATGATCCGCCGCTTCACCTCGTCGCCGAAGCCCTCGGTGCGAGTGGCCATGTACATGGCGTTCGTGTCGGGGGCGTCCTTGCGCAGACCGAATCGCACGCCGTCATACCTCGCCAGATTGCTGGACGCCTCCGCGGGAGCTATGAGGTAGTAGGCGGTCAGTCCGTAGGTGAAAGCGGGAACCTCGACGTCGACGATCTCTGCGCCCGCAGCGCGGAGGTTGTCGAAGGCGACCTCGAGCCGTTCGTTGACGTCTGGGCTCGCGCCTTCAGGGAGATCGGTGATCCGCCCAACTCGTAGCCCGGCAACACCCCAGTCGAGCTGCTGCGAGATCTCGAGGGGACCCTGCTCGATCGAGGTCGAGTCCATCGGATCGTGGCTGGACACTGCTTCGAGCAAAAGCGCCGCGTCGGACACACTGTTGGCCATCGGACCGATCTGGTCAAGGCTCGAAGCGAAGGCAACGAGGCCGAGTCGACTCACTGCACCGTAGGTTGGCTTCACCCCGACCACACCGCAAAGCGCCGCCGGTTGGCGGATCGATCCGCCAGTGTCAGACCCGAGGCTGACGGGAGCAAAACCTGCTGCAACAGCCGCAGCGGAGCCGCCGCTCGAACCGCCGGGTACCCGGGTCAGGTCGTGTGGGTTGTGTGTTGCCCCGAACGCTGAATTTTCGGTGCTGGAGCCCATCGCGAATTCGTCGAGATTCGTTTTTCCGATGATCACCGCGCCGGCCTCAGCGAGTTTGGTGACAATCGTCGCGTCGTACGGTGGCTTCCAGCCATCCAGAATCTTCGAGGAGCAGGTGGTCGGGATTCCCCGCGTACACATGTTGTCTTTGAGCGCTACGGGAACGCCCGCGAGCGCACCCAGGTTGCGACCCATCGCCACGGCATCGTCGATTTCAGCAGCCCGCGCCCGCGACTCGTCGGTGAGTACGAGATTGAAGGCATGAACGTCGTCATCTCGCCGCTCGATCTCGCCCAAATACTTCTCCAGCACGTCAGCGGCCCGGGTAACCCCGTTGCGCACTTCCCAGGAAATGTCGGTAGCGGCTGCCGGGATCTGGTCGCCCGTTTTGTGGTCAGCCATGACTAGTCGTCCAGCCCGAGGATGGGGGGTACGCGGAAGCGGCCGTCCTCGGCGACCGGAGCTGCATCGAGGACTTCTTCGCGATCGAGGACGTCTAGCACGACATCATCACGCATCACGTTGGCAATATCCATCGGGTGGGTCATGGGCTCGACACTCTCCAGATCGAGCGCGTCGATATCGGCGAAATGGTCGAGCATGTCGCTCAGCTGGTGGGTCGCTTGTTGTAGCTCATCATCGCTCAGCGAGAGCCGAGCAAGTTTGGCAACCTTCGCGACGGCCTCGGAGGTAATGCGGTCGGACACGACAGCCGAGGCTATCGCCCACCCCTTCCCCCATCCGCCCCGATTCCAGAACCCGAAATATGCCTGGATGTATTCACTGGGAGCATCTTTCCAGGCATATTTCGGAAGGTGACGGTCGGTGACCCTCGATTCCGCGCAGTCGGCGGAACCAGAATGCGTCAGACGCCTGGGGCGTCGGCTTCCACATCCGGATCGGCATTCGCGCTGGCGTCCTGACTGTCATCCGAACCATCGGCGTCGGAATCGGCGTCCGAACCATCGGCGTCCGTATCCGGATCGGCGTCGGAATCCGCATCGGAATCGGTGTCGGTATCGGGCGGAACATCAGACAGGTCGAGTTCGACCGGGTCTTGCGCGATCACAGGTTCGGGGATCGGATGCCGACGCATGAATGCCAGCACGATCGCTCCACCCACGACCGCCGAGAGTGCAACCCACTGATTCAAACGCAGTCCAGCGATCTCATCGGCTGGATCGATACGCAAGCCCTCTACCCAGAACCGACCAGCTCCGTAGCCCATGATGTACATCACCATGAGTTGGCCCGGCGCAGGACGGAAGCGACGGTCGATCCAGAGCAGAAGGAACACCAACCCGAGGCTCCACAGCGATTCGTAGAGGAACGTTGGATGGAAAGTGGTACCGACCGCGTAACCATCCACGAGGTGAGCTGAGTCGATCTCGAGCGCCCACGGCAAGTCCGTTGCGCGTCCGTACAACTCCTGGTTGAAATAGTTACCCCACCGCCCGATTGACTGCGCCAGCGGGATCGCCGGCGCCGCGCATGTCGCAGCGGCGGCCATCGGAATCCCCCTTTTGTGCGTGACATACAGCCCGACAGGAATGCCGAGCAGCAGGCCCCCGGGGATACCGAGGCCCCCCTCCCAGATCGCCGGAATCTTGCCCCAGTCATTCCGGAACAGGTCATAGTCGGTGACCACGTGATACAGCCGTGCTCCGATCACGCCGGCGAGCACGGCCCATACGGCAATCGCGCTCGCGTCGTCAGCGGTGCCGATCTGACGTTGCTCCAACCGGCGACCGAACATCCAAACCGCGGCGACAACGCCGAGCGCGATCATCAACCCGTACATGTTGAGGCTCAGGGGCCCTAGATCAATCGAGTTGAAGGTCGGGCTCGGAATGCTGGCAATCATGGTTGGATTCGTCAGGCTCCGGCCACTCGTGCGGTGAATTCGCCTGCGCGCTTGTTTATGTCGTCGCGGTCGAAGTCTTGAGTTGCGACGTGATAGCTGCGCTCGAGCCAGACCACGTGGTCCTGGCGCGATGTGATCAGCAGCAACGGCATCGTCAGGTCGCCGTAGCGATTGGCCATCGGCGCCAGACCCTCGTCCATGAACGACAGCAGAGGAACGAGCGGCGTGCCGTCATAGGCAGTTTCGACAACATCCGGATCAGCGATATCACTCCCGATACCCGGAGCAACAGCGTTGCCATCGGCGACCATCTCGCGCATCATCTCGAGCACTTCGGGTGGCTGCGGCATCGTCGCCGGGTTTATGCACACAATGCCTGCGACGCCGGGGAGATTGAAAGCCGACCACAGCGTGAGTGCTCCACCCATGCTCAGGCCCATGACGACAACCTCGTCAACTCGCGCGGCCAAACGCTCGTACGCCGCCGCAACCTCGCCGGTCCAGTCATCCCAGCCAGTTTCCATCATCTCCTCGATCGTGGTCCCGTGACCGGGCAGACGAGGCATCTCGACGTGGTGACCGAGCTCGGCCATCGATTCGGCGAGGCCGCGCATGGATGACGGATTGCCGGTGAACCCGTGGAGAACCAGGACTCCGATCGCACTCGACCCTTCGTGGGACATCGGCTCGGCACCCGGCATGATCTGAGAGCTTGTCATGGCCCTAGTTTCTATCCGCTCAGAGTGCACTCGGCGCGCTCGCGGCCCGATGTTCGAAATCTGTTCTTTCGACCAACGGACTGTCAGTAAGGGTCGTCGGCGCTGTTCGGGAGTGTCCACCAATCTTCGAGATCCGTCGTCGGCTGCCAGTCGGGATCGGGATAGATGCAATCAACGGGGCATGCGGGGAGGCACTTGTCACACCCGCTGCACAGCTCGGGGATGATGATCACGTCGGCACCGTGATTGAAGATCGCGCCGAAGTTCGGTGGACAATGACGCAGGCACGCGTCGCAGTTGATGCACTCGGACATTTCGATTCGCAGCGGCATGTTGCGCCACTTGTCATTGCGTTTTCGAGTGGAAATGCGCTCGTCGCGACTGACCGCCATTGTCGCCGAGTGTAGATCGCAGCCGCGAGCGTTCTTGACCGACGGGTCAAGATCGGGTGGACTGGCAGCGTGACCGAAGTCAGCGTCCCAAGTGACCAGGCGAAAAATGCCGTCGCACCGGACGCGCGCCAGCACACTGAACACGGCCGCGAGCGTAAGCAACAGCTGCTCGACGCGGCCGCGGAACTGTTCGCTGATCGTGGCTACGCCGCGACACGGATCGCCGACATCTGTCAAAGCGCCGGAGTCGCCAAAGGACTCTTCTACTGGTATTTCCCAACTAAGAGCGCGCTCTTCGCCGAACTGGTACGCACCATGCGGCTACGCCTCCGGCGGACCCAAGCACAAGCCATGGATCCCCTCACCGACGCAGTCACCCGCATCTCCCAGGGCGCTGCCGCAAGTGTGCAATTCATGGCTGAGAACGCCGCTTACTTTGCGCTCCTCGATGTGGAACGATCAGACCCAACCATCGCCGATGTTCTGAAAGAGGGTGCCAGCGTCTATCTCGAAGACGTCTGCCGCCTCGTCGAAGAAGGTCAGCGCGCCGGGTTGATCCCGGACGACAAGTCAGACTTGCTGGCTGTCGGGGTGCTCGGCGCCGTGTCGTCGTTTTCGAACTCGTACCGCAACGGCCGACTCGGCACAGACCTCACAGTCGATGAACTCGCAGCCTTTGTCCAACGATGGGTGCGCAACGCCCTCGCCTGATGATCAGGAGAGTTCGGATTCGAGTTCCGGCTCGCGGGCAATCATGACCTTCACGAATGCATCGACGAGATCCGGCTGGAATTGCGAAGCAGCGCCAGATACAACGAAGCGCACGGCCTCGGCCGCGCTCCACTCGCGCTTGTAGATGCGGCGCGTGATCAACGAGTCGTAGACATCCGCGATCGCGACGATGCGGCCGGACACCGGAATGGCCAGGCCATTGAGTCCGTTCGGATATCCAGATCCATCCCACCACTCGTGATGTGACCATGCGGCTTCAGCAGCCAGTGAAAACAGCTCAGTCGACACTCCGGACAACAATCGGCGGCCAAGCACAGTGTGCTGTTTGATCTCGTCGTACTCATCCATCGTGAGCGGTCCTGGCTTCAGCAGTACGGAGTCGGCCACTGATACCTTGCCGATGTCGTGAAGCCGCGCCGCCAGGCGGAGCCGTTCACACCATTCCGGTTGCTGGCCGATTGCGTGGCCGATCTCAGACGCCAAGTCACCGACGGCACTCGTGTGCTTCGTGGTGTTGCCACCGCGGAACTCGGCCAGCGCGGCGAGCCGCTCGAATGCCTCTAGGTGGTAGGCATCGACATCCGCGTGCTCGGTTGCGTACCCAGCGACGAGATCGCTCGTTTGCAAGCGTGTGATTTCCGAGAGTTGCCGCGCTGTCTCGTTGTCGTGCGCAATCTGCAGAGTGCGCAGGCGTAGGTCGGCCGCATCGGTGAATATCTCACGGTGCAGGGCAATGTGACGTTCGCGCTGCTCGAGAGCCTCGGCGAACCGGCCTTCTTGCTTGTACGCCATCGCGAGAAGGTCGTGTACCTCGAGTTCCAGCTCGCGATGATCGGTCCGATCGGCGAGATCAAGCGCCCCGATGAGCGTCGAGATCGCTTCATCGAGCTGGCCGGTTCGCAACGCAACGCGGCCCTCTGAGACCATGACACCGAGTTGGTCAGCGGGGGACAGATCCTCGCCGGAGGAAACCCGGAGCGTCCAATCGTCACGTGCCTCAGCGAAACAGGTCGCGGCACCCGCATGGTCGGCCAACCCGACATGGGCCTCGGCGAGATCCGCTAGAAGACTCGCCACGAGATGGGGGGCATGCTCACGGGCGAGGTCTACGGCCTGACGGCCAAGCCCCACCGCCTGCAGGTGTTCGCCTCGACGGCCCCGAATGCGAGCAAGGTTGCCGAGCACCATGGCGTCGACTTCTGGCCGTAGAAGCGGCTCGTTGACGGCCAGTGCGTTCTCATAGGTGCCAATCGCCCTGTCGTAGTCGCCCATCGACTGATAGATCGCGGCCACCGTATGCAAGATGCGACCCTCGTCGACGGCGTGGCCGGTCGCGCGATAGGTCTGCAATGCGCGCAGGCAATTGTCGAGCGCACCGACATAGTTGCTCGCCTGGTAATAGACGACACCGATGAGATGAAGCGACCAGGCCAGCGTCAGACTTGTTTCATTCGGTTCGGCGAGCTCGACTGCCTCTGCGGCGAGCGCGAACGCGTCATCAGTCTGCCCAGCCTGATGAGAAATGGAGGCAAGCTGGTAGAGAGCTTCGCCTTCGTCAGCACTCAGGTCCTGGGCGCGAGCCAGAACACGGGCATCGAGTGCCAGCTGTCGGGCCAGATCAGGGTCTGAGGCACGGCAACGAGCCGCATCATCGAGCAACGTGCGCGTCTTCTTCTGCGCCGCGGTCGGCTCAGTGGTCAACGATTTCTGCACTCGGTTCCCTTTCTCGACCCGCCCGGCCGTATCGCCTCTTCGGAATACCTCAAGATGACAGTACCTGTGCCGCTAGCGCGAGTCGAGATACTGGGTTGATCTTGAACAAAGCCTGACCGCGACCGACCGAACATCACGGTGCGTAACCTAACCATCACTATGCGAGGACAGCGCGGATCCCGGAACGTCGAGCGCGGCGCCATTTGGGCTTTTGCACCCGTCGTTGCCATGGCCCCCTTCAGCGCGCTGGCACTGTTCATAATCTGGCTGCCATTCGGCATTTTCACCGAGATTCGATACTGGTGGGTCGTCGTCGCCTTCCTCGGGGCTGGGCTCCTGCTGTTCGTGCGCCCCTTCCAGATACTGGTTCTAACCCCGATTCTCGGCGCACGGTCCGCTAGCAACGACGAAGCGGCCGTGATCGAGCCCCTTTGGACACACATCGCCGGAGCCAACGACCTGCCGCCCACCCGCTACGTGGTGCGGGTTCTGCCGTCAGAAGAACTCAACGCATT
>JADWMG010000071.1 GCA_015767405.1 Actinomycetota bacterium
ACCGCCGGCCCCTCCCGTCCCTGTCACCACGCCCGGGGCCGGATTCGTCGGCCGCACCGCGGAGCTGGACCGCCTCGTTTCGGCATTAGGTGCGGCTGCTTCCGGTCAGCGCCAGGCTGTGTTCCTTACTGGCGAAGTAGGGGTCGGAAAGTCGGCCATCCTGGCCGAATTGCTCGAAGGAATCGATGATGTCTGGCAAGTGATGCCAGGCCAGTGTCTCCGATCGCGCGGCACCGCAGAGCCCTACTTCTGCCTGCTCGACGCCCTCACCCGGTTGAGTCGGGCCGACGGTGCAGATGTCGTCGGTGTGCTCGAGCATGTGGCACCGTCGTGGTTGGCCGCGATCCCATCGCTGTTCGACGACGAAACAGCGAGCCGACTCCAGCAACGTCTACTTGGTTCCACTCCTGAGCGGATGTTGCGTGAAGGAGCCGACGCGATCGAGGAACTCGCCCGAATCAAGCCAGTGGTTCTCGTCCTGGAGGATCTCCAATGGGCCGACGATTACACACTTGATGTGCTGGAGCTATTGCTCCAACGCACCGAGCCACTCTCACTACTGCTAGTGGGCACTGCGCGAGTCGATCCAAGTCAGGCAGGTGAACTCATCGCCGCAATGGCGCGGGGCGGGCGGGCATCCGAACTCCAGGTGAGAGCACTTGAACGGGCCGCGATCGTGGCTCTTGTCACGGACCGGTTCGACGGTGCCGGCGTCTCGGACGAACTGCTCGACATGGTCGCGCTCCGATGCGACGGGATACAGCAGTGGCAGGAGTGGACTTCGAGGGTGCGGCTGTCGCAGCTGCCCTCGGCCAGCCTCTGACTGATGTCGAAGCCGTGCTCTCGACGATCAGTCGTCAACTCAATTTCGCCGACGCGCAGGGTGGGAGCTCCTGGCCGGACGGAACCGTCTCCACCAAATTTTCGTTTGCTCACGAACTTCACCGACAGGTGATCTATGAGCGCATCTCGGCGGCCAGCCGCGCCCGACTCCATGCAGGTATCGGGGATGCGATCGAGAGCAGCCACATCGGTCACCTCGCGACGGTGACCGTCACTCTTGCCCATCACTTCGTGCAAGCCGGAGATTCGGATCGAGCTATCGAGTACCTTCGCCGGGCGGGTGAGCAGGCGGCTGATCGCAGTGCTTTCAGCTATGCAGAGGGGTTCCTCTTAGATGCCCTGGCTCGTGTCGAAGACCAGCCAAGCAGTCGTGATAGAGAACGCTCCGAACTGCAGATACGAATGGCGTTGGGTCCCACGCTGGTGGCGACGAGAGGTTGGTTCGGCGAAGAGGTGATGGAGAATTACCAGCGGGCAATGGAACTCTGCGAATCAAGGGATTCGTGTTCGGAGGCCGCGCTGGCTCGGTATGGGTTGGCCACGGTCACAGAACTGAGGGGCGAATATCCCCGGACCGAGCAGTTGCTTCTGCCCTTGCTCAGAGATACGACCGATGATTTGGGGATGGAGACTCATGAGCTGATGGCCTGCTCGATGTTCCATCAGGGGGCATTTCAGCGATCCTTCGACAACGCTCGCACCGTGCTCGACTCGTGGGAGCAAGATGATTACAGCGTGCTGATGTCGCGCTTAGCCGAGCACCCGGCTTCGGCGTGCAACTCGTGGGCATCGTTGTCCAG
This sequence comes from Actinomycetota bacterium, assembly GCA_015767405.1. Taxonomy (GTDB): domain Bacteria; phylum Actinomycetota; class Acidimicrobiia; order Acidimicrobiales; family Ilumatobacteraceae; genus Sva-07. The sequence goes on from JADWMG010000071.1 coordinate 1,644, forward strand.
CTGGTATCTGGGCCGATCGGACGAATCGCTGCAACTCGCCGCCGCCGCGGTGCAGATCGGCGAACAAAACCTCTACGCCTTGTCGACGGCTCGGGTGCAATGTGCCTTCCTGCATCAGTTTCGCGACGAGCTGGCTTTGTGCGGCGAATGGGCTGACCAAGCGATGGAACTTGCCGATCATCAGGGCTTCCCTATGCGGGCCCTCCAGGCCACCATCATTCGCGGCTGGGTCGACGCGGCGGAAGGGTCACCAGATGAGGGTGTGGCCAGGATTGCCATTGGGCTCGACCGATACCGATCACTGCGTGCCCGCATCAGCGAACCCTATTTCATAGGCTTGCACGCCGATGCCGAGCTGTTCGCCGGGCGCCCCGACCATGCCTTGCGTCTCCTCGACGAGGCCGTGCTGAACATGAACGAAACGACTCGTTCCTTCTTCTTCGACCCCGAACTTCATCGGCTGAGGGCTCGAGCTCACAGCCAGATCGGCGGGCAGGGCGCTGTCACGGCCGCACGAGAGGCTCTCGATCACGCATCGACCGGTGCCGAAATGTTGCGCTCACCACCGCTCGCCCTGCGGGCGGCTATCGATCGTTTGCGGCTCGAGGCCCAACACGGCGATCCCGAACCCTGGCGTGAACCGGTCGCCAAGGGTATTGCACACTATGAGGGACAGGCCGACACGGTAGATGTCGTTGCGGCTCGCAGTTTGCTAGATGCGTGAGGGCAGTGCCCAGCTCAGGCGGCGAGCCATCCGGCAACAACGATAGCTACAAGTCCGACGCCAACGGTGCGGCTCATGTCAAGGCGGGTGCTGGCCAGCGCGGCCACGCCAACCACAACCAGGGCTGTGATGTCCGGAGACGAGGTGACGCCACCTCCTGCCACGATTGACATCAGGAGCGATCCGAGAACGGCAGGACGAGCATGGGATAGAGCTGCCTTCCACGAAGCAGGCAGCTGGAACCTGTCCGCTGTCACAAGGAAAGACGCTCGCAAGGCAAAGATTCCAGTGGCTGCGAGAGCGACGAGTGCGATCATGACGCGATCCCTGCTCGATCTGGGCGAACGAGGCGTTGCGTTGCGGTGATCCCCACGACAGACCCGACCAACAGCCCTGTCCCCAAGGGGAGGCCGGCCAGCACGAACGTGGCAGCACCACCGATGACCGCAGCGAGCCGTCCCGACCGTTCGGCGACTGCCGGACGCAGCATCGAAGTGACCAAGATGGCACCCGCAAGTTCCAGCCGCCATCCGTCGGGCAATCGTGGACCGATCGCCATGCCGACGGTGATGGTCGCAACCCAGACTGCAACCAGGGGAAGCGTGCACCCGAACCAGTACCGGCGAAACCGGGCTGGCGTCTCGTCGAGGGGAACGTTCTCATCGACCATCACGAAGGATTGGTCGATGATGAGGTGAGCGCCGACCCAGCGGAACCAACTCGGTTGAGCACGGAAGCGTGGCGCCAACGCGGCCGAATACAGCAGCAGTCGACTGCTCAATACGAGGGCGGTGAAGAGCGCCGCAGTTGCGCCGCTCCCCTCAACCAACGTCGAGATCATGGCGAAGTGTGCCGCGCCCGAAAGCAGCAGCGGTCCCGCGATCCAGCCACTCATCCCGGCGAGCGGTGACGTTGACACAGCGGCGCCGAGTGCGAGCCCGATCGGCGCCAGGGCGAGAGCCACCGGCTTGGCGTCCTTCAAACCGGCGCGCAGCGAACTGGGAAGATCGAGGTTCGCGTCGACATTTGTGTCGATATCCATGGTGGCACCAATGACTCTCACGCGACTGCTGCCAGTGCTACCTGGTCTGGCCACAAAGTATCGACGGTGGCCATCTCGTTGTTCATGGCCTTGCTCATCTGTAGATGCAGCTGCTGAAGCTCGTTCAGGTCCCAGTCATAGGAGGCGACGCGTTCGAGCACGTCGAACAGATCGGCTGAAAGCGCGTCACGTTGTTTCTCGTAACGGTCTGGGTTGCCGTCGACAAGTGCGTCAGCCAGTAGTTCAGCATCCCGCAGTGCGTCGCTGATGCCGTGGGCGGAGTATGGATCCTTGAAGTAGCCCGCGTCACCGACGAGCATCCACCCTGGCCCGACGGGTTTACGGAACTGACCGGCTCGTCCGGGAAAGCTGCGAATCGGTCCGGCGGCCGTGCCAGCGGCCACCGCGGCAGCGACTTCGGTGTCGATCTCGGCCAGGACACGATGGAACGTGCCGGTGACGTTGTGGCGTGCTTCGACGTTGAATCGTGACTGGGGCAGCCCCGCGAACACGGCTATCTGACCATCGTTGGTCGGGATGACCCCGGCACCTCGCTGTTCCGAGTACAGCCAGTGGTATCGATCGGTTGGCAGGTCGACATCGGTGAGATACTGAAGGATAAACGCGCTGGCGTGGTGCCCCTGGCGGGTGATGGGGGCCTCGACAGCACGCGCGACCGACGAGCGGAGTCCATCGGCACCGATGACGACATCGGCGGTGATGTTCACCTCTCCATGGGCAGTGCGCAGTCCCACTCCACGCACGCGGCTGTCGTTGTCTTTCAGGACCTCGACAAGGGTTATGCCGTGGTGAATCTCGGCCCCCGACTCCCGTGCGGCATCTACAAGCAGTCTGTCCAATACTGTGCGTCGAGGCGCGTACAGCGCGTTCACCCCACGGTGGTCGGGAATTTCGATCGGCATCGTTGTCGAGCCGTATTGGAACACTGTCCATTTCAGGGCAGGAGTTCCGGCGGCGATGACGGCCGGGAGGACACCCCAGCGGTGAAGTTGCGTGACTGCACCTCGCATGAGGGCATGAGACGACAGAGTGTCGCTGCCATAGCCAGAACGGTCGACGGCCAGAACACGCAGGCCGCGTCGGGCAAGGAGCATGGCAGTGGCGGCGCCTGCGACGCGTGCGCCGATGATCACAGCGTCGTAGTGACGGTGCTGGATTGGGCTGGTACGGGTGATTGTCATTGTTCGTCCATTTCTGTGAGATTCGGTCAGACCGCGGTCGCGACCTGATTGAGGTGATGAGCTAGGTGGTCGGCGAGGTCGGCGGCATCGGCTCCGAACCCGTCGAGGAAGGTTGACTTGCGTCGCCTGAGGAAGGGCAGCCCCAACACGTAGAGACCCGGAGCATCCGTGATGCCACCCCGATGGCGGATGTTGCCGAGCTGGTCAGTGACTGGAACGTGCAACCAGGGGTTGTGCTGGCGGTAGCCAGTGGCCCACAAGATTGTGCCGATACCGCGTTGCTTCAGAGAGACGGACTCGGGACCACTCCCGGGTGTCCACGTTGTTGTCCGTCGAGCGGGAAGTACTTCTGTGGTGAGCCCGTTGGCTTCGATCCACAGATCGATCCGGTCCAGGAGGCGTTGTTCGCTGGCATCGGCAGCTTCGCACGAGGTGGTCAGGTCGCCGGCAAAGCGGGCTGTTCCATCCTCGATGTCCGTGAGGTGCCCCGCGAGTCGTACGCCTCGCTCGGCGAGGATGTCGAGATTGAGATCCTTGTGGTCGGGGGTTCCGACCAGCTGTAGCGAGGGTGCTCGTCGCGCGGTTTCGATATCGCGAACTTGATCGAATTTGAGATCGAGGGCGCCTGTGGCGTTCAGCCACCATTGGATGTCCATGCCCCGGTATGTGCGGGGCACCCGGGCGTGTGTGCCGACGGCGAGGGTGACGGGTCGGCCAGACTGTTGGAGCTCATTGGCCAACTGCAGCCCTGAGGCCGATGCTCCGACGACTAGTACCCCGTCGTCTGCGAGCTGATCGGGGTTGCGGTAAGAACTCGGTGCTATCTGCTGAACCGAGGGCGGGACTTCGGTATTGAACCCGGGGATGACAGGCCGCCCAGTAGCACCGGTCGCGACGACCACGCTGCGGCAGGTCCAGACACCTCGATCGGTGACGACCCGGTAGCCATCGTCCCTGGTCGGATCCGTGCTCACGGAAGTGACGGTCGTCTCCGTCTGCACCGGAGCTGAGATCGATTCGGCGAACGAGCCGAGGAATCCAGTGATTTCGGGCATCGTCATGTACCCATCCGGGTCTGCCCCGCCGTAGTGCCAGCCGGGCAGGCGAGTCTGCCAGTTGGGAGTGAGAAGGCGGAGCGAATCCCAGCGCTCGCTGTGCCAGCGTTCTACGACACGACCTCGCTCGAGAACGACGTGGTCGATCGAACGGCCGGTGAGATGGTGGCTCATCGCCAGGCCGGCAGGCCCGGCACCGATGATGATCGTGGTGACTGTCTTGGTTTTCATTGTGATCCTTCGACGATGGTTTGCGAGTGGATGGCCGACGATGGCGTCCGACCGGGCGGGGCGAGATAGGCCCCACCCGGTCGGGGCTGTTGCTGGATCAGCTCGATACGTCAACGACGACGTCGACCTGGTTGGTGACGATGTCGTAGACAGCTGAGCGGCGGGTCGACTGCTCGACTATCGAGCGGATCTCGGCGGGCGAGGTGTCAGCGTCGACGTTGAAGCTCACCCGAATTTGGCTGTAGCCGTTACGGGTGGCGCGATCGATTCCGAGGATGCCCGCGAGGTCCATGTCGCCCTCGAGAACCGAAGTGACCGAGGTGATTTGCACACCGCGGTTCTGAGCCACGCTCGCTACGCCGGCGGTGAGGCACGCAGCGAGTGCGTGAAGGACGAACTCCACCGGGGACGGTGCGTTGTCGCTGGCGGCAAACAGTTCCGGGTGATCGGCGTCGTAGGTGAACGCCTTCACGTGGTTCTGCTCTTCGCCGGCTCCGAAGAAGTCTTCGATTGTGGTACGGCTGTGAACGCCATTGACCCATTCGTTGCGGGCACGCCACTTGAAAGCGGCGGCCTCGCGTGTCTCTGTCATGGCTTCACGAGCGCCGAGTAGTGCCTCGACGTTCACGCCGTTGTCTGCGGTGGGTGTGCTGGTAATTGTCATTTGGGTTTCTCCTTGTTGATGATCCGGCGGTTCTGCCGGTTCGGTTGACGGAGACCACGATGAAGCATCAGCAAGTCCAAGTCTTGGAGATCGCATAGAGAGGATGTGGAGATCAGCGGCGAAGGATCTCCACACTTCTGAAGATGATCTCCAAGACTTCGCCCAACGGCTCGCGGATGATGTCCAACATGCATTTTCAACCCGAACAACTATTCGACCTAGACCTAGATCAGGTGACCCTTCTGGCGCTCTATGCCCATCCTGACGATGAGACATACCTGGCTGGAGGCCTGATGGCTGCCGTAGCCCGTGCAGGCGGACGCGTCGTCCATGTGACAGCGACTCTCGGCGAACTTGGTACGTCCGAGCCGGATCGATGGCCACCGGCCTCGATGGCCAGACGACGAAAACGCGAGCTGGGCCGAGCTCTGGAGCAGCTCGGCGTGAGTGAGACGGTCTCTCTCGGCTACTCGGACGGCGCGTGCGACCAGGTCGATGTCGGTAGGGCAACCGAGCAACTGGCGAGAACAGTTGAGGAGATACGACCTGACCTAGTGGTCGGCTTCGGTCCCGACGGGGTGACCGGCCATCCCGATCACGTTGCACTCGCTCGGTGGACGGCACTTGCGACGATCGCCACGGGGAACCGCACTCCATTGATGACGAGCGCTGTCTCGAGCATCTGGCCCGCCGATATCGAGAGGAAGATGCGTGATGCGGGAGCGTTCATGCCTGACTACCGCAAGCCGATCGGCGATAACCCGGTCCAGCTCGATCTCGACGACGACTTGCTGGCCCGCAAGTTGGCAGCCCTCGACGCCTATGCAAGCCAGACGCCCGCTCTCCGCGCCTTCCTGGGCGAGTCTGACTTCCGCCGCTTGGCAGCGATCGAGGCGTTCCGACCCGCCAACCTTGCTGCACGACAGCTGGTTGTCGGGTCCATTACTCATGTTCCCGCAGGTGCCCCCGTCACCGACCGCACGGTCAGCCGGGCGCTTGGCTGAACTTCATTACGCCGTCGTCGATGGGGGATTTCGAGACCATCTTCACGTCGCGGTAGTAGTTCTGATAGCTGACCCATGGCTCGTGGTCGCCTTGTTTGGGCAACATCGGCATCATGCGTTGCATGTAGCCGGATGAAAAGTCCTTGATCCAGTCGCTCTGGGGCATGTTGTGGTCTTTGGGCGCGAGCGTCGGGGTGCACCGGTCGGTGCCTGTAGTTCGCATGTGATTCAGCAGTCGGCACACAAAATCGCATGTGAGATCAGATCGCAGCGTCCACGATGCGTTGATGTACCCGAACGACGAAACCAGATTCGGTACGCCCGAGTAGGCGAGTCCCTTATAGGTGAACACCTGCGAGAAATCGATCGTCTCGCCGTCGACAGCGACGTTCATCTCGCCGAGCGTGACAAGTTGCAGTCCGGTCGCCGTGATGATGATGTCGGCCTCGAGTTCGTCGCCTGAGTCGAGCAAGATGCCCTTCTCGGTGAACGTGTCGATCGTGTCTGTGACCACCGATGCCTTACCGGAGTTGATGGCCTCGTACAGGTCGCCGTCGGGGATCAGGCAAAGCCGCTGGTCCCACGGGTTGTAGCTCGGCGTGAAGTGCTGCTCGACCATCTCATCGCCGAGTGCCTTGCGGGTCATCTTCAGCAACACCTGCTTCACCTTGTCGGGGTCTTTGCGGGTCTTGGAGTAGAACAGTTGGCCGAGTGTGAGGTTCTTCCGCCGGGTGATCCTGTGGGCGATGTTGTCGGGTAAGACCTTGCGAAGCGCATTCGCCAACTTGTCTTCAGCGGGGCGGGCCACGACATAGGTGGGCGATCGCTGCAACATTGTGATGTGGGCCGTCTTGTCGGCCATCGCCGGAATCAAAGTCATTGCGGTTGCGCCCGAGCCGACCACGATGACACGTTTGTCTTCGAAGTCGAGGTCTTCGGGCCACTGCTGAGGGTGGACGATTTCGCCCCCGAATCGTTCACGCCCCTCGAATTCCGGCGTGTAGCCGCCCTTGTAGCTGTAGTACCCGGCACACATGAACAGGAAGTTGCACGTGTAGGTGAGTGCGTCACCGTTGTGGTCGACCGTCAGGGACCAGGTGGCATCGTCACTCGACCAATCGGCGGTTGTGACCAGATGGTTGAAGCGCATGTGGTGGTCGATGCCATTCTCTTCGGCCGTCTCGCGCAGGTATTCGAGAATCGATGGCCCGTCGGCGATCGCCTTGGCGTCGGTCCAAGGTTTGAAGCTGTAGCCGAGTGTGTGCATGTCGCTGTCTGACCGAATACCCGGATAGCGAAACAGATCCCAGGTGCCGCCCATGTCTGAGCGACCGTCGAGGATGACGTACGAACGGTCGGGGCACTCGTGCTGCAGGTGATAGCCCGCACCGATCCCCGAGATTCCAGCCCCGATGATCACTACGTCGAAATGTTCTGACATTCCAGCGAACCTACCGTGAAGCTATTGGGCGCGACATCAGCCGGGGTTCGCTGAACAGCGGCGCTCCCGGCCAATTCGGTGGAGGTGTTTGTGGGCCGCGACACTGATGCGATGGCGACATTTCCAAAAGATGCTTCCGTCCAGACGAAGACGGCGAATACGCCTCGTGATCTAGGGATGGACCCGGACGACTTCGAGCGGGCGTCGCGAGGGTTGATCGCCCAGCACCCGACCGGTGTGATCGAGGGCGCTTGGGGCCCGGCCTGGGATGTCAGCAAATATGACTTCATCGAACAGGGCGCACCGAACCCCGACACGGTCAATCCGAGCCTGTGGCGCCAGGCCCAACTCAACAACATTCACGGCCTGTTCGAGGTGGCACCCGGGTTGTGGCAGGCACGGGGCTACGACATATCGAACATCACGTTCATCGAAGGGGCGACCGGGTGGATAGTGATTGATCCGCTCACCATCGAAGGGTGTGCCCGCGACTGTCTTGCGCTCGCGAATTCCCAGCTCGGCGAACGTCCGGTCACCGCTGTGATCTACACCCACTCACACACGGACCACTTCGGCGGCGTGTTGGGCGTGACCACACAGGAAGACGTCGACGCCGGTCGCTGCCGCATTATCGCGCCTGAACACTTCTTGCACGAGGTGGTGTCAGAAAACGTCGTCGCCGGTTTCGCGATGGCTAGGCGGGCGCTCTACCAGTTCGGCCCGCTCCTGCCCGCTGGGCCGCGCGGTCATGTCGATTGCGGGCTCGGCAAATCGATCCCGTTGTCTCCGCCCGGCCTGCTCGCCCCGACCGAAGAGATCACACATACCGGCGAAGAACTCGTCGTCGACGGGGTGCGGATCATCTTCCAGCTCACCCCCGAGGCCGAGGCTCCAGCCGAGATGAACTTCTTCTTCCCCGACCAGGGCTGGTTGTGTATGGCCGAGAACTGCTCACACAACATGCACAATCTCGTGCCGATTCGTGGCGCCCAGGTTCGCAATTCACTGAACTGGTCGAAGTACATCGGTGAGGCGATCGACCTGTACGGCGAGGGGACCGAGATCATGTTCGCGTCTCACCATTGGCCGCGGTGGGGCAGCGACGACGTGTGTGGGTTCTTGACCAAACAGCGCGACATGTACCGATACATCCACGACCAGACGATGCGACAGGCAAACCACGGGTACACCCCGCTCGAGATCGCAGAGATGATCGAACTCCCCGACGAGTACCAGAACGAATCACACACCACCGGGTACTACGGGCACATCGCCCACAACGTCAAAGCGGTCTACCAGCGATACCTCAGCTGGTACGACGGGAACCCGGCCAACATCTGGAAACTGCCACCGACCGAGGTCGGAGAACGCTACGTCGCGCTCGCCGGCGGGCCTGATGCTCTGCTCGTCAAAGCCCGAGCATCGTTCGAGGACGGTGACTACCGGTGGGTCGCAGAACTCGTGAACCACCTCGTGTTCGCCGACCCGTCGAACGTCGCTGCCCGGGAGTTGCAGGCTGATGCGCTCGAGCAGCTCGGCTACCAGAGCGAGTCGGCGACGTTCCGGAATGCGTTCCTCACCGGCGCCCATGAGTTGCGGTACGGGTCGCCACCGCAGCGCGACGCGATGAGGCGGGGTTATCTCGAATCGATGACCGTTGAACAGCTGCTCGATTCAGCAGCGGTTCGGCTGCGGGCCGAGAATGTTGGTGGGCTAACGGCAGTGGTGAACCTGTATTTCAGCGACGAGGCAGAGGGTGCGAGAGATTGGAGATTCGTGCTGTCGAACAGTGCCTTGCATGCTGCCGCGGGCCGTGACGGCAAAGCCGATGCCGAAGTCACGCTCGAGCGGTCTGTGTTGATTGAGTTCGGTGCCGACGAACTCACGGTCGATGATGCGATCGCCTCCGGCAGGGCAGTCGTCGACGGCGACGTCGGAGCATTCGTGGCCGTCTTCGGTCACCTCGACGTGTTCCAGTCGATGTTCCCGATCATCGAACCGTAAAGGCAAGTGCTCGTGTGGTCTATTCGATGATGAGTCGCGGGTGCTCCTCAGACGTCGAACCCGACGGCGGCGATGGGTATGGCCATCGCCATCTGTGGCGGTTCGGCCATCAGAGGCCCGAATGCTTGCATCGCAGCCTGCATTGCCTCGGTTTGTCCGTGGCCTTGCATCGCTTCCTGACTACTCATTAGCGCGAAGAACGAAAACGTGTCGTCTTCCCCTCGGTGATACGAGTAGATCTCAACCCCCGGCTCGTCACCCTTGCCTTCCTGGCATGAGATCGTGCCCATCATCGAAACCTTCGACATCGTGTTCTCTCCTTGGTGGTTGACAGCTACTCGGCGGTCGGGGACGCGTCACAGTAGACGATTCCTGAAACGCCGTAGAACGAGATGTTCGGATTCGGAAGTCTGCTTATGTCGGTTGTTGATGGGCAGCACCAGTGGCGACAAGTAGCGCGACGCGTTCGGCAAGATCATCGTCGATCGGCTCACCGGTCAGAAGGACCCTGAGCCAGATGGGCCCTACGAGTGTCTCGATGATGAGGTTCGCATCACTGTCCGGCGGGAGTTCACCCCGTGCAATTGCGCGTTCGATGATCGGTGCCGCGGCGGCGAGCCGATGTACCCAGAACTCGTGCAACCCGGTCGCGAGCTCGTCTGACGTAGCGGCGGCGGCGGCGATCGATCGCGACCGACGCGTTCCGCCGTCCGAGCCGATGTTGGCCACAACTTCAGAGGCGAGTGCCTGCAGGTCGCCAAGCACGGTGCCGGTGTCTGGAATGGGGACGTTCTCATCACTGTGGACGCGCACCGCTTCTGCGATGAGTTCGGGCTTGGTTGGCCACCGCCGATACACCGTGGTCTTGTGCACGCCCGCTCGCGCGGCGACCTCGTCGATGGTCAGCCGGTCGTAGCCGACTTCTGTCAACAATTCAGACGTCGCTTCCAATACGGCTGTCCGTACGCGTTCGGCGCGCCCACCGGGCCGTTGCTCTCCCACGCGTTGTTCCGTAGCGGTCACCTCCCCACTCTATCGCAAAAGAGGTTGCGTTTGTGCTCGTGATGGTCCATACTTGGAAACGCAACATGAGTTGCGACAATGGATAGGACAACAAATGCAACATCAACTCGACACCAATATCGACATCGATGCTCCACCAAGTACCGTTTGGGAGATCCTGAGCGACCTCAACGGGTATGCAGAATGGAATCCGTTCATCGTCTCATCCAGCGGCGACGTTGCCGTTGGCGAGAAGCTCAACAACCGCCTGCAGCCACCGGGCGGCAAGGCCATGACGTTCAGGCCGACCGTCACCGAGGTCGATGCTGGCCACACGTTCGAGTGGCTCGGCCGCCTCGGTGTTCCGGGGATATTTGATGGTCGCCACAGGTTCGAACTCGAAGCCACACCAAGCGGCGGGACCCGCCTGAACCACAGCGAACAACTCAGTGGTGTGCTCGTGAGATTCATGCGTAGGTCGCTCGACACTCAGACCCTGCAGGGGTTTCAAGACATGAACGTCGCGCTCAAGGATCTCGCCGAGGCCCGCGCCGGGAGTGCGTCATGAATCCGCCGACGATGGCGGGATGGAACCTGACCCTGCGATTCGGGCTTGAACTCGCAGCTCTAGCTGCGTTGGCGGCAGGTGCGTGGAGACTCGGCTCTGGAAACATGCGATGGGCAACTGCCGTGGCGGTGCCCCTCGTAGCAGCCGCGATCTGGGGTGTGTTCAACGTTCTTGATGATCCCAGTCGATCGGGCGCGGCCCCGGTCGAAGTCTCAGGCTGGGTCAGACTCGCGATCGAAGTCCTCGTACTGGGCGGGGGAGTGGTTGCGTTGGTGGTTGCGGGCGACCGTAACTTGGCGATCGTATTTGCAGTCCTCATTTCGGTTCAGTACGTCACATCGTGGAGCCGAGTCGAATGGTTGGTGCAATAGTGAGTCCGGTGGCGGATGAAGCCGCGCAATCCGAATCAGATGTCGTAGAAGATGTACGGATTGAGGAACTGGCGACCTATGAACGCTTCGCGTTGGGCTGCAGACAACTGAGCGACATCGCAGACTTCGTCCCAACTGGACTTGATCATCGCTACCTGAGTGTCGATGATCTCACGAGCTTCATCAGCGTGGAGGTGGTAGATGCCGGCGGCTTCGATGCAGTGGATGAGCTTGCTGTCGCGGACGCCACCAAGGCCAAACGCCATGGCTTGACCTGCAATCTCGCCTGAACGGTGCTGCGGGCAGATGTCGTATGCAGGGGTCAGCGTGAGCGTCGAACCATCGAAGAACGCGGCGTGGTTCTTTCCGTGATCGTCGGTGTTGCCGCACAGGATATTGAACACGATCCGGCCAAAGAGTTCCCGCAGTGTCTCGTCAGCGTCAGTGAACCGGGATCGGATCTGGTCTGCCAGATCGGTGTAGCTCGCATAGCGGCCTCCCGGGAACTCGTCGAGGCCGAGGATTGTGAGCGATGAGACCATCAACCGGCGTGTCCCTCCGGCTGCACGGTCGAAGCGTTCGACGAGTAGCACGTCCCGTCCGGCCACGTTCGTATATTCGACTGCCGCGGCGTCGAGGCCAACCCGCCGGGCAAGCTCCATCGCGACGAATTCAGCTTTGACCTGTGGGTATGTGTCTTGGCTGGATGAGAACTTCGCAATAAGGCGTCGTGGCCCGTCCGCGAGCAGTGCTTTGGGGCGCGCGCCTCCGACACTGCTGCCGTGCAGCAGAGCAAGTTCCAGCTGTGGCGTGAGCGATTCGCCGGACTCAATGAGTGCCGCGGCATCCGTCAGCTCGACGAGCGTCGACTCAGCGCTGGTGCGGGCGTTGTATTCGGTCGGTGACGTCTGAAAGTCGAGCGCACCGATCCGATCAGATCCAGATTCCAGCAGATAGGTCAACTCTTGGTAGTCACTCACCCCGGATGAAAGCCGATGGTTGATGACGCGACGACCCCATGCGTCGGGCGCCGCATCACTGATGCACAACGGCAGCCCAGTCCCAGCGAGCGGGAGGTGAGCGCCACGCTCGAGTGGCAGTTCGGGCAGATAAATGGGGATTGAATTGGGCAGATCGAGGTACGACGTGCCGTATGTGAACGTGATCTCACGGTCACGTTGATCGAGTCGGCCCGCAACAACTGGGTCGGTGGCATTGGGCAACCAGATCCACACGAACGCCGTACGCGGCTCGGTCTCAGAAGTCATCGTCAACCTCGGCTCGCGGGCGAATGGCTGCTGGAAGCAAAGCGAGTTCGAGGCTCTTGCTGGCAGCGAACAACTCGCGACGGGTTGGATCCTGATCGAATAGAGGCACTCCGACCAAGACTGCGGCCTCAAACATGGTGCCGACGGCAACCGTGGGGTCGCCTCGTTCGACCTTGCGGGCTGTCGGCGTAGAAACTCCGACTCGTTCGGCCAGTTCATCCACGGTCCATCGCCGCCGCTTTCGCGCTGTACGAATTGAGGCGCCGAGCATCCTCAGAGCCTCGGTCGCCTGTGGTGACATCGTGAGATTGGCACCCATGGCGAAAGTATACATCTCGCAAAATACCTTTAGAGAAAGTAAGTTTTCGGTATTCACTCAAGAGTTATGCTTGGCAAGATTCAATCGCTACGGCGAAGGGCAACCCCCGGCCGCGACCCGGTGTGCTTGCCGGCACTCACAACCTCGGTGCCATTGACGAAGACGTGATGGAACCCGGCCGGCATCAGTGTCGGCTCGTCGAATGTTCCGCGATCTTCCACTGTGGCCGGGTCAAACACGACGAGATCGGCGTAGCTGCCCTCTCGTACGTAGCCGCGGCGATCGATCTTGAAGGTGTCTGCCGCGAATCCCGTCATCTTTCTCACCGCTTCCGCCATCGACAGCACGCCTTCATCGCGCGCGTAATGGCCGAGTACCCGAGCGAATGTGTTGCTCAGGCGCGGGTGCGGTTTGGCGCCGACTGTCGGGATGCCGTCCGAACCGATCATCGTGCTCGCGTGAGTCATGACGGTACGGACATCGTCCTCGTTCATCATGTGAGTGATCACAGTTGTCGTCGGGGCTTCGCGCAGCACTCGCTCTGCAGCCTCGGTCCCGGTGCATCCGAACTGGTCGCTCAGTTCGGTGAGGTTGCGGCCCTCCCACTCCGGGTGTGGCGAGCATGAGGCGATCACTACATCGGCCGGCGTGCTGGGTGCATCGTCACGATCGCCGAACATCTCGTTCTGCAGTACAGCGGCCAGGACCGTGCTGCCCGCGGTGTAGGGGTACTGATCGGCAAAGACCGTCTGCCCACGCAGTTGAGCCTGCTCGATCAACTCGAGCGACTCGCGGACAAGCCCCCAGCTCGGTCGACCAGCGGCTTTGTGATGCGAGATCTGGACATTCACGCCCGCTTCCCGCCCGATACGGAGAGCCTCTTCAACTGAGGTGACGAGCCCCGTGCCCTCGTCGCGCATGTGTGTGGTGTAGATCCCGTTCCGGCCGCTCATCTCGGCCGCCAATTCGATGATCTCCTCGGTGCTGCTCCGTTGTCGAGTGCTTCGTTGAAGAGATACTTCATCGCATTCATTTCGGCGCTTGTCGGCTCGCGGTCGTCAACCCCCATGACGGACAATCGAATGGTTCCATGTCCGAGCAGCGCAGCGACGTTTGGAGTCGCTGCGCTCTTGGACAGGTGAGCGAAGTAGCCCGCGTAGCCCTCGTACTCGGGGACCTCGTTGTCCGGATGGAACGCTCGTGCCATGAGCGTTGCCGGCTGCCACGGAGCCGCACCCATCCCGCAGTTGCCAACGACGCAAGTCGTGACACCACCGAGCACCTTGAACGCCATTTCACGGCAAAGTCATCGTGAGTGTGGACATCGATGAATCCGGGCGCAAGCGCAAGGTTCGTCGCATCGATTTCGCGGCGAGCGGCTCCTGCTACGTCGCCGATCTCAGCGATGAAACTTCCCTCCACGGCGACATCGACCAGCTGCGGAGGTGCCCCGGAACCATCGAACATTGTCGCGCCACGAATCACGAAGTCGTACAGGTACACACCGTATTGCTCGTTGTCCGGCTGCTTGCTCTGAGTCCGAATCCTGTTTGCAGAGTTGGGACGAATGGCCCGGTTCTGCTCGACCGGGATCCCATAAATTGGACGTTCATGAGTCTCGAACGCGATATGACGATGGCCGAGGTCGTCTCACTCCGGCCCGAACTGGCTCGGCCCATGACCGCACTCGGTCTCGACTTCTGTTGCGGTGGCGGGCAGAGCCTTTCCGACGGATGCTTGGCCGCAGGGTTGGACGTCGATGAGGTTCTATCTCGGTTTGACGCCGTCGTGGAGGAAGCCGAACCAGACTGGGCGAATCTGACGCCGCCCGAACTGGTAGCTCATATCGAAAACACCCATCATCGATACCTGGGCGAGACACTTCCCTACCTCGATGGCCTGATGAAAAAGGTGACCGAGGTGCATGGCGAACGCCATCCGGAACTCGTTGACATCGGCGCGTTGTTCGATGTCCTGAGGGCAGACCTCGAACCGCACTTGATGAAAGAAGAGCGTGTGTTGTTTCCCATGATTCGGGAGCTGTACGACACAACGGAAGTGCCGATGTTCCACTGCGGAACACTTCAGAATCCGATCAGGATGATGTGCCTAGAACACGACACTGTTGGTGAACTGCTAGGTCAGCTCAGTGCCTTGACGTTCAACTACTCGCCACCCGACGACGCATGTGCAAGCTACTCGGCGCTATTCGCTGGGCTTGCCGAACTCGAGGCTGACACCCACCTCCACGTACACAAAGAGAACAATTTGCTCTTTCCAGTAGTGGTGGCCGAGGAAGAAGTTCGTCTCGGTCGCTGAGAGCCGCACCCCTGATACTGGCTACGTTTTGCTCATGCCAAAGATCTCGATCATCGCCAAACTCACCGCAGCCGAAGGGAAATCAGAAGCTCTTGAACGGGCGATTCGCGATGTGGTCGCAGCGGCCTCGGAAGAGCCCGGTCTCGAGGTGTACAGCGCCCATGCCAGTGACGATGAGCCGGGCATCTACTACTTCTTCGAGATCTATCGTGATGCCGATGCGAACGAGCAGCATGGCAAGGGCGAGGGCATGCGCGCAGCGATGGGCGCATTTGCAGGGCTACTCGCCGCTCGACCGGAGGTCATCACGATGACGCCCATCGTCGACAAGGGTCTCAACCTGTAACCATTCGGATCAGGCGGGTCCGAGCACGACGAGACCATCGCGCACGGCCGGTTCTCCTTGTTCATTCAAAACTTCGAACGCAATCACGGCGGTGGCGCTCTCATCGTCGGACTGTGGTGAATCTGGGGCCCACATCCGAACCGTCAAGGTCGATGGCAGTGCCACCATCGCCGCGAAACGGCCGGTGATCCGGCGGACACGTTCGGGTTGACCGGGAGCGAACTGCGCAATGACAGCGCTGACCCCGTGAGCCAGGTTGGCGGTCCCGTGCAGGATGATTCCCGGTAATCCTGCCTGTCGCGCCACTGTCGGGTCGGTGTGGATCGGGTTCCAGATTCGGGCGCACTCCGTGTACACGTGGGCGGCCACAGCTGACAGTGGAACCTGCACCTCGATTGGGCCACCGTCCCGACTCGCATCCGGAAGCGGCGGTGGTGGGTCCGGGTCGATAACCGGATCGCCGATGGCCGGCACTCCCAGGTAGATCGCATGCTGAGTTGTCGTGGCCACCGGTTGATCATGTTGATCGACCGTCACCAAGCGAGTCGTCGTAATCGCTCCCGGTGACTTGTCGGCCACACCCACGATCGACATCGAGGTCGACAAGCGGTCGCCGGGGCGAACCAGCCGGTGCACGGTGAGATCGTGTGTCGCGTGGACACCGGTCGCTACCTCATCGACCGTCACACCGGCTTCGATCGACAGCTCGCGCGAGCCGACGATCACCGGCCATTCAGGGCACACGGCGAAAAGGGGATGT
>JADWMG010000254.1 GCA_015767405.1 Actinomycetota bacterium
CAGATCGTGCTGGGCAATCACGAGTTCAACGCAGTCGCCTACGCAACGCTTGACCCCACCCGGTTCGACTACTGCCGGCCGCACAACAAGAAGAACGATCGTCAGCACAAAGCGTTCCTCGATGAGGTCGAGTTCGGCTCGCCACTCCATAGGTCCATCATCGACTGGTTCATGCAGATCCCACTGTGGCTGGATCTCGACGGTGTCCGGGTGGTGCACGCTTGCTGGAGCAACCGCCACATGGTGCATCTCCGAAACTGGCTGACTCCCGACAACACCCTGACCGAGCAAGCCGTGATCAAGGGGTCGACCAAAGGAACAGCGACCTACGACGCGATCGAGACGATCCTCAAGGGGCCCGAGATCTGGATGAACGGGGCCTGCTGCGACGACAAGGACGGCAACCCACGCCACCACGCCCGCCGTCGATGGTGGGACGGCACGGCAGACACACTCCGATCCGCGGCTCTGATTCCAGCCGGCACCGTCCTTTTCGGCCCAGGCGGTGAGCAGATCGATGAGTTGGATGACACTCTGTTGTCTGGCTCAGATGTCGAGCCCTACAACGATTCGAAGCCCGTGTTGTTCGGTCACTACTGGTGGCGCAAGGAATCGGCGGAGGAAATGAATCCGCTGGCTACTTGCGTGGACTTCAGTGTGGCAGAGAACGGTGTCCTGAGGGCCTACCGATGGAGTGGAGAAACCGAGCTCACGACGGACAACTTCGTCGACTGCTGAGGGCCCGCG
This sequence comes from Actinomycetota bacterium, assembly GCA_015767405.1. GTDB lineage: Bacteria > Actinomycetota > Acidimicrobiia > Acidimicrobiales > Ilumatobacteraceae > Sva-07. The sequence goes on from JADWMG010000254.1 coordinate 748, forward strand.
CTCTCGGGAACCAGCCGGTTCCGAGCCAATCCCGAGTGTTACACCCCCCAACTACAATTGGTATTGACAGGTTGAGTTCGCCGGACCGCTGAGCGCTGATCGGCTCGGAACCCAGCTCCGATCGACGAACGCGGTGCGATATCCGCGCCACGTGCGCCAACTCAGGCCCGACAGAGCCCGGAACAAGCGCACCGCCGAACACACGAAAGGAAACGAAATGTCTTCACCCACCGTCCACGACGTTCGCCTCTTCCCGAAGACCAGCCTCGACGGGACCACCGCCACCAGCGCCGACCTCGAGCTACCCGGCCCGCTCCGCACGCTCGCCTGGGCAGTCGTACTCGACGACGCCGCCTCCGTTGGCGTACACATGCTGATCGACAGCCACGATCTGAACGCCTGCGGCGAGCTGGCGCTCCAAATCGCTCCTGCGCATCTCGGTCACCCACTGACCACCGGAATCTGGGCCGTCACCACCAACGACATCGCCAACGCAAAGGTCGGCACCTACCCGGAGCCAGCAATGGTGGCCGACACGGTCGCTGAGATCGATGCGCCTGAGGCCAGGTCGATCCTCGAGAGCCGGGCCATCTTCGGCTAGCTCCACATGCCCCAGCCGGACCTGTGGTCCGGCGTGGCCGGACAGCCAACTCGGCTTCAGGTGAGGACCAAGTAGGCGCTCGCTCCGGTGAGCGTCGCCGCGATCGGAACCCACGCCACCGCACAGCCGCAGCCGACCATGCAGCAAGACACCTGGTCGAAGATCTGCGAGCGGAGCCATCTGCGGTGTTCGCTCCGCGGAGCCTCGTGCCAATGCAGATGGCTTGGATTCACGCATAACTGAGCCCCGCAAACCTGCTCGACGATGGCATTGTCCGGCGCTCCAGCCGTCGCAGTCGCAACGAGTTGGCGCACGTGCACCGATCTGGGGCCACCAGGTCTCATCGTCGGGATGCCATCCGAGGAGACGGCGAACGGCCACAGGAGACACTCATCGGTTTCAGACGCGCATGCCTGCTCGAAGAACTCGCTGGGCTCAGTCACTTCGCGCCAGCTCTGAGTTCGGCGAGCGTGCGCTCGTCATTGGAGAATTCCATAGGTCCGATTCTGACGAATGGGTGTGACATCGACGCTAAGGGCGATCAGATATCGCCCGAGCAGAGGCCATCAAGGTGACCCGATCCGTGTGGTAGGCGTTCAACAGATGCGCGAAGTCCTCCCACGAGATCCCGGTAGCGGACTGAGCGCTGCGAGGCCACCAGTCTGCTGTCCCCTTCGATATGTCGAGCTGGCCAAGCTTCTCGCCGTCGCTGAAGATCTCGAACGAATAGTCGGCATTCACGACCTCGCGGGCCGGCTGCGTCACTCTCACCGTGTGTTCAGACATGACTCTCCTCTCGTTGGTTCGAATCGTAGATCCTCGGTCAATGCCAAGTCTCCAGCAGCTCGGTAAACGACTCGTTCCACAGATTGAGCGGCGGCCAACGTTCGGCCACATACGACCTCGCCTTGGGTTCGTCCCATCCGTGTTGACGCATCAGCCACGCGCGTAGAACGGGGCCCGTGCGGCTGGCGCCGTGGTGACAGTGCACCACGACGTCACGACCATCGGCGAGAAACGCATCGATGGTCGCTACAGCATCGTCAACGACCGGCCGTCGATAGCCCGGCCCGGACCCAGCCGGTTCGCCCAGTGATGCCCAACGGATGTCGCCGCGAGCGATCACCAATCCTCCCTGACCGCATCAGCTTGTGCACTTCCCAAATCAGCATCGAGCCCACTGTCGATGTCGCCGTAGACCGCGTCGAGCCGGGCTGTGATGTCGTCGGCATCCTCCGCGTCGAGTATCCGTGACAGTGCTTCGGCGTACAGCTCCGAACGCGAGATCTTGCGACGAGCTGCGAGCCGATCAGCCGCCTCAAATATGGTGTCGGGAATCGACACTGCGATCTTCATGCTTCGAGTATGACCCAGTCATACCACGCTCAGTTTCGGGAAACGATTCGCTCAGCCGTCTTCGAATGCACCGGGATCGAGACCCTCGACCAGGTCGCCGCCATCGTCTTCGCCAGACCCGTCGACGGCCAAGTGTCCGCACGCACACGAGTGGGTTGGCGCATCAGGAAAGACCGTGCAACCGCCCAGCAAGAGTTCACCGCGCCTTTCGGCCTCGGCTAGTTCGATACCGGGCAAGCCGTACACGACAGGCAGGAGCGGCCCACCACACTTCGGGCAATTCGCCTTTGTGACCGCCGCGCGATCTCTCCGGTTGCGGGCCGATGGCGACAGAGGACCGACAGAACCGTCGGCTGGTTGAGAACTCATAACTCCAGTATGAACAGGGGGTGTACCGAGGTTGTGAGGACCCGTTTCAGACGCCACTGCGGGCCGAGCGCCTCAGTATCATCACCGCCCATGCTGCGAACTATGGGACTTGTTGCCGCGGCGACAGCTGACGAGGCTGAGCCAAGCACGGCTGCGAGCATCCTGGTTCTATTGCTGATGGTTGTCATCGGGGTCGTCATCTACAAGATGTCGAAGAAGCGCAAGGCCGAACGACTCGAGCGAGTGTCCGCGACAGTCGACCAGATCGCCGACATGCTCGCCGCCGAGGGTGACGTCGCCTCACGCGTGGTCGCAGTGAAGATCTCCCAGCCATACGTCGACAAGAAGGGGAAGCCAGGCATGCACTGGGTCGATGGTCGAGTGCTGGCCCTGACGCAGAACCACCTGATTGTCTTCACGAACGGAGCGACATCACGCGAGACAACGAATCTGAGCGACGTGATGTCGACCGCAACGGCTGGGGACGACCTTCTGACGGTCACGT
>JADWMG010000010.1 GCA_015767405.1 Actinomycetota bacterium
TCGCTCGAACCGCTCGAAGGTGGCGGTACCGCTTCAGGGCCCGTGAGCTTCATGCGTGGCGCCGATGCCTCGGCTGGCACGATCAAGTCGGGTGGTAAAACCCGTCGTGCGGCAAAGATGGTGATCCTCGATATCGACCATCCAGACATCGAAGAATTCGTGGCCACAAAGTCGAAGGAAGAGCGCAAGATTCGGGCGCTGCGCGATGCCGGTTTCGACATGGATCTCGACGGTGCCGACTCGTTCTCCGTGCAGTATCAGAACGCGAACAATTCAGTCCGGGTCTCCGACGACTTCATGCAGGCGGTGGCCGACGACGCCGACTGGAACTTGAACGCAGTTACTACTGGCGAGCCAATGAAGTCTGTGCGGGCGCGCGACCTTTGGCGCGATATAGCGGAGGCGTCGTGGGAGTGCGCTGATCCTGGTTTGCAGTTCGACACAACGATCAATCGCTGGCACACGGCGGCCAACACCGGGCGAATCTCTGGAAGCAATCCATGCTCCGAGTACTTCCATCTCGATGACTCGGCTTGCAACCTGGCCTCGATAAACCTCTTGCAGTATCTCCAGGACGACGGCGGATTCGACATCGGTGCATTCCGTCACACCGTCGACACAGTGTTCACGGCACAGGAAATCCTCGTTGGTCGAGCCGACTATCCGACCGAAAAGATTGGCAAGACGACAAAGGCATTCCGCCAACTGGGCCTCGGTTATGCAAATCTTGGTGCGCTCCTGATGGCGCTCGGCTTGCCGTACGACTCTGATGGCGGTCGAGCATGGGCAGCAGCGATTACATCCTTGATGACCGGATCGGCATACGCGGCGAGCGCCAGAACTGCTGCCCGTATGGGTGCGTTCGAAGGCTTCGCCGACAATGAGGAGCACATGTTGGGCGTGCTCGAGATGCACAGAGCTGCGAGTCACGGGCTTTCCGATGGCGGTGTGGTGCCGCCCGAGTTGTTGGAGGCGGGTCGAGATGCTTGGGACGCAACCCTCAGCGATGCCGCGGACCACGGAGTTCGGAATAGCCAGGCGACCGTTCTCGCTCCGACCGGCACGATCGGGTTGGCAATGGACTGCGACACCACGGGCATCGAGCCAGACCTTGCGCTCGTGAAGACGAAAAAGCTTGTTGGTGGAGGGACGATGGCGATTGTCAATCAGACGATTCCGCGTGCACTCCGCAATCTTGGATACTCCCCAGAACTGATCGATGACATCGTGGATCACATCGACGAGCACATGTCGGTGCTGGACGCGCCTCATCTGTCCGAGGAGCACGTTCCGGTGTTTGCGTGCTCGATGGGCGACAACACGATTCACTATGAGGGTCACGTTCGAATGATGGGGGCCGTTCAGCCACTGCTGTCGGGTGGTATCAGCAAGACCGTCAACATGCCCGAAGACATCACGGTCGCTGACATCGAAAACCTGCACATGCTGTCGTGGGAGCTTGGCCTGAAATCGGTGGCGATCTATCGCGACAACTGCAAGGTCGGCCAACCTTTGTCGACATCGAAGTCCGATAAATCGACCCCCGACACGGTTGTGGCAGATGTCGTTGAACGGCTGGTGAATACTCCGGTGCGTCAGAAGCTTCCACGCACGCGTACTGCCAAGACCTTCGAATTCAGAGTGGCTGACTGCAAGGGTTTTGCGACGATCGGTGAGTACGACAACGGGCAGCCAGGGGAGGTATTCCTCACTGTTTCGAAGCAGGGCTCCACGATGGCCGGCGTTATGGATGCCTTCGCGAAATCGGTTAGCTACGGCCTCCAGTACGGAGTGCCGCTGCGGGCATTCGTCGAGGCGTTCACGAACATGCGATTCGAGCCGGCGGGCATGACCGACGACCCTGACATTCGCTTTGCGACATCGATCATGGACTATCTGTTCCGGCGCCTGGCGATCGAGTACATGAGCTACGACGAGCGAGCCGAGCTCGGTATCTTCTCCGTCGGCGAACGTTTACAGCCGACGTTGCCCGGTGTCGAAGAGACGGTCACGCCGACCAACCAGGGGTCCGACCTCGCTTCCGATCCCAAGTCGATCCCGTCATCGCAGGAACTCGAGGCACAAATGACGCTGGGCCTTACCGAGCAGACCCGACCTGCTGCATCGTCCGGTGCCAGCGACTCCCCGATGTGCATGCTGTGTGGGATCACCATGGTCCGCTCCGGTAGTTGTCATGCCTGCCCGAGTTGCGGCAGCACCAGCGGCTGTTCCTAGCGCTAGTTCGGCCTCAGGTTCAGCCCCATCCGCACGGATCGTTCCAACGCAGCATCGCCCGGTTTTCGCGTTCCCAACCCAGGATCGAGATCGTTGTTGTGTCCAGCGTGAATCGCCTGCCTTCAACAGGTGGTAGTCCGATCCAACGCGCCCCCAAGATGCGCAAGATGTGGGCATGGGCGACGAGCGAAATCGGACCTTCGAGACCCAGCATTCGTTCGATGAGAGCGTCGGTTCGCAATCCGACATCCTCTATCGATTCGCCGTCGATGATTGGGTGCGTCCAGACGGACCAGCCGGGAATTTCCTTACGTGTCTCAGCCGTGGTAGTCCCTTCGTACTTTCCGTAGTCCCACTCCAACAGGTTGTCGTCGGCAGTTGGTTCGAGGCCGATCAATTCGGCAGTTTCCCACGCTCTGGTCAGAGGGCTCGCGAACACATGGGTGAAGTCGAACGTTCCAATAGCGTCGGCGATGTGAACCGCCTGCTGGCGACCGTGCTCAGTCAGTGGGATATCGGTGCGGCCTGTGTGATGGCGAGACTTGCTCCACTCGGTCTCGCCATGGCGAATGAGTACGAGTTCGGGACGAGTGTCAGCCATAGCCAGCAGTCTTGCGCACAGCCTTGACCTCACCGCCGATACGCGTTTGTTCTCGTGATCTATTACCGACCAGACGTCGGTAATAGATCACGAGAACGAGGTGTTTAGTCGTCGACCCAGGGGCCGACGCCACTGATCCGATCGATCTTGACGCGCACGACAACACTGGTCGGGGAATCACGCAATGCCAGCGGATGCCTCTCCAAGCCGAGGTACTTCATGGCGAGTTGGTCCATCAGCGCGGGGTCAGGCCCCGCCTCGATTTCCGCCCGGCCACGAACCACGAGGTGTCTTTGAAACCCGCGCTCGCTGCGTTCGGTATCTTCGATCGACAGCACAATACGGCTGTCTTGTCGGAGGTTCTTCGCCTTCTGACTGGCGGCGTCGGTTCCGAACAGGATCTCATCACCCCGCGCGATCACCCAAACCACGGAGACCTGAGGCGAACCATTGGGATTTTGGGTCCAGACATGCGCAACCGCGTCCGAGCCGAGCAACGCTTCCGCTTGGGCCGAGATATCGAACATTGTTGAGTACCCCGTTGTCGACTGTAGTCCCTCTGGCAACACCGATGCGCCGGAACCGCTCAAAGTTCGTCCTGCGCGGGTTGGCAGGGCGCCCGAACGATCTAATATCGAGCCATGCCCCTTGAAGACGTTGAGATATCTGACGAGGAGCTGACCGCGCTAGCGCTCGCCGCGGATCCCAATGCTCCGATTGACGAGGGTGTCGAGCCGTTTGGTGCCGGGCTTTCTCCGGGCACCGACTTGCTTCCTGAGTGGTATATGCCGGTCCCGAACAGCAACGGGCATAGCCACTTCCGGTCCATTGCCGTGGCTGCGATCGTCGCATCGTTGATTGTCGTCAACGGTGCAGGTCTGTGCGTCACCTACGGACTCCCCGAGATCGCTTGGTGAGCCGGTTCAGTCGCGGCGCTCGGCTGCGATCGAACATGTGTGCGCATCGGCGATTGCCTCGGTAAGGTCGATACATGGCTATTGCGTGTGCTTATTGCGACGGTGAACACGCATCGCCAGCCGAAGTTCGTCAGTGCTGGACCGATGGCGGCCAGAAGGACGTCCCGCTCGCCGGAGACGACACGAACATCCCGTTTGGGGATCATTTTGATGACGAGCCGCAGTTCGCACCGGTGGCCGAGTCTCGACCCGAAACTGACGAGTCACGATCGCCATCAGCGACGCAAGGTGGCAGTCGGGCCATCTCGGTTGCGGCCGACCTGCCCCGGGGGGTAGCCCCAGCTCGACCTGGCCCCGATGCCCTCGGTAGAAATCTTGTTGTCAGCCCTGGCTCGGAGGTAGGAGAACCATGGGCATTGGCCGACCGGCTCGTGGTCAGCGCAGGAACGCTCGCCGACCCTCCCGAAGCACTCACGCAGCTGCGCGCTGCACATCAGGCGGGGGAGCGGCTCGTCATCGAACTCGATGCCGAATTCGATCGTCAACCGATGTTGATGACCGACGCCGCCCCGTTCGAACTAGGTGCCACGTTCGCGTTTGAGCTGGAGGAGTTACACCACCTCGTGTGGACCAACTCCATCGACGGGCGCGACCCTGGCAATCCGACCTGGTTCGCGCTCGACATGGCGATCGCTCGAGGGGCGACTCCAGTGGATGCCGACGTGGCTGGGGATGTCACGCTGCCTGACGGGCAGGTCGTGTGGCTCGACGCCGGCCCGATTCGCCACGTACCGCCCATTGATGAGGTGGCCGTGCTGCATTCCGTGGCGGTCGAGCATGACTCGCTCGTGCCGCCGGGCCCGAACGAATCCGAAGCCGACTTGGCCTCCGATCAACTGGCCGCTGTCGTCCACTCCGGTGGCGGGGCCCGCATTATTGCCCCAGCCGGATCGGGGAAGACCCGAGTACTGACCGAGCGGGCGCGCCATCTGATCCAGCACTGGAACTTGCCGCCATCGGCTGTCAGCCTCGTCGCATTCAACAAGCGGGCACAGGAGGAGATGAAGGAGCGCACGGCCGACATTTCTGGGCTCCAGGTGCGGACACTGAATGCAATGGCGCTGGCAATCATCAACGGCGTCGCGCCTTTCGCGTCGCAGCCGAGTTCCTGGCGAACCATCGACGAACCTGACGTTCGCCGCATCATCGGTGATCTCGTTTCCTTTCCGCGGCGACGAAATAGTGATCCGATCGGTCCCTGGATCGAGGCACTCAGCGTAATCCGGCTCGGCCTGATCGATCCTGACGAGGCTGAACAGCGCTACGACGGCGACGTTGACGGTCTCGCTGCAACGTGGCCCGCGTACCGGGCGACGCTCGAGCGGAAGGGCGTCGTCGATTTCGACGATCAGATTTATCGGGCTCTGCTGGTACTGCTCAGCGACCCTGTCGCCCGACGCACGGCGCAGCGGGCGTGTCGGCTCATGCTCGTCGACGAATTCCAAGATCTGACTCCTGCTCACCTCCTGATGATCCGCCTGTTGTCATCGCCGGGTGGAGCAGTGTTCGGTGTTGGTGACGATGACCAAACGATCTACGGGTACAACGGCGCTGACCCGGCGTGGCTGATCGATTTTGCTCGCCTCTTTCCGGGTGCCGGGGAGCACCCGCTTGAAGTGAACTATCGCTGTCCAGCAGGAATCGTTGACGTTGTAGATCGGCTCCTTCGGCACAACCACAGACGGGTTACGAAAACCATCCGAGCGGCATCGACTGATCCATCCGGATGGGCGGTGGATACGGCCGTTGATGCCGTTGGAGCCACACGCGGTGCCGTCGAATCGGCGATCGCCGCAGGAGCTGCCACCTCCGATATAGCGGTTCTCACGCGGGTAAATGCACTTCTTGCGCCAGTCCAAGTCGCCTTGGCGACCGCTGGCATACCGGTGAGTGGCGGTGTAGGGCTGGAGTTTGCCGACAGGACCGCCGTACGCACGGTGCTGGCCTGGATTCGTCTCGCGAGCGGCGGCCCTTCTGGAAGGCTCGACCCCGTCGACATTCGCGAGGCGCTCCGGCGACCGTCGCGTTCGTTCCATCCGCGAATAACCGACTGGGTCGCTGAACAGAGGAGCGTCGTCGACCTCAACAAGCTGGCAGCTCGTCTCAACAAGCAGCGTGATTCTGAACGGGTTATCGAGTTCGCAGCCGATATCCAGGTGCTGCAGAAGATGGTGGCTGGTGGCTCCACGACCTCCGATGTTGTCTTCACACTCGTCGACGAAATCGGGCTGGCGGGCTCGGTCGCGGGGCTCGATGCCAATCGCCGGGGGATGAACCGTGCAGCTCAGGGCGATGATCTCACCGCTATTCAGCATCTAGCGGCCCTGCACGACGATCCAGCAACGTTCGAAGGTTGGCTCCGAGACCATCTTGCCGTCAAGAGGTCGCCGACTGGAGTCGTGCTGTCCACTGTGCATCGCGTGAAGGGGCAGGAGTGGCCGTACGTGGTTGTGCATCTCGCTGATATTGAGCAGTATCCGCATCGTCTTGCTGATGATGTCGAAGAAGAGCGGCGGCTCTTCCACGTGGCGATTACGCGGGCGAGCAGGCAGGCGACGATCAGCACAGGTCCTCGGCCGAGCCCGTTCGTCGCTGAACTTACTACCGAGCCTTCCGAGCGTCGCATTGTGTCGTCGCACCGTCCCGAACCCGTCGCAACGCAGAACAAGAGGGCCGCTCCGACCGATCTGCTCGCCGACCTCGACCCCGCCGGTCAGCAGCGATACGAAGCGCTGCGTGAGTTGCGCAACGAGTTGCGTGACGGCAAACCGGCCTACGTCGTTTTCGACAACAAGACTCTCGCGGCGATAGCGCGCCAGGCCCCTACGTCTCTAACCGAACTGTCGCGAATCTCGGGTATAGGCCCTGCCAAGCTCGAAAAGTACGGCGACGCTGTAGTTGCCCTCGTCACCAGGTCGACCAGCACATAGCGAACCTCGACCCGCCGTGAGCGATGTTGGCGCTCTGTGCGTGCATTGCTCATCAACTTTGAAGGTGGTTGGGTTCCGTGAGCGATGTTGGCGCTCTGTGCGTGCATTGCTCATATTGGGTGACGGCGCGCGGAAGACGAGGGCGGGGTGAGCGCTAGCTTGGGAGGTGTGACAACGGCGTACTTGCTCGAGAAGCGTCCTGCGTGGCGCGGACGGGTCCATTCGTGGGCTTTCTTTGCCGCGATCCCGGCCGGCATCGGGCTCATTCTGGTGTCCAACGGAGCGGTTGGTCACGTGGCAGCGGCGATCTATGCAGCGACATTGGTGCTGTTGTTCGGTACTTCGGCCGCGTATCACCGGCTTGCCCACTCACCGCGAGCCCGCGCTGTCATGCAACGTCTAGATCACTCGATGATCTATCTGCTGATCGCGGGAACCTACGTACCACTATGTCTGGTTGCGCTTCCGCCTGAATGGGGTATTCCGACCTTGGCGATCGTCGGAACGTTGGCGCTGGTCGGCATGGTGCTCAAACTCACCGCATTCAACCGCGGAGGGTGGATGTCTTACGCGCTCTACCCAATCATGGGGTGGGTTGCGCTCATCGCTGGGCCCGCGTTGGTTCGTAACTTGACGCTGCTGCAGTTTCTGCTGATCGTCGGAGGTGGCATTGCATACACGGTGGGGATTCCTGTGCTGCTGAAGCGCCGGCCTGATCCTTGGCCGACGACATTTGGCTACCACGAGGTGTGGCACGTGATCACGGTCGTGGCAGCGACGATGCATTTCGCTGCGGTCACCAACGTGTTGGCCTAACCAGCCGGAAGCGTTGATCCAAGAGCGGTCGACATTCTTGCAGGATCAGTCGACCATCCAAGTACCGTTTGAACGCAACAGGTTCTCTAGCTTGCCGGGACCCTTGGTCTCGCTTGCCGCGAGGACCTGTTCGGAGACGGCGTGCGAGTATTCAGGCCGGTCGATGTCGCGGAGGATTCCGAACGGTGTCGGTGAATCGTCGTCAGAGTTCAATCGGGCGAGAGCAAACGCCAGCGACGGGTCGCGTCGGTGGGCGTCATGGACGAGAATGTCCCTCGGGTCGACGTCAGCGACTTCGACAAGGCGTAGCTGCCCGTCACTACCCATTGCGACGCCGCGCTGCTGCTCCGCTCCGAATGTGATCGGCTCGCCATGTACGAGGTTGATCATCCTTTCGTCGCGAGCCTGCTTTTTCGTGACCAGGTCGAACTGCCCGTCGTTGAAGACGTTGCAGTTCTGATAGATCTCGACAAACGAGGTTCCATCGTGGTCATGGGCGGCACGGAATGTCTCGATCATGTGTTTGCGATCGAGGTCATGGGTTCTGGCCACGAAGCTGGCCTCGGCACCAAGTGCTACGGCCAGTGGGTTGAACGGCGGGTCGATCGAGCCCATCGGAGTCGACTTTGTCACTTTGCCGACCGGCGATGTAGGAGAGTACTGACCCTTTGTCAGCCCGTAGATCCGGTTGTTGAACAGCAAGATGTTGAGCTTGATGTTGCGACGAAGTGCGTGAATCAGATGGTTGCCACCGATCGACAATCCGTCACCATCGCCGGTGATCACCCATACGTCGAGGTCGGGGCGAGCAACGGCAACACCGGTTGCAATCGCCGGCGCCCGGCCGTGAATCGAGTGCATGCCGTAGGTGTTCATGTAGTACGGGAAGCGGCTGGAGCAGCCGATCCCGGAAATGAAGACCGTGTTCTCAGGGGCGACGCCGAGATCGGGCATGAGCTGCTGAACCGCGAGCAGGATGCCGTAGTCGCCGCAGCCTGGACACCAGCGAACCTCCTGGTCGCTGGTCCAGTCTTTCTTCGTTGTGACGGCTACCTGGGCAGTGCTCATGAACTGGCCTTCTGATCGTTGGATGTACTGGCGATCGATGCGATTGCCTCTTCGATTGCCACTTCGATCTCACGCGACTTGAATGGCAGACCTTGCACCTTGGTGAGTGCCTGCGCATCGACCAAGTACTTTCCTCGTATCAGGTTGGTGAGTTGGCCGAAGTTGAGCTCGGGGACAATCACCTTGGAGTACCTCTTCAAGATCTCTTCCAGGTCAGGCGGGAGCGGGTTGAGGTGCATTATGTGCACGGACGCGACCTTGTGCCCGGCGCGCCGGGTGCGCTGAACTGCCGAGTCAATTGCTGCCCATGTGGATCCCCATCCGAGGACGAGTACGTCGGCGTCAGGATCACCGCTGATCGTTGTCGGAGGAATGTCGTCGGCGACTGCTGCGATCTTCGCGGCGCGCAGCTCGCCCATGAGCTCGTGATTCTCGGGGGTGTAGTCGATGTTGCCTGTGCCGTTCTTCTTCTCGAGCCCACCAACGCGATGCATGAGGCCGGGAGTGCCCGGGATCGCCCATGGACGGGCGAACGTGGTCTCGTCACGCAGGTATGGCCAGAATTCTTCCTCACCATCGGCGCCGGTGTGGTTGTGCTTGGTCGTGAACGGCACCGAGATGTCGGGCAGCGAATCGATTTCGGGAAGCAGCCATGGCTCGGAACCGTTTGCGAGGAACCCGTCGGATAGCAAGATCACCGGGGTGCGGTATTTGAGTGCAATGCGGGTTGCCTCGATTGCGGCGTAAAAGCAGTGGGCCGGGCTGTAGGAGGCGACGACCGGAAGAGGTGCCTCGCCGTGGCGGCCGTACAGCGCGATGTTGAGGTCGGACGCTTCGGTTTTGGTTGGCAGCCCGGTTGACGGACCGCCTCGCTGAATGTCGACGAGGAGAAGTGGGAGCTCGATTGAGACCGCGAGCGAAGTTGTCTCGCTCTTGAGCGCTACGCCCGGGCCGCTGGTGGTTGTAACTCCGAGGTGACCAGCAAAAGCTGCGCCGAGGGCCATGCCGACAGCGGCAATCTCGTCTTCGGCCTGCACGGTTCGGATGCCGAACTCTTTGTGTTTGGAGAGTTCGTGCAGGATGTCGCTCGCCGGCGTGATCGGATATGAGCCGAGCGTGATTGGCAGCTTGGCCAGTTGACCTGCAGCAATGATGCCCCACGCCAGGGCGGTGTTGCCGGTAATGCTCGTGTACTCCCCGGCGGGCAGCTGGGCGGGCCGAACCTCGTAGCGGATGCCAACAGCTTCCGTTGTTTCGCCGAAGTTGTATCCGGCGAGCAACGACGCCCTGTTGGCCGCCTCGACTTTCTCGTTCTTCGAGAACTTCTCGCCAATCCAATCCTTTGTCGGCTCAATCGGTCGGGTGAACATCCACGACACGAGCCCGAGCGCAAAGAAGTTCTTGGAACGCTCTGCGTCGCGAGGCTTTACCCCCAGCGGCGCGCAGACCTTTTTTGTGAGGCTGGTCATCGGAACACGTAGTAGCCGGTAATTCGAGAGGCTGTTGTTGTCGAGCGGATTCTCGGTGTATCCCGCCTTCTCCAGGTTGCGCTCGTCGAAGGCGTCCTCGTTGACAATGAGCGTCCCCCCAACTTCGAGGCGGTGAAGGTCAGCCATCAACGCGGCGGGGTTCATGGCAACCAGAACGTTGGGCTCATCACCCGGCGTTGTGATGTCGTGGTCGGCGATGTTCACCTGAAAGGCAGAGACGCCGTTGACGGTTCCTTGTGGCGCGCGGATTTCGGCCGGGAAATCTGGCATCGTCGACAAGTCATTGCCGAATGATGCGCTCACCGATGAAAATCGGTCACCTGTGAGCTGCATTCCGTCACCTGAGTCGCCGGCGAAGCGGACGATGAGGTGATCGAGCACCCGATCGTCGTCTGCTGAATCCGACCGTTCGACAGTGTCGGTCATATGTAGTTTCTCCGGAGTTCATCGGCCGGTTAATGAAGTATCGACCGGCCTGTCGCCCTCGCACCGTTGCCAGAGCCTGTACATCTTCCACCGTAGTTGCCGAGTGCCGTAAACCGCGTGCAAAACGAGCGAAACTGTTGAACGTGTCAACGTTGTTCGATGTTCTTGCCGAAGCGCTCAGTCAGTGACATATCGGTGCGGCCTGTGTGATGGCAGCCCGTTGACACCATCGATTCGCTACGCGCGATGCTCTGACTCTCCGAAACCTCGTACAGTCATCCTGGTGAGTTCTTCCAGTCGGCATGCCCTAACGGTTGCGATGTCCGTGCTCGCTCTGTTTGTGGTTGCGTCGTGCTCTAACTCTGATGGCTCGAACGAACTCGAACGGATTGACGGGCCAGCCCAGGTCGATCCAGATTTCGGTGGATTGGATGATGGCACTGCCGTAGTCGTAGATGAGGGTGCAGACGAGTCGGAGTCCGGCGGGTAGGGTCGGCATCCGGCATGGCGACCCTACGATTCAGCTTCGGCACGATGGGCTCAGGCAAGAGCACCGTCGCGTTGCAGATCCATCACAACCTTGCAACAAGACAGCTGTATGGCTTGTTGCTCACCACGCTTGACCGCGAGGGGCGCCAGGTTACGAGCCGCCTCGGCGTTGCGGCCCCTGCGGTTGAAGTGACACCGGATCTTGACCTCTACTCGCTGGCTGTTCGGAACTGGCCGATTCATTACATGGTCTGTGACGAGGTGCAGTTCTATACGACCGAACAGTGTGACCAACTCGCTCGTGTGGTCGATGATCTGGAGATTGACGTCTATGCGTTCGGTCTTCTGACGGATTTCCGTGGTCGGCTCTTCGAAGGAACTCAGCGCATGCTGGAGATTGCCGACGAGCACACTCCGATCCAGGTCGAGGCACGATGCTGGTGTGGCGCCCGCGCGACACACAACGCGCGCGTCGTCAACGGTGAAGTGGTCTACGAGGGCGACACGGTCGTGGTCGGCGACACGAATGAAGCCGAAGCGCAACTCTTCGGCGACACCGTTCATTATGAGTTGCTCTGCCGCCTGCATTTCCGTAGCGGCGACCTCGGTGCCTGACTCCGAGGCGGGTTCTGCCGCTGGATCTGCTTCGCCAGGGGGTGCTGGCGACCTTGGAATCGCGGAGCGATCTGAATTTGCCGACCGCGGCTGGGTCGTGTTGCTCCTTGCAACTATTGCTGCGGTCTGTACGGGCCCGGGACAGACCATTGGTGTCTCCGTCTTCATCGACCACTTCGTCGATGACCTTTCACTCTCCAGGTCTGAGGTCAGTGCGGCGTACCTCGTAGGCACGTTGCTAGCGGCGACGATGCTGCCGTTTGTTGGCAAGATGATTGACCGCCGGGGAGTGCGTGAGGCACAGATCATCGTTGGTCTGGCTTTTGGAGTAGCGCTCGTCAATATGTCGTTCGTCAACGGGCTGGTGTGGTTGACGGTTGGCTTCATGGGAATCCGGTTCCTCGGCCAGGGATCCCTGGGGTTGGTGTCCACCGTCACCGTGTCAATCCGGTATGTGCGCAATCGAGGTACTGCTCTCGGCCTCTTCGCGACCGGGACTGCGGCTGGAATGGCGCTGATCCCGGTCGCTCTCGCTCTGGTCATTTCGAGGGTTGGGTGGCGTAATGCGTGGTTGGTCGCTGCAGGCGTCGTTGTTGCTGTCGTGGTGCCGATTGCCTGGTTTGGGCTTCGAAGCCTGCCCGCCGGGACGCGCCGGGTGGACGCCGATTCCACGACAGTTGTCGCCGATGAATCGTTCAGTCGAGCCGAAGCGATGCGGACAAGATCATTCTGGATGCTCGCCGCTGTGAATGGTGCTGCGGGGATGTTGGGTACCGCTCTCATATTTCACCAGATCGATCTTCTCGGGGATGCGGGCCTGTCGAAGACGGTGGCGGCGGCACTGTTCATCCCCCAGGTGATTGGTGCCACTCTCTCCGGTCTGGCTTTCGGCTACGCGGCCGACCACATCGGTACTCGGTTCCTGCCGGCACTTGGAATGGCTTTGCTGATCGTCGCGATGTTGCTGGCAACGATCGTTCAGCCCGGGTTGATCGTCGTGATCTACGCGATCATGCTCGGAGCAATGGGTGGCGGTGTGCGCACAGTCGCGGCGACCCTGTTACCGAATTGGTTCGGTACGGAGCATCTTGGGTCGATTCAAGGATCGCTCACGCTCCTCACAGTTGGTTCGACTGCGCTCGGACCGGTGGTGTTGGCGGTCGCCGAGAGCCGGCTTGGGTCGTACTCTCAGGCGATCCTGCTGCTCACCGTCATTCCGGCTGCGGCGCTCGTCTTCTCGCTCGGGACTGACCGGAACCGCAGGCCCCTGAGTGCTACTGGTGTTTCTCAGATCGCGGGTTGATACCTTCCAGCCGTTCTGCAGAGGACGACAATTCCCGCAGCCAGAGACATTCCGCCGATCCTCAGGAACACACCATCTATTTCGCTCGGACCAGTGTTGTCACGGAGGAGGATGCTGATGATCGAAACCACTCCGATGAGGAACATGGCGATGGCAATGCCGGTTACGAGCCGCAGCAGGGTGACTAGCCAGGTGTCACGCTCGGGTCCCGCGAGCCATCCGGCGGTCGCCGCGACGAGCGCGGCGGGAGCCAGAACTACGAGGTTGGGCGGCAGCATCAGGAAGCTGAGAACCTCGAGACGTTGATCCCAGACACCGGCAAAGGCTGCACCGGAACCTCGTATCGATCGAACCCTCTCCAGCTGGAACGAGATCAAACCGATCGATCCGCCCAGAAACAGCCACCCGGCGATTGTCAGTTGGCGCACCAGCGCCGTGCGGCTTGGCGCCGCAGGATCAGTCCCAGGCACACTGCATTCGCTTGATGCCGTTGATGAAGTTGCTCTGCAGGTAGTCGGGCTCGCCGATCACTCGTAGTGACGGCAGCCGACGCTGGATCTCGTCGAACATCACGGTCATTTCGCGGCGAGCGAGGTTTGCTCCGAGGCAGAAGTGTGGTCCGCCGGCACCGAAGCCGACCTGCGCCGGCTGTAGCGGCCGCGTGACGTCGAACTTGTACGGGTTGTCGAAGACACGCTCGTCGCGGTTCCCCGAGTTGTAGAACATGACGACCTTCTCACCCTCCTTGATCGGGGTGCCCGAGAGTTCGGTGTCTTCGGTTGCTGTGCGCCGGAAGTGGATGACCGGTGTTCCCCAGCGAACGATCTCCTCCATCGCGGTCTTCGAGTGGGCATCGAAGTCGCTGTAGAGGATCTCCTTCTGGTCGGGGAAGTCGGTGAAGGCCTTGATGCCGTGACTCAGCGCATTTCGAGTTGTTTCGTTTCCGGCAACGACCAGAAGGATGAAGAACGAGCCGAACTCCTGTGGGGTCAACTGCTCTCCATCGACTTCGGCGGCCATCATCACTGAGGTGATGTCGTCAGCAGGGCTGGCCCGTCGCTCTTCGCCAAGCGCGTGTGCGTACGTCGACATCTCCATTGCCTGAGTGAGTAGATCTTCGTAGGAGGTGACGAATTCAGGGTCGCCGACACCCAGGATCGTGTTTGTCCACCGGAAGATCTTGGCGTAGTCCTCGGCGGGGATGCCCATCATGTCGCAGATGATTTCGAGTGGCAGGGCAGCGGCGACATTCTCGACGAAATCGCAGGTCTTGTCTGGGTGGTTCTCGATCAGGCGGTCGATGATCCTCGTCGCCTTGTCGTGCACGTACTCCTCGACTTTGCCGACCTCTTTGGGGGTAAAGCCCTTCGACACGATGGAGCGCAGCCGAAAGTGTTGGGGATCGTCCATGGCAATCATCGAGCCGAAGAACTCGTTCATTTCTTGAGGGACGTCACCGATGTTGAAGCCCTGGCCCGAGCAGAACAGCTTTGGACTGCGTGATACGTGCCAGATGTCATCGTGGCGAGTGAGGGCGTAGTAGCCAGCACCGCGCGGGAACGGCGAGTCTTCGAACTCTGCCTCCTCGTAGTGCACGAGTCCAGGAGTGTCCCGCAGTGTCTTGAATGCGCCCTCACGGTAGGCGCGGTCGGCAATCCAGAAGTCGACGTCGGACAGATCGAAGTCGTTGAGCGGCACGGAGCTTGGCGTCATGATTCCGACTGTAGAGATGATGCTGTGCTCCGGCACAGTCGGCTGATTGAACCGGACGTTGAGATCAGGTGAGAAATCCCGTTAACTGGTCGAATGTTGTCGAGCAGCGAGATTGAACGGCTTCTTGTCGTGACGGCCCATCCGGACGATGTCGACTTCGGTTCGGCGGGCACGATCGCGAACATGACCGATGACGGTGTCGAGGTCGTGTATTGCCTGGTGACCGATGGCCAGGCAGGTGGGTTTGATCACTCCATACCGCGTGACGAGATGGCGATGATCCGTCGAGAGGAGCAAACCAAGGCTGCGGCCGAGGTGGGCGTCACCGAACTGCATTTCCTCGGGTACATGGATGGCACTGTCGAAGCAACGATGAAGCTTCGCCACGACATCAGTTGCGTCATCCGTCAGGTCCGTCCGCAGGTTGTCATCACGCACTCGCCGATCCGCAGTTTGGATTCGACCTATGGTTCGCATCCCGACCACACCGCAACCGGGGAGGCCGCGATGTGTGCGGTGTATCCGGATGCTCGGAATCCGTTTGCTTTCCCCGGTATGCCCTGCGCCGAGCTAGCAGATTGGAACGTCGACGAGGTCTGGATCACATTTGGCCCCGGCACGGCCGACGAGAATCGGGGAGTGGTCGACATCACTCGCCAGATCGACCGCAAGATCAGAGCCCTACGGTGCCACGAAAGCCAGCACGTAGATACCGATGCCACCATCAGTCGGGTCAAGGAGTGGTTTCAGTCGATCGCCAGCGACAACGGGCTGCCCGAGGGCGCCAGCGCCGAAGCCTTCCGCGTCGTCGACACGAGGTAGTTGGTTCTGCGGTGAGCTTGGCCGTGGACAGGTCGCGCTCAAGCTAACCGGAAGGGTTGGCGGGGAAGGCCAGGAGGGCGGCTCCTAGCAGGGGGCCGTCGGCACCGAGGCTGGCCGCGAGACATGGCGTCGAGCCGAGGGCTCGCCTGAGCGACGGGCCGAAGAGATCGAACGAAGCGGCTAAGCCTCCTCCGATCACGACCATGTCGACGCCGAGTTCGTCAACCACGGGGGAGAGGAAGGTGCCGATACGACGGCCATGGTCTTCGACAGTCTCCGCCACCCCACCGTCGTCGACCGCCGCTCGCAGATCGGTGGTGTCAACGCCAACCCGGGTCGCTAGACCGCGTGCCGATAGCACGTCGTCGGCTCTGCCCCATTGCGTTTCGCGGAGCGCGAGACGTTTGATGGAGAGGTCGCCGAGAGCAGGCACGGGGACTCCGTGATCTGTGAGGCACGTACCAACGCCGGTTCCGAGTGTGACCGTAAGCACGCGGTTGATGCCGCGACCGGCCCCCATGACGGCTTCGCCGACTCCTGCTGCCTCGTTGTCGTGGACAAATTTTATTGGCAGGTCGCCAACCGCGGTCCGGGCTCGGAGTCCAGGGCGTAGCTCGATGCTGTAGATGGAGTCGAATTTGTGCAGTCCGTGCATTAGCGCAGCACCGGCTGCTCTATCGAAGGGCCCGGGAAACCCGATCGCCAGTCCAACCGTCCCGGTTCCTGAGAGACCGAGTGCCATATTCGTCGCTTCAGCCAACTGTTCGAAGATCACGTCCGCGGAAGAGTTGGCAAGCGTCGGGATCGATCTGGTGTGTTCAACCTCTTCGCCGCGGACGACCCCGCCCTTGATCGAGGTGCCGCCTACATCAAGAACAGCGATTGGATTCGGCGAGGGAGGACGCGTCACAGCGGCAACCGGGGCGGTCCAGCGAACATCGCCCAACCGTAGCGCTGGACATCTGCGAGGACGGACGAGGGTCGCAACGTCACCCACTGGGTCGGTACGATCCGGAGCATGACTGAAGCAGTAATTGTCGCCACCTCCCGTAGCCCGATCGGCCGTGCCATGAAGGGGTCGTTGGTCGACCTGCGGCCCGATGACATGTCAGCCCAGATCGTGACGGCTCTGATGGCCAAAGTGCCTGAGGTCTCAGCTGAAGATATTGAAGACCTCATCATGGGCTGCGGTCAGCCCGCAGGCGAGGCGGGTTTCAATATCGGCCGGGTCGTTGCTGGACTGGCGGGTCTCGAAGACGTCCCGGGTGTCACTGTCAATCGATATTGCTCATCGAGCCTGCAGACGATCCGGATGGCAGCCCACGCGATCAAGGCCGGCGAGGGAGACTGTTTCATCTCAGCCGGTGTCGAGGCAGTGAGCCGTTATGGCAATGGGGCTAGTGACACCGCTCCGAACCCGATCTTCCAAGAGCCCGGCGCCCGTACAGGTCTCCGTAGCCAGGGTGGCCAGCCCGACTGGACTCCGCCCGAGGGGTTGCCCGACTTCTATATCGCCATGGGCGAGACGGCGGAGAACGTGCGCGAAATCGAAGGCGTGACCCGTCTCGAGATGGACGAGTTCGCGGCACACAGCCAGCAGCGGGCCGTCGCAGCTATTGCGCGCGGTCACTTCGAAAATGAGATCACCCCGCTCACGCTGCCTGACGGCACTGTGGTCTCGACCGATGATGGTCCTCGCGATGGCACGACCGTCGAAAAGCTCTCTCAACTCAAGCCGGTCTTCCGCCCCGACGGTGAGATCACTGCCGGAAACGCTTGCCCGCTCAACGATGGGGCTGCCGCCGTGATGGTGATGAGCGATACCAAGGCCAAGGAACTCGGGCTCGCACCGCTCGCCCGGATCGTTTCGTCCGGCCTCTCCGGGTTGAACCCGGAGATCATGGGTCTCGGCCCGATCGGTGCAAGCCGCCAGGCAATGGAGCGTGCCGGAATGAGCTCCGACGACATTGACCTCGTCGAGATCAACGAGGCGTTCGCGGCACAGGTGATCCCATCGGCCAAGCACCTCGGATTCAGCCTCGATCAGGTGAACGTGAACGGTGGGGCGATTGCCCTCGGCCACCCGTTCGGGATGACCGGTGCTCGCATCATGACATCGCTGATCAACAACCTTCAGAGCGAAGACAAGACAATCGGTCTCGAGACCATGTGCGTCGGTGGCGGCCAGGGAATGGCCATGATCATCGAACGTCTTTCCTGACGGGCAGCGCTTCTGAGGGGTGGCGGCTCAGTCGGCGCGATGACCCGTGACCGCGATTGCCGGCGGGTCGAAGTCAAACGTTGCTGTTGTTATGCGCACGAGTCCGGTCGCATCGAAGTGTGCTGAGAGTTCCTCGGCCATGCTCTGAGCAGGCCGATCGGCAGTTGGCGGTGTCATGTATGCCAGCGTGATCGCACCGCCTGGACGGAGGCGTTTGGTCAGTTGGGAAATCGTTGCTCGCGGATCGCTCCAGAACATCGAGACGTTGACGCCGTAGATGACATCGAGATCCTGCAGATCTGGCGGAAGGTGTTGGGCGTCGCCTGTGCGGAACTCGACGACACCGCGATCGACTCCGTCCTGGTTTCGCTTGCCTGCGGACTTGCTCATGAGCTCCGAGACATCGATCCCAACGATGTGCCCGGTGGTCAGTTGCGGCCATATCTGTGCGATGGCGATGCCGGGGCCGTGGCCGATCTCGAGAATCTTGGCATCGGGCTCTGGAGCAAGGACTTCGGCGATCCAGAGGTTTCGTTCGACGTTCGACGCTCTGGTTGCCATGATCCGTCCGGCGACGAGCCCGAGCGTGCCATGCGGGTTCCCGAACTGGCGAATGAGGCTTGATTTGATCACGTGGGCTCCTGAATTTGGTCGAGAAATTTGCGAAGGCTCGCGATTGTGGTCGCCGTGCTCGCAATTGTCGTTGGCTTGTGGCAGTTGTTGAAGGGGGCAAGAAGTGAGCGTTCCCGTTCAAGGACAGCACCAATAACGGCTGTGCCGTCAGTTGTCAGCGCGATCCGGTGGGACCGACTGTGCGCCGGATTTGGCTGCAGCACCACAAAGCCGCGATCAACGAGGCCGTTGACAATGGTCTGGATGTGTTGTCGCGAGACACCCCTTCGCCGAGCTATGTCGGGAACCGTCGTGGGGCCGTGAATCGAGAGGAATTCGAGGACGGCTCGGGCGGAGGGGTCGATGTCGTGGTCGTTGACGTGCTTTGCGACTTCGCTCAGCGAGTGGAACGTGAGGCGGATCTCGTCAATGAGATGTTCGAGGGCATCCATGACAAGTATATTGTCATAATGACAATGCACTTGTCAAGGGGTGGCAAGCCCGCTAGGCAACTTCCCAGCGGTTCGGTCGATCTGCGTGGACCACGATGGCGTTGTATCGGTGCATGCACAGCGTTCCTCGAAGTACGTATCGGTGGCCGCCGCTGTTCAGCTCGGCCAGCGCATAGCCCTCATTCGAATCGCGGACACCGGTACCGATGCATTGAAGCGATGCGATCTGCAGGCCCGCGCTTTCGGCTTCTGCTGCCCAGAGGTTGACGAGGCCCTGCCGGAGTGATGGATCGTCTAGTAGGTCAGATCCACTGAGCGTCAGCGTGACATTGGAGATGTGGACAGTCTCGATGAGCGCGAGCTCGACGATGTCAGTGGCGAGGTCGCCGTCGAGCATCACAACTACGGGTTCACCCGGACTAGTGATGCTTCCAACGAAGCCGTAACGAACCAACGGGAAGCCATTGTCGTCGGTCGTGGCGTAACGGATTCGATCGCCGAGTTTGAAGTCGGTCATTGCGCCACCGCGTCGGCTTCCGCAACTTGGGTGTGGTTTGTGACTTCGTCGAGAACGGCGTCGGACAGTTCCGGCCATGCCGAAAGGGCCCAAGCATCGAACGGCCGGTCGGTGAGAGCGACAAGAGCAACGTCGACTTCAGGGTCGACCCAGAACATGGTGCCCGCGCCGCCAAAGTGTCCGAAGGTGTGTGGAGAGTTGCGCGTGCCAGTCCAGTGCGGCTGCTTTTCGCCGCGGAGTTCGAACCCCAATCCCCAGGGGCACGGTGTGTAACGGCCCACGCCTGGAACGATACCTGCGAGAGAGGGGTAGTGGAGGTTTATGGCGCCATCGGCAGTTTGGGCGCTGATGAGTGTCGGGGTGTGAACCTCCTCGATGAAGGCGCAGACATCGGCAAGCGAGCTGTGGACGTCTTTGGCCGCCGAGCCGAGGAGCTCGCTGGAACCCATGCCGAGCGGAGCAAAGACGGCTTCGTCGAGATAGTCGGCGAATGCCATATCGGTGGCCAGCTCGATTGCTTCGGTGGCGAGATCGAAACCAGTGTTCGAATAGATGCGGGTGCGCCCTGGCTTGGCGATGGCGGTCGGTCCCTCGAACGGATAGCCCCCAGCGTGGCTCAGCAGATGTTCCAACGTGCATCCATCCTGGCCGACAGGCGTATCGAGGCCTATCACGCCCTCCTCGACTGCTACGAGCATCGCCCAGGTGGTCAAGGGCTTGGAGATCGAGGCGAGGCGTTGCCGGCGGTCAACGTCGCCGATGGTGTCCGTGACCTTGCCGGCTCGGAGCGTCGCCGCCGAAACGTTCGGAACGGGCCAGTTCTTGGTTAGGTCGAGGGCAGTCATAGTTCGGTCCGCCCTCGGCGAATCAGGTGAACTCTCGGAGGAGCTCGGCGACCCGGAAGGCCATATCGACGCTCTGGCGAGCATTGAGCCGGGGGTCGCACATGGTTTCGTACCGGCTGTCGAGGTCGGCGTCAGAAACGGCGTCGCCGCCCCCGACGCATTCAGTGACGTCCTCACCGGTGAGCTCGACGTGGATACCGCCAGGCCAGGTGCCTTCGGCTCGATGGGCTCGGACGAAGCCGCCAACTTCGCGGAGAATTTGATCGAAGTGTCGGGTCTTGCGGCCGTTTGGCGCGCTGTAGGTATTGCCGTGCATCGGGTCGCAAGCCCAAACAACGGGATGACCAGCGTCGGTAACTGCACGTAGCAGTGGCCGGAGTCGATCTTCGACGAGATCGGCTCCCATCCGGCTGATGAGCGTGAGCCTGCCCGGAATTCGTGACGGGTTCAGAGTCGCGCACAACTCGAGCAGGTAGTCGGCCGAAGTTGACGGGCCGACTTTGCACCCGACCGGGTTGCCGACGCCGCGGAGGAACTCGATGTGGGCTCCGTCGAGCTCGCGGGTTCGTTCACCGACCCACAGCATGTGCGCCGAGCAGTCGAACCAGTTGCCCGTCAGTGAGTCTTGGCGGGTGAGTGCTTCTTCGTAGCCGAGGATCAGCGCTTCGTGAGAGGTGAACACGTCAACCTCGGCGAGGCTCGAGTTTGCCTCGGTTTCGATACCGCAGGCGCGCATGAACGACAGAGCGCGGTCGATCTCCGCTGCGAGCTGCTCGTAGCGGCGACCCTGTGGGCTGGTCGCCACAAATTCTTGCGTCCAAGAGTGCACCCGTGAGAGGTCGGCGAACCCGCCTTTGGTGAATGCCCGTAGCAGGTTGAGAGTTGACGCCGACTGGTGATATGCCTGCACGAGCCGATCCGGATCAGGGATGCGGGCGGCTTCAGATGCTGTGGCGTCGTTGACGATGTGCCCACGGAAGGTCGGCAGCTCGAGGTCACCGACCTGCTCGGTTGACGCCGATCGCGGTTTCGCGAACTGGCCGGCGATTCGACCGACTTTGACGATTGGCACACCGACTGAATAGGTGAGAATGATCGCCATCTGAAGGATGACGCGCAGCTTCTCTCGGATGTTGTCGGCTGAGAATTCTTCGAAGCTCTCGGCACAGTCTCCGGCTTGGAGCAAGAAAGCATTGCCCGCAGCTACCTGGGCCAGTTCGGACTGGAGCGACCGTGCTTCGCCGGCGAAGACCAGCGGTGGCATCGAGGCAACTTGCTTCAGCGCTTGTTCGAGTGCACCTGGGTCAGGCCATGCGGGTTGCTGGCCATAAGGAAGGTCATGCCAAGACGACGGCGACCAGGCCTCACGAGTTTCGGACATGACGCAAGGCTATCGCCCAAGAAAACGAAGAAACGGCCCCGTTTAGGGGGCCGCTCCTTTGAATCTTCAGTACTGGATTCGTATTTCGTAATCAGACAGCGAGGATTCTCTCCGCGTCGTCGCGGAGGCCGGCTACTGCTCGGCTGACCAGGCGGCGAGCGGCTTCGGCGGTGACACCGAGCTGTTCACCGACTTCGCGGAAGCTCTTGCGCTCACCGTCGACAAGCCCGAAACGAGACTCGACTGCGAAGCGGGCCCGAGCGTCGAGCGTGCCAAGCAGCTCGTCGAGTAGGTCACTATCGACCAGAGTCATCACGTGATCTTCGGGAGTGCCGTCGCCGTTGGCCATGAGGTCGCCGAGCGTGGCATCGCCGTCGTCGCCGACGGTCTTGTCGAGGCTGACCGGGGTGGTCAGCCGGTGCAGTTCGGCGTTGGTCTGGTCGAGGGTTTCTCCGTCGCCGGAGGCCTGACGAAGAGCAGCGCGCAAGCTGGCGGAGCGGTCACCGGGGATACGGATGAGGCTGGCCTTCTGGTCGAGCGCTCGGCCGATGGCCTGGCGAATCCAGAATGTGGCGTAGGTGGAGAACTTGAAGCCGCGGCGCCAGTCGAACTTGTCGACAGCGTGCTCGAGGCCCAGGTTGCCCTCTTGGATCAGATCGAGCAGATCCATGCCCTGCGGGAGGGGATAGCGGCGGGCGATACTCACAACGAGACGCAGGTTGGAGCGGATGAACCGGTCCTTTGCGTCAGCAGCAGCAGCGACTTTCGCCTTGAGGGCGGCGCTGCGCTTGCCGTTTTCGAGCTGTTCGGCGGCCTCGCGGCCGGTTTCGATGACGCGAGAGAGCTCGCGCTCGTCTTCGGCGGTGAGCAAAGCCACTTTGCCGATGTCGTTCAGGTAAAGACCAATGGAGTCATTCATGATGCTTGTTACAACCGTTCGTGTGCTTGTTGATTCCGGTTCGGGGTGTGTCATTTGACACACCTGGGCGACCGGCGGTGATCAGTGACCTTTCCGAAGACGCACGACAAAGCGCATATTCGGTGAGGTGATCAGAGCGATGGACGCCGTAGAAGAGGGATTTCCGGTGGAAACCGACTCAAACCGTGAACTCGGGGGTATATGGGGGAACGACTTACAGTAACAGACCTGTCAAGTGCTGGCGGGGTCGGATGTGCGGAAATTTCCTGAACAACACATAAACTGGCGAAATCGTGCCCGGACCCGCCGACCAGCCGCTCCGAGTGGGACTCTTTGGTGGAACGTTCGATCCGCCACATGTCGGCCACATGGTCACTGCTGTGAACGTGAGACATGCTCTTCAACTCGATCTCGTGATCTTGATGGTGGCCAACGTTCCCTGGCAGAAAGAGGGTACGAGATTGATCACGCCCGCTGCCGATCGGTTGGCGATGGTTGAGGCCGCCGTCGCGGACGTGCCCGGTTTGGTTCCCGGCCGCCACGAGATCGACCAGGGCGGCAACAGCTATACAGCGGACACCCTGGCGGCGCTTGCTCAGGAGTATCCGGGTGCCGATCTCTACACGATTGTGGGCGACGATGCGGCCGCCGGCCTGCGAACGTGGTCTCGTTACGACGAGGTTGTTGCTTTGTCGCAGCTAGTAGTCATTGACCGGCCTGGTGATCAGGTTGAGCTGCCTGATGCCATCGATTGGATACGCGTCGAGGTGCCGCGCCTCGAAGTGTCAAGCACCGATCTCCGGACTCGGTTCAGCGATGGCCGCCCGCTCGACTACCTGGTTACACAGCCCGTCCTCGATGTCATCGAATCGCGATCGCTCTTCGGTGTGGACGCGTGACTGCCATTCCTGAGCGCCGGAAGCGCCGAACGATCGTCGGAGCGGTTACAGGGTTTGTGCTCGTCAGCGTCGCGGCAGGGCTGTTCGTCGTCGGGGCCATCACCCTGTCGAACTCGCAGGAAGGTGAGGCCGTTGGTGTAGATGAGCGCCCCGTCGTGGCGTTGCCCGACACGCCGAACGCCATGCTGGCGGTCACCGATAACGAAGGACAGCTCGCCTCGGTTGTGATAATGACCCTGCTTCCGGAGGGGCAAGGCGGCAGCATCGTGACTGTTCCCGTTAACGCCGACGGGACTGTTGGGTTCGGTGAACAGCGACGTCCCTTGACCGAACTTTTTGACGCCGATGATCCAGAGTCGATCGTTGAACCGCTGGAGGAGATGCTGACCATCACCATCGAACGGTCGGCAGTTGTCGGCGTGGACGAACTCGTCGAGATCCTGGACCCGATTGAATCGCTGCAAGTCGTCTTGCCCGAGGACGTCGTCGACTCGAGCCAGCTTGGTTCGGGAATCGTTGCGCTCGCCGGGCCGCAGACGTTGCGAAGGCTGCTGGTGGCACAGGCGCTAGCGGCGGTGAACGATGAAGGTGCCTCGTACGACCATCACGCCGTAGATGTGGAGTTGTGGACACAGCTTGCTCGTACCGCGCCGATCAAGGTGCCAGCGGAACCGGTTGATGTCGATGAGTTTGGTAGGCCGATTCCTCCCGACACAGTCGAAGAGCTTGTGATGCGGCTCTGGGAGGGCGACATCGAAGTGCGCGATATCGCGGTCACCGAGCCTTTGGAGTCTGCTAATCCAACCGGCGCTGACGTCGTGTTGGTCGATCGCGCTGACGCGGTGCTCGTGTTCGCCCAGATTTCTCCAGCGTTGGTGTCCACTCCGAATCCGGCGATGTCGTTCCGGATCGAGGCGCGCTACTCCGACGAACAGTTGGAGGCGACCGGCGACCTGTTCGAATCATCGTCGGAATTGGTCAGAGAGATGACGCGCGAGTTGCTCTTCTTCCAGGCCAACGTCATCTCGATCGATACTGCCGCAGCAGCGGACGGAGCCCCGGAAGTCACCCGAATTGAAGTATCCGACAAACGCTTCATCGAAGACATGGAACTGGCGGGTTCGATCTTCTTCGGTGAATCGGTGGTAGTTGTTTCCTCGACAGTGCTCGACGGGGTGGATGCGGTCGTGATTCTCGGAACCGGCTACCTAGATCTGCGCGAACTGAACGACGAGGGGGCCGTGGTGGTGCAAGATACGGTCGAAACAGATGACTGAGCAGGCTGCCGTGGAGGAAGACTCAGGGGAGGGTCTCGCTGTTCTTGCTGCCAGCACAGCGGCGAGGATGAACGCGACCGACATTTTGGTGTTCGACGTTGGCGACGTGCTCTCCATCGCCGGGTATTTCGTGATCGCCGGTGCATCGAATGTGCGTCTGGTGCGAGCAGTTGCCGACGAAGTCGAGGCTCAGGTGAAAGAGTCGTGTGGCCGGTCGCCCGTACGAACTGAAGGAGTACGAGAGGCGCAGTGGACACTGATCGACTACGGCGACGTCGTTGTGCACGTATTTCTCGACTCAGTCCGCGAGTTCTACGAAATCGAGCGCCTCTACATGGACGCTCCAAGGGTCGACTGGGCCCCGCCCCCCACCCCGATCTCGTGAACTATTGACGACGACACGTCGGTAAAAGTTCACGAGAACGCGGTGGGGCTGACCGTTGTGATGGACGACCGGGCCTTGGTAACGTACGCCGTTCCCTTTGGGGCTATAGCTCAGTTGGTAGAGCGCTT